>DASRTK010000443.1:0-6946 GCA_035655975.1 Rudaea sp.
TGCGGACAGATCGAACGCGCTGCAGAAATAGGTGGCGAATGTCATGCTGACGGCCGCTTCGCTGCCGGAATAATTCACGACCAGCATGATCCAGCCGTAGACGAACGCGATCATCGGTCCGTAAGCTTCGCGCAGGTAGACGTAAGCGCCACCGGCTTGGGGCCGGCGCGCGCCGAGTTCGGCGTAGCACAATGCCCCGATCAGCGCGAGCACACCGCCGATGGCCCAGGCGATCAGCACGCCTTCGGACGAGCCGGTACGCTCGGCGACGATTCGGGGGTTCAGGAAGATGCCGGCGCCGATCACGCCGCCGACGACGATCATGCTCGAGTCCCAGACGCCGAGCCGGCGGATGTAGCCGACGGGCGTTGCCGGCGATGGTGTCGAATCGGTGGCCACGCGTAGTCCCCGGATCGCGAAGTACGCAGCATGGCGAACTCGATGCACGCTGTCGAGCGCTGCGGGCCCTGTTCGGTGCGCTCTTGCGTTCAGGACTGCTGATCGTCCGCCGCGACGCTGCCGCGCAACGCGAAGCGCAAGCTTCCGGACCGGCTGCGGCCTATGCCGATTGCCCGGAGCTTTCCTGGTCAGTGGCGACAGTGCGATAAGTGTTACGCCCCGCTGCTTTGGCCTGGTAGAGCGCCTCATCGGCGGTGCGCATCAAGGTTTCGGCATCCGTGCCTGCCGCCGCGATGCCGATGCCGATGCTCGTCGTGACTTGCAGCGTCGCCGCATCGATGCTGAAGAGCGGACGAATGGCGGCGATGATCTTGCCGGCGACGACCTCGGCAGCCTCGGCGGAGTCGGCATCCTCGACGATCATGACGAATTCGTCGCCGCCCAGGCGTGCAGCCAGGTCCGACTCGCGCAGATTGCGTTGCAGTCGACGCGCAAATTCGATAAGCACGGCATCGCCGACGGCATGGCCCAGCGTGTCGTTGATTTTCTTGAAACGATCGATATCGAAATAGAGCAGTGCCAGCGGACGCTCTTCGCGCTTTCGCCGTGCCAGCGCCATCTCGAGACGCTCGCCGAATTGCCGGCGATTTGCCAGGCCGGTGAGACTGTCGTGACGCGCCAGCAAATCGAGTTCGCGCTCGGCATCCTTGAGTTTTGAGATATCGAACAGCAGCATCAGCACGCCTTTGACGCGGCGGTCGTCATCGAATTCCGGCACGTAGGTTGCCTGATAGGTGCGCGGCTCGCCCTGGAAACCCCGTTCGGCTTCGAAGGTTACCTGTTCACCTTGCAACGCAGCCTGCACATGCGGCCTGACCTCGTTGTAGATTCGCCAGCCCAGAACGGCCGGCATCACTTGCCCCAGTATCGACTCGGGGCCGCGGCCCAGCGCGTCGCAAAGTTGCGCGTTGACGAATGTGAAACGTTCGCCCTTGTCGACGTGTGCCACGAGCGCGGGCAGGTTGTCGGTGATCGCGCGCAGCCGCCGCTGATTGTCGGCAAGTGCGTGCTCGATCTGGACGCGCTCGGAAATGTCCCGGCCCGAATAGACGATCTCGGCCGGAAGCGCCGGATCGGCGCTCGGCACGCGCCGCGCCAACGCTTCGATCCAGACGTAATAACCGTGTTTGTGCTTCGCGCGATAGATCACGCTCGCGGGATCGCCGGTGTGCAGCAGTCTGGTCATCGTCTCCGTCAACATGGCCGCGTCATCAGGATGGACCAGTTCCCTGCCCAGTTCCGGCAACTCGTCGAGCTCCCAGCCGAGCAATTCCGTGACCGCCGGCGAGATGTAGAGCCGGCGTCCATCGGCACGCATGTGCACTACGAGGTCGCGCGAGTGCACTGCGAGCATGCGGTAGTCGCGCTCGTTTTGGCGCAACCTGGCGGCAAGGCGGCCGCGTTCGGCCAGCACGACGGCGACCGGCAGTGTCGTGAGGCAGGTTATGGCCAGGAAAAGTTGCAGCAGCAGCGTGCGTTCCTGGAACGACGCTCCGGCGATCAGGCCCAGCGGGCCGCTTCCACTGCCCGTTGCCACGATCGAGATAGCCACGACGATGACCACCCCGAACGCGAAGCCGGCGAACCGATGCCGGAATACTCCTAACACCAGCGGCGGATAGATCATGAACAGCAGCGGGTAGCGCTGCTGGGCAAACACGCCCAATGTTGTCGCAGCGACGAGGCCCATCGAGCGGGCAAACTTCCAACGTCCGCCTCGATACCCGATTTTTCTGGCGCTCAGCTCGCGCAGGACTACCGTCAGGGTCGCGAAAATGACCATTCCCAGCGTATGCGAAGCGAACCATGCGCCGAACGTGGGCGCAAACGCGGCGTGACCAGCGGCCGCGCTCGTCGTCGCCGCGATCAGCGCGGAGGTTGCGCAGCCGACCACCGTGCTCACGACGGCCACGCCGGCAACGCGCAGGAGCTTTTCCGGATCCCTCACATCCCCGACCAGGGCGCGCAATGCGTAAGCGACGACGGCGGCGTCGAGAGTACTCGCGAGCGCGCGGCCGACGATGATCGGCGGATTGTCGCCGATGATGCTGCGAGCGAGCAGTTCGCCGGCGAGCGCGGCAACCAGGTACAGGGCCCATGCTCGGTACGGCGAAGTCAGCAGGATGCCGGCGAGAACACCGCTGGCGACCCAGATGATCGAGACGCCGCCTGCCGGGCGCGACAGGGTGACTGCCAGCCACGTGGCAAATCCGACCAGGACGCCGACGCCGACCGCGCGCGCTGCAAGCGCCAACGTTTCGCGCGCGCGTTCGTCAATCACAGCGGGAAATCGCGGCAGGAAGGTGCAGCTTCATCGGTTTGCGCCCGGCAATTCGAATGCCCGCGCGCCAGTCGCCTGGCGGCGATCGAACTCTTGGTCGAGCGCTTCGTGCGCCCATGGCTTGATCGCGCATCGAAGTATCGGTGAGCACCGACAGCGTCGCATGCGCCGTCCCCGACAACGGGCCAAGTCTAGCCCAGATCCGATGTCCGGGGCGTAGACAAGGCCGTACTCGCGCACTTGCTGCCCGTGCGAAGCGGCGGAAGGTGCCGTGGGCGGTTGGGGCGCGCGCGTACGGAGAGCATGTCCTGCGGCGCCACGCGGGTCTATCACACCGATGGCAGGTTCATGATCCCGTCGATGCACGTGATCGACTGCCCGCCGATCTCGACATCGCCCGAGTCGCGATCGACGCGTACGTCGACGTAACCGTCACGCCCAAGTTCGCGTCCCTGACTGACGCGATATCGGTTGCCGATTGCATCAAGGCCGCCACCGGCGTGCAGGTACGCGCCGATGGCGGCGTTCGCACTACCCGTGACCGGATCCTCGGGGACGCCGTCGGCCGGGCAGAATGCGCGGACGGCAAGCGCGTAATCCGCATTCAGTGCGCGGCCGAACACGCTGATGCCGACCGCGCTGGTCGCCCGGCACAGCGCGGCGACTGCTGCCATGTCCGGTTCGAGGCTGCGGACCGCCGCTTCGTCGCCGAGGTCGCAGATCAGCCAGCTCAGGCCGAGGTCGAGGAGGCGCGGTGCCGTGCCGGCGCTCGATCGTAGCGCCGTAACGACGCGAGCCTCGGTCACCGCAGCGTGCGGCCGCTGGCTGGCACGCGGGGCGCGCACGAAAATGCTGCGGTGCGCGCCGTCGCCGATCACGCGCATCGGCAGCAGGCCCGCGGCGCACTCCTGGATCAGCTGCGCTTTCGGCGCGATGCGGCCGGATTCGAGCAGGGCGTGCGCGGTGCCGATGCTCGGATGGCCGGCGAAGCCCAGTTCGCTGCGCGGCGTGAAGATGCGCACGCGATAGTCGGCTCCGGCCTGGGTCGGCGGCAGCACGAATGCGGTTTCCGACAGGTTCATCCAAGCCGCGATGCGCTGCATGTCGCTCGCTTCGAGACCTTCGGCATCGAAAATCACGCCAAGCGCGTTGCCAAGAAACGGCACGGACGTAAAGACGTCCACCTGCTTGTAGGCGCTGGTTTGCTGTGGCTTGGTCATGGGTCGATCCGGGATGGCGGTGCGGGCGCGATGGGCAGCAGTTGCAAGTATCGCAGGCCACGCCCGCCGCTTCACCCGGCGCGCGCGGCACCCGCACCCGGTGTCATCGAATCGGCCGTATCCAGCCGGACCTGCGCCTTGTTTTTTTGCGCTGCACAAGGACAATGGCGGCAGAGCCGCAACCGCGGCGCTAGATCCCCGCCCAGTGACCATCACAAGCAAACCAACCGCGCCCGGGCACGCCAATGGCAGTGCCTGGATCGTGCTGAAGTTCGGCGGCACGAGTGTGTCCACGCGCGAGCGCTGGGACAAGATCGCCGCGATCGCGCAGCGCTGGCGCGAGCGCGGCAAACACGTGCTCGTCGTCGTGTCGGCGCTTTCGGGCATCACCGACAAGCTCAAAGCGCTGATCGAGGCATCCGATGCGTCCGGCCGCGGCGCCGTACGCGACGCGATCGTCGAACGTCATCGTGCGATGTTCGCCGAACTCGGCCTGACCGATAACGCGCCGATCCATTACTGGCTCGAACGGCTCGATGCGCTGGTCGCCAACGTTCGCGCCGAAGCGCACGGCCTGCCGTGGCAGGCCGAAGTGCTGGCGCTCGGCGAATTGATGTCGAGCACGCTAGGGGTTGCATACCTTTGCCAGCGCGGTCTGTCCGCGCACTGGCTCGATGCGCGCGAACATCTGCTCGGTATGCCGTTGCCGAACCAGAACGCCTGGGGCCGTTATCTTTCGGCCTCCGTGCCGACCGCGCCCGATCGCGCGCTTGCCGAGGCGCTGGCCACGCGCGGCGACCTGTTCATCACGCAGGGCTTCATGGCGCGCAACGAAGCCGGCGAAACCGTGATTCTCGGACGCGGCGGTTCGGACACCTCGGCGAGTTACTTCGGCGCCTTGCTGAAGGCCGAAAAGGTCGAAATCTGGACCGACGTCGCCGGCATGTTCAGCGCCAATCCGCGCCAGGTACCGAGTGCGCGTCTGTTGTCGCGCCTGGACTACGAAGAAGCGCAGGAAATTGCCACGACCGGCGCCAAGGTGCTGCATCCTCGCTGCATCAATCCGGTGCGCGAGGCGCGCGTGCCGCTGGCGATAAAGGATACGAACCACCCCGATCTGCCTGGAACCGAGATCGCCGCGGGCGCGCCCGATGCCGCGCCGAGTGTCAAGGCGATCAGTTCGCGCAGCGGCATCACGCTGATCTCGATGGAATCGATCGGCATGTGGCAGCAGGTCGGCTTTCTCGCCGACGTGTTCGATTTTTTCAGGCGCCATGGCTTGTCGATCGATCTGGTCGGCACGTCGGAAACGAATGTAACCGTATCGCTCGATCCGACCGAGAACCTGGTCAATACCGATGTGCTGTCGGCGCTGTGCACCGACCTGGCGAAGGTCTGCCGGGTCAAGGTCATTGCGCCGTGCGCGGCCATCACGCTGGTCGGGCGCGGCATGCGCTCGATGCTGCACCGGTTGTCGGGTGTGCTGGCGGAATTCGGTTCGGTCAGGATGCACCTGATCTCGCAGTCGTCGAACAATTTGAATCTGACGTTCGTCGTCGACGAGGAAGTCGCCGCCGACCTGGTGCCGCGCCTGCACGCGCTGCTGATCCAGGCCGAGGCGATGCGCGTCGAGGACGCCGCCGTATTTGGTCCGAGCTGGCGCGATTTGTACAGGAAAGAAGGCGCCGGGCCTGGCCAGCAGTGGTGGATCGCGCGCCGCGGCGAGCTGATCGATCTGGCCGCCAGGGGTACGCCGCGCTACGTCTACCATCGCTCCACGGTGTCGGCCCGCGCGCGGGCGTTGCGCAGCGTCACGGCGGTCGACCGCTGGTTCTATGCGATCAAGGCGAATGCGCATCCGGATCTGCTGCGCGCAATCGCGGCGGAGAGTTTTGGCCTCGAATGCGTCGCGCCCGGCGAACTCGATCGTGCCGAAGGTGTTGCGGCGTCGGAGCGCGTGCCGTTGCTGTTCACGCCGAATTTCGCCGCGCGCGAGGAATATGCCGCCGCGTACGCGCGCGGCGCCGTGGTGACGGTCGACAATCTGCATCCGCTGGCACATTGGGGCGACGTGTTTGCCGGACGCGAGCTGATCCTGCGCCTGGATCTCGGTGTCGGCCGCGGCCATCACGACAAGGTCAAGACCGGCGGCGCGGGTTCGAAATTCGGACTCGCGCTTGATGAACTGCCTGAGTTCCAGCGGCTCGCCGCGGCCAATGGCACGCGCATCGTCGGCCTGCACGCGCACCTCGGCTCGGGCATCCTCGACGTCTCGCATTGGCGCGACGTCTACGTGCAACTGGCGAGCCTCGCCGAGCGCATCGGCAGCGTGCATGTGCTCAATATCGGCGGTGGCCTAGGCGTACCGGCGCGCAGCGACGAGCAGGCGCTCGATCTCGGCGTGCTCGGCGCCGCGCTCGGCGAGGTCAAGACCGCTTATCCGCAGTTCGAGCTGTGGGCCGAGCCGGGCCGTTACCTCGTCGCCGACGCGGGCGTTCTGTTGTGCCGCGTGACCCAGCTCAAGCGCAAGGGCGATGTGCGCTATGTGGGCGTCGACGCGGGCATGAACTCGCTGATCCGCCCGGCGTTGTACGAGGCGTATCACGAGATTGCGAACCTGAGCCGGCTGCACGAATCCGCAAGCGAACTTGTGCAGATTGTCGGCCCGATCTGCGAATCCGGCGACGTGCTTGGCAGCAACCGCCGCCTGCCGCCGACGCGCGAAGGCGACGTGCTGCTGATCGCGCAAGCCGGCGCCTATGGCGCGGTGATGGCCTCGCACTACAACCTGCGCGACCCCGCGGCGGAGATCGTGCTGTGAGCGCGCTGTCGGATCCGCGCAAGGCAAAGGCGTTCCGCTTCGTGCGCCACGAGTACGCCGATGGCGAGGCGCGACTCGTCTACGCGTTCGACGACGCGGAAATGATCGAGCGCGTCGGTTTTCCTGACGCACCGCCGTTGTTGCCGGAGCGCCAGGCGGCGTTCG
>DASRTK010000444.1:0-10338 GCA_035655975.1 Rudaea sp.
ACGCCTGCCCAGCTTGCTTGTCAACACTTCCGACGTCAGTGTGTCAGGAATTGCGCATCGCGAAATTCGGCACCACTTTACGTCTGCATGATTTTTGCAATGTCAGTCGCACGCGCTCGCCGCGTTGCAAACGCCCACATTGGCAACAATTCCACTTTGTCCATCATGGCCCGCGCCGGACCCCGCCGCGGCTTGTACCGCCACTGCCTCCTGAACCCGCAGCACCGCCGATGAAATTGTTGCCAGTCGGGGTGACGGTCGAGGAAACGTGTAGATACCGTACGCACTGCCGCCCTGTCCCCGCCATCGCCGCCCTTGCCGTCTCGGACAGGCCGCCCGGCTGGCCTTTCCCCCGGTCCTGGCGTAGCGCAACCACCAGCGCCACCCGATGGCTGGCTCGCAGAACGCACGTATGCAGCCGGATTGCCGTAGGAGTCGCTGTCGGCATTTCATGCGCATGTTCGACTTACGCTTGCCCGAGCGTTATCTGCAGATTCAGGCGTCAAAGACGGCGGACACGCGAACGGCATGGCAATGCCCACATCCGGCCGCGTTCATGCCAGCGGAAAGCCACATACCGCCGACTATAATCGTCATGCAAACCGCATAACTGGGGAACTCCATGCCACGTTTGTCACTGTCTTCGCCGATCGCGCGCAGCGCTGTGCTGCGCGCCATTCTGTTGTCATCGCTCATGGCGCTGGCCGCCTGCGGCAAGTCCGAAGCGCCCGCGCCACCCGCGCCGGCAACGGCAACGAAGCCGGCGGCCAAGGCGCCGGCAGAAAAGCCTGCCGGCTTCGCGCTCGAAGACGTGAAGTCAGAGATGCACGACGGCCAGCTCGCGATCGCGCTGACGTTCACGCAGAGCCTCGCCGGAGCGCAGGCGTTCGATACGTTGCTGCGTGTGACCGGCCCCAAGGGTGAAGCAGTCACCGGCAGTTGGGCGCTCGACGAGAACGGCAAGACCTTGCGTTTTCCGTACGTCGAAGCGGACAAGAACTATTCCGTCACTCTCGACCCTGCCCTGTCCGCTGCGGACGGCAAGACGCTCGCCAAGAAGATCGACAAGGAGATCTATACGGGCCCGCTGCAACCGGTGGCCGGTTTTGCTTCGCAGGGCAGCGTGCTGCCGGCGCGCGGAACGCGCGGCCTTCCGGTCGTCGCGGTCAACGTCAAGGAGGTCGACGTCGAATTCCTGCGTGTGCGCGACAAGGAATTGTCGAACTTCTTCGCCGCCTACCAGCGCAGCGGCAAGCGCAGCGCCTGGGACCTCGACGACGAGCGCGGCTACTGGGGCCGCAAGGGCAAGCCGCTCGCGGCGATAGCCGACTCCGTCTACGCCAACCGTTTCGTGCTCGAGGGCAAGCCGAACCAGCGCACATTGTCGTACCTGCCGATCCAGAACATCAGCGAGTTGTCGGAACCGGGCCTGTATTTCGCCGTGATGAAGCGCGCGGGCTCGTTCCATGATCAATTCGAAACGAGTTTCTTTTTTGTCAGCGATATCGGCCTGCACACGCGTCTGTATCGCGACAAGCTCTGGCTGCACACCGCATCGCTCAAGAGCGGCGACGCGCGGTCCGGTGTCGAGGTGCAGATCCTCGACAGCAGCGGCAACGCCGTCGCAACGGCGAAGACCGACGGCGACGGCAACGCGCTTATCGCATACGAGCTCAAATCCGACCACGTGCTCGTCGCGCGCAGCGGCAAGGATGTTTCGATCCTGCCGTTCAATCAGCCGGCGCTGGATCTTTCCGATTTCCAGGTCGCCGGCCGCAAGCAGGAATGGTTCGATGTCTTCGCCTGGTCGGGCCGCGATCTGTACCGTCCCGGCGAAACGTTGCGTCTCTCGGCGCTGCTGCGCAACTTCGACGGCAAGCCGATCAAGGCGCAGCCACTGACGGCGACGCTGAAACAGCCCGACGGCCGCGTCTACGACACGGTCACCTTGCAGCCGAAGGAACTGGGCTACATCGAATGGTCGCGCGTGGTGCCGGAGGACGCGCCAACCGGACGCTGGCAAGTCGAGTTCCGGCTCGATCCGGCCGCGAAGGAAGCCGCGCAAAGTTATACATTTCGCGTCGAGGAGTTCCTGCCGGAACGGCTCAAGCTTGCACTCGACTCGAAACAGGGCGTCATCAAGCCGGGCGAGCCGCTGAACCTCGATGTCGCCGCCGACTATTTGTATGGCGCGCCAGCGGCCGGCAATCGATTCACCGCCCGACTGACCCTTGCCGCCGACCAGCATCCTGTCGACGCGCATAAGGATTTCTTCTTCGGTGATCCGACCATCGACTTGCCGAAGAAGGCTGACGACGTGATCGACGAGAAACTCGACGAGCACGGCAAGCTCGAGAGCGAAGTGCCGATCCTGCCCGATGCAAAACCGACCGCGCCGGTCGCTGCGATGCTCGCCGGCAGCGTCTACGAAAGCGGCGGACGCACGGTTACGCGCACCTTGAAGCGTACGCTGTGGCCGGCCGACGCGTTGGTCGGAGTTCGCCCACTGTTCGACGTCAAGGACGGCGCGAACGCGAACGGTCCAGCCGGGTTCGAAATCATCAAGAGCAATGCAAAAGGAGACCTGCTGGCCACCGACAAGCTGAAAGTCACCCTCGTGCGCGAGTACCGCGACTACCACTGGACCTGGGATCGCGAGAGCGGCTGGCGCTTCGACTATACGCAGCGCTACGACAACACCGAAACACGCGACGTCGCCGTCGAGTCCGGCAAGGCCGCGCGCGTGGATTTCCCGGTCGAATGGGGCGAGTACCGCATCGAGATCACCGATCCGTCGTCAGGACTGACGATGCGCTATCCATTTGTCGCCGGCTGGAGCTGGGAGAACGAAAATCGGGGCACCGAAGCGCGCCCCGACAAGGTCAAGCTCGCGCTCGACAAGGAGCGCTACAAGGCGGGCGACACGCTCAAGGTCACGCTGACGCCGCCGCATGCCGGTCCCGGCGTCTTGCTCGTCGAATCGGACAAGCTGCTCTACTCGAAGAATATCGACGCCAAGCCCGGTGCGACGTTCGAGATTCCGGTGACCGCCGACTGGGAACGCCACGACGTCTATGTCAGCGCCCTGGTATTCCGCCCCGGCTCCGCTGCCGACAAGGTCACACCGGCGCGCGCGGTCGGCGAGGCCTATGTGACGATGGATCGAAGCGCGCGCCGCATCGCCGTCGACATCGACGCGCCCAAGCAGATGAAGCCCGAAACCCAACTTCCGGTCACGATCAAGGCCGGCGCGCTGGCTGGAAAGTCAGCGTGGGCGACCGTGTATGCCGTCGACGTCGGCATCCTCAATATCACGCGCTTCCCGGTGCCCGACGCGAACGATTACCTGTTCGCCCAGCGCAGGCTCGGCATTGACGCCTACGATCTGTACGGCCGGATCATCGAAAGTTACGACGGCACGAATGCCAAACTGCGCTTCGGCGGCGACATGGCGCTCGCCGCGTTGCCGCAGGCACGGCGGCCGACGGCGAAAGTGCTCACGGTCGATCTGTTCAGTGGGCCGGTGCAACTCGATGCCAAGGGCGAAGCGACAGTCAAGGTCAAGGTGCCGGACTTCAACGGGACGCTGCGCGTCAGCGCCCTGGTCTACGGCGAGAACGACTACGGCAACGCAAACGCCGAGACAGTCGTGCGCGCGCCGCTCGTTGCCGAGGTCTCGACGCCGCGCGCCATGGCGCCCGGGGATCTGACATCATTGAACATCGACTTGCAGAACTTCTCCGGCGACAAGCGCGAGTTTACGCTGAAGATCGAAGCCAAGCCGCCACTCGTCATCGCCGACACAACGCACAAGATCACGCTCGCCGATGGAGCGAAGAAATCGCTCAATTTCCCTCTGCGCGCGAGCGAGGATTACGGTGTCGGCAAGTTCGCGGTCAATGTCACTGGTGGCGACATCAAGCTCCATCGTGAATTCGAAGTCGCCGTGCGCGCCGCGTGGCCGCAGGTGCTCAAGAGCGAGCCGAAGGTGCTCGACACGTTGGCGCCGATTTCGCTCGACGCATCCACGCTAGACGGCTTCATGTCCGGTTCGGTCAATGCCCGCCTGACGGTCAGCGCGTTGCCGCCGCTGCCGTTCTCGTCCGCAGTGCATGACCTGATCCATTACCCGTACGGCTGCATCGAGCAGACGACGAGCAAGGCCTGGGCGATCCTGCTCGACGACGACCAAGCAGCAGCAAACTTCGGCCTCGAGGCGATTCCGCCGGACCGGCGCAAGGAGATGCTGGCCGGCGCTATGAGCCGCATCTCGTCGATGCAGATTCCGTCCGGGCACTTCTCGATGTGGGGCGGCGACTCCTACGTCAACGAACTTCTCACCCCGTACGTCGTCGAGTTCCTGCTCGATGCGCGCGATGCGGGTGTCGATGTTCCGGACGCGGCGCTGCAAAAGGCGCTGAAGCGGCTCAACGACGACTTGTTGTCCGGTGGCCATCCTTATTACGGCTACGAGCATTCCGACCATCTGCGCTTCGCCGACCAGGCCTATTCAGGCTATGTGCTGGCACGCGTACAGCGCGCGCCGCTCGGCACGTTGCGCGCGCTGTACGACAACGAACGGGCCAAGTCGCTGACGGCGCTCCCGCTTGTGCACCTCGGTATTGCACTGTCGTTGCAGGGCGACAAGCCGCGTGGCGAGAAGGCGCTCGACGAAGCGTTCGCCAAGAAAGTCGAGCGCCCTTGGTATCTCGGCGATTACGGCAGCGACCTGCGCGATGCCGCGCTGATGATTGCGCTCGTACATCAGAACGGCCTGTCGAAACCGGAGTACGAGGCCAGCGTCATCCAACTCGGCCGCGATTTCGTCGCACGCCGCAGCGCGCGCGAGGCACAGGCGAAGAAGTACGGGTATTCGTGGCTGTACCTGTCGACGCAGGAACAACTCGCCCTCTTCCGCCTCGGCAAGGCGCTCGTGAAAGACGGCAACGCGACGTTCACAGGCCAGCTCACGATCGGCGACAAGACCAGTTCGCTCGACGCGCGCAAGATCTGGAGCCGCACGTTCACGGGTGACCAGGTTCGTTCCGGGGTCCGCCTGGTCCCCGACGGAACGCCACCGTTGTACATCAGCCAGGACGTCGCTGGCGTGCCGAAAAAGGCGCCCGAGCCGAACGATTCGAAAGTCTCGATCAGGCGCAACTACTACGATCTCGACGGCGGCGCTTATGACGGACATCCGTTGAAGGAAGGCGAAGGGCTGGTCGTCGGCGTTGCGATCGAAGCCAAGGAAGAAATGGCCGATGCGCTGCTGACTGACCTGCTGCCGGGAGGACTGGAAATCGAAAACTTCAACCTCTCCGATACCAAGCAATGGGCCGACGTCGTCGTCGATGGCATCCAGATCAACGACCGTTCCAGCGCCGCCGAAGTGCGTCACGAGGAGTTTCGCGACGACCGTTACGTCGCCGCGCTGAAACTCTACAAAGGCCAGAAGGCGCATGCGTTCTATCTGGTCCGGGCCGTATCCCCCGGTACCTTCCTCGTGCCGCCGCCGCTGGTCGAGGACATGTACCGTCCGGATATTCGCGGCATCGGCAAGAGCGAACCGGCGCAAATCAAGGTGGTTGAGCCCTAGCCGATGCCGAAACCTGGCTCGAGGCCGCCGCATGGCTTTGAAGCCCTCCCCTTCAAGGGGAGGGTTGGGTGGGGATGGTGTTGATCGGGCGACTAGTTGAGATATGCGAGGCCAGACAAACAAGCGCATTCTCGAGCCGAAGCTACAGCGTCGGCTACGTAACTCTCCCACCGATGCCGAACATCGGCTTTGGCAGCGTCTGCGCGGCCGTCAAATCGAAGACTGCAAATTTCGCCGCCAGCATCCTTACTGCGATTTCATTCTCGATTTCGTTTGCCTCGAGAGACAAACGGTGGTTGAACTCGATGGCAGCCAGCATGCGGGCGCGAACGATAGCGATGCCGCACGAACGCTCGTGCTTGAGTCAGATGGCTTCACGGTCCTGCGCTTCTGGAACAACGAGGTCTTCGAGAATATTGAAGGGGTATTGGAAGCGATTCGGCTGTGTCCGGAATCGCGAGCAACACCATTCCCACCCAACCCTCTCCTTGAAGGCGAGGGGTAAAGATGAAAAGCACGCCGAAACTGGGAGCCATTGCGCACGCGAACGTGATGAACGGCGCGAAAGTGGCGAACGCTTCGAAACTCGCGGATGTCGAGAACGGCCCAAGCCCAGGAAACAACGCGAATGTCGCGAAACGCCTCGTCGCCTTGGCGTTCACCCTGTGCGCGCTCGTGCTCCTGCTCGACCGGCTCTTCCCTCTCCCACTGCCAGACTCTGCGACCGGCGCGACCGTCGTCCTCGCCCGCGACGGCTCTCCGCTGCGCGCGTTCGCCGATGACAATGGCATCTGGCGCTATCCCGTCACGCCGAAGCAAGTCTCACCACTGTACCTGCAAGCTTTGCTGAACTACGAGGACCGCTGGTTCTGGAAGCACCCCGGCGTCAATCCGTTCGCGCTCGCGCGCGCCGTCGGCCAGATGGTCTGGTATCACAGGCCGATATCCGGCGGTTCGACATTGACGATGCAAGTCGCGCGCATCATCGATCCGCATTCACGCAGTTTGCTCGGCAAGTGCAAGCAGATATTCCGAGCGCTGCAACTCGAGGCGCATTTGTCGAAAAGTGAAATATTGACTCTGTACCTGAACTACGCGCCGTTCGGCGGCTCGATCCAGGGTGTCCAGGCGGCCAGCTACGCGTATCTCGGCAAACCGGCCGACCGGTTGAGCCATGCCGAAGCCGCATTGCTGGCGGTGCTGCCGCAAAGTCCGAGCCGGCTGCGCCCGGACCGGGAGCCGCGCGCCGCGCAGGTCTATCGCGACAAGGTCCTCGATCGCATGCGCAGCTTGCATGTCTGGTCACCTGCGCAGGTCGCCGACGCGAAGATCGAGAGCGTCGCTGCGCGCACGCTTACGCCCCCGCTGAAGGCGGCCCTGCTTGCCGAACGCCTGCGCGAAGCCAATCCCGGCCTGCGCAGTATTCGCACGACGGTCGATCCGGGACTTCAGAGCGCCATGGAGGCTCGGGTCAGCACCTATCTCGCGCATCTGCCCGAGCGCACCTCGGCCGCCTTGCTGCTGGTCGACAACGCGAATTCCGAAGCACTCGCCTACGTCGGCTCCGGCGCATTCGGCGATGAAGCGCGACTCGGCCACGTCGACATGGTGCGTGCGTTGCGATCGCCGGGATCGACGCTGAAGCCGTTCCTCTACGGACTTGCGCTCGACGATGGCCTGATCGATTCGGAAAGTCTGCTCGTCGATGCGCCGCAATCGTTCGGCGGCTATCGCCCGGCGAATTTCAACGACGCATTCAACGGACCGATCGGCGCGGCGCAGGCGTTGCGCCTGTCGTTGAACGTGCCGGCGGTCGACCTGCTCGATCGCATCGGGCCGGCGCGCTTCATGGCGCGCCTGGCAAACGGCGGCGTCGACCTGCAGTTGCCGCGCGGCGCAGATCCGAACCTGTCGATCATCCTCGGCGGCGCCGGCGCGCGGCTCGAGGACCTGGTTGGCGCCTATACCGCGTTCAATCGCCGCGGCGTCGCCACGCGCGTGCGCCTGACGCCGGATGCCGCCCCGATCGAGCGCCGCCTGCTTTCCGAGGGCGCCGCCTGGATCGTGCGCGCAATGCTCGAAGCAAACCCGCGTCCCGGCTACGCCAGCGACACATTCGATACAAGTGGAAAACCTCGCGTCGCCTGGAAGACCGGCACGAGCTACGGTTTCCGCGACGCCTGGGCGATCGGCGCGACGCGGCGCTACACGATCGGCGTCTGGATCGGACGTCCGGACGGCACGCCAATGCCCGGCCAATACGGCGCGGTGACCGCGCTGCCGCTGTTGTTCCAGGCAGTCGACAGCTTGCCGCGGGCCACTACAACAGGCCTGCCCGTCGACGAAGCACCGGCCAGCGTGCGACAAGAGCAAGTCTGCTGGCCGCTCGGGCTCACCTATGATCCCGCCAAGCCCGAGGTCTGCCACGAAAAGCACACGGCCTGGGTACTCAATGGCGTCGTTCCGCCGACACTGCCCGATCGCGACGCAGGCAACTGGTCGGCCGGCGACGTTCGCCTGCGCGTCGACGCAAAGTCCGGCGCCCGGCTAAGCGGGGACTGCCATGTCGCGCAAGAACGCGAAATCGATATCGCTCGCTGGCCCGCACTTGCCTATCCATGGCTATCCCACCAAGAACGTCAACGCGCCACGATCCCACCCCTGGCGCCGGTCTGCGCGCCGGACGCGCTCGAACGCTATGCGAATCTGCGCATTGACGGTATCGGCAACGGCGCGGCGATCGCGCGGTCGCCGGGCAGCCCCAAGCCTGCGCAATTGAGCCTGAAGGCGCTCGGCGCCAGCGGCCGGGTCATGTGGCTCGTCAACGGCAAACTCGAAGGCGAAACCAGCGGAACGCGCGCGTTCGTGCACGCGTTCGCCGACGTCGGCCTGCAGACGATTACCGCATTGACGCCTGCCGGCGCGTATTCGCAGATCGACATTCGCGTCCTGCGCTGAACCGCGCTTCGGAGTTTTCGGCCTAGGATCCGACAACTACCACGGAAAACGTATCCGGCACCATCGTCGGCCTCGGCTTCGGTTGCTCGGTCGTCGCCGCGGGTGTCGCACCGAATTCCGCTGCGGGAAGCAGCAGCCGGTGCGTCTTGGAGTCGAGCGTCAAGGTACGGGCGCTTTTTTGCGTCGCGACATTGTCCACAACGTGAAAATGTTCCGGGTCGTCCTCGTGCACGATAGTGAGCGTCCCCGACTCCCCGTTTGAACTGAAAACGAGCCCGCGCGACGCGTCGAAGACGGCGCCATCGGGCCCCTTGCCTATTGGCACGCTGGCGACGCGATGGCCGTCGGCACTGTCGGTCACGATCAACTTTTCATTCTGGCAGACCGAAAACAGGCGATGGTGCGCAGCGTCGAACGCAAGCCCGGTCGGCTCCTCGCAGGATTCCAGCGGCCACGTCGCCACGACCTTCAGCGCGGCTTCGTCAACGACCGCGAGTTCGGCCTTGTCCTCGATGTTCACGTACGTGCGGCCGTGCCCGTCGCTGACGGCGAACTCCGGTTTGCCACCCAGAGCAATCGTCCCAATCGGTGCGAGCGTCTTTGCGTCGAGCACGCTGGCGTCCTTGCTGCGGCCGTTGAATGTGTACAGTCGATGCTTGTCCTGATCGTAAAGGATGACGTCCGGATTCTGCCCGTCGATCTTGACCTCGTTGATCGACTTCAGCGTTTTCAGGTCGAATACGGTCACCGAATTGGATTTGCCGTTGCTCGTGTAGCCACGACCCAGGTCGGAAGCGATCGCGATACCGTGCACGCCGTCGGTATGCGGAATTTCCCCGGCGACCTTGCCACTGTCGGCATCGAGCACGACGACCCGGTCGGAGCGGCTCAAGTAAAGCCTTCGCGCCGCGTCATCGACGGCAAGCAGGTCCCACCCGCCAGGACCGCCAACTTTCCATCGGGCCGTCACCGAGTATTTGCTGTCGTGGCTTGCGCCAAGTGCATCGACGCCGATGATCGACCCTGCCAGGAATGCACAGACGGAAAAACACGCGAAGGACGATGATCCTGGTTTCATTCTGCGCCGGTTCGTAGTTGTCGTGCGCCAAGCTTAGCATCGCCGCGTAAGCGACATTGCGCGTTTACACGCCTTCACATATCGCAACCGGCTATGACGCGCGGCGCGCCTGCTCCGTCGCTGCATCGAGCTCAGCCAATCGCGTCACGCCAGCGCGCGCCAGCTCGCTGAGCTCGCCGCCGTCCTGATCGCGAAGGTAGGCGACGATCTGCCGGCGCATGCGCGGGTCCCAGAACTTCTTCAGGTGGCCGGAAACGCCGCTGACCGCCGCCTCGCGATCCGGTTCGGCCGCGAAGAAATGGGCGATGTCGTTGACCATCTCGGCCAGATGCTCGGGATTCACGATGCAGTGCTCCTGTTACGCTGCGCAGTCGAATCGACACGCTGAGCGTGGCTGTAGATCGAATAACCGTCCGGACGCGCAAAGCCTATCAGCGTAACGTTGGCTTCCTGCGCGAGCGCGATCGCCAGCGCGGTCGGCGCCGAGATCGCGGCGACGATGCCGATCCCGACCGTCGCCGACTTCATGACCATCTCATAGCTCGCCCGGCTCGTGACGACAAGAAAGCCTTGCGTGCAATCGAACTTTTCGCGCTGCATGGCGCCGATCAGCTTGTCGAGGGCATTGTGGCGGCCAACGTCCTCGCGCACGAGCACGACTCGACCTTCGGGCATTGCCCACGCCGCCGCGTGTGTCGCGCCGGTT
>DASRTK010000445.1:0-9033 GCA_035655975.1 Rudaea sp.
CGAGCAGGGCGGGCTGGCTTTCCTTGCCGCCGAACGCGCCGCCCATGCGCCGGCACTGCACGGTGATCGCGTGCGCCGGTCTTGCCAGCGCGTGCGCGACGATGTTCTGCACTTCGGTCGGATGCTGCGTCGAGCAATGGATCAGCATCGCGCCGTCTTCCTGCGGCAGTGCGATCGCGATCTGGCCTTCGAGGTAGAAATGATCCTGTCCGCCGATCGCGATGCTGCCGTTCAACCGCTGCGGCGCGCTTTCCAGCGCGGCCTGCGGCTGGCCACGCGACATGTGTTTGGTCGGCACGACGAAGCTGCCGGCTGCGATCGCGGCGCGGATGTCGAGCACGGCCGGCAATTCGTTGTATTCGACATTCGCGCGCGCCGCGGCCCGGCGCGCGGCATTGCAGCTGTCCGCCGCCACCGCGAAAATCGGTTGCCCGGCATATTGAACCAGGCCGTCGGCGAAGACCGGATCGTCGTGGACGATGCCGCCATAGTTGTTTTCGCCAGGGATGTCGGCCGCGACTGCGATGGCGCGGACTCCCGGCGCAGCCAGCACCGGCGTCAGGTCGAGCGCCTCGAAGCGGCCGTGCGCGATACGGCTCACGCCGAACGCCGCGTGCAGCGTATCGGGCGGCAGGGCGATGTCGTCGGTGTAGATCGCCCGGCCGCTGACATGCAGGTGCGCACTCTCATGACGCACCGGCTCGCCGACGACGCGCTGCGTTTCAGTTTCGTGCCGGCGATCCGAGTCGTTCATCTCGGCAGCAGATCGAGAGATTGATGCTTCTCATGCCAGCCCTCGATGGCATGCGTGCGCAGCGGCGCGGATCGCGGACGATGTTCGAGCAGGAAGCGCCGCAGCAGATTGCCGGCCGCGCGCAAGCGGTAGTCCGCGCTGGCGCGCATGTCGCTGATCGGCTCGAAATCCTGAGCCAGCGCGGCTATCGCCGCGTCGGCGCTGGCCTCGTCCCATGTCTTGCCGACCAGGGCCGCTTCCGCGTGATGCGCGCGCGCGGGGATCGGCGCCATGCCGCCGTAGGCGATGCGCAGCGCAGAGATGCGATCGCCTTCGCAACGCAGCGCGAACGCCACGCAGACCGCCGAAATGTCCTGGTCGATGCGTTTGGACCACTTGTAACTGGCGATGTGCATCGCCGCGTCGGGAACCGGCACGTGGACGGCAACGACGAACTCGCCCGGATCGAGCGCCTTCTGCTGGTAGCCGAGGTAGAAATCCTCGAGCCCGAGTTCGCGCGTCGCGGCGCCGCAGCGCAGTTCGATATGGGCGCCGAGTGCGATCAGGGCAGGCATCGCGTCACCGATCGGCGAGCCGTTGGCGATGTTGCCGCACAGTGTGCCGGAGTTGCGCACCGGCGGCGAGCCGAAACGCTCGGCCACCTCGGCCAGCGCGGGAATGCGCGCGACGATCTCGCGCCAGGCATCGGTCAGCGCCACGGCAGCACCGATGCGCAGGTGATTGTCACCGATCTCGATGGCCTGCAGTTCGGTCACTTCCCCGAGGTAGACGATCGGCGGCAGCTTGCGCAGGTGCTTGGTGACCCACAGGCCGATGTCGGTGCCTCCGGCGAGGAGCAGCGAATCCGGCGCAGCCTCGAGCGCCTCGGCCAGCTCGTCGACCGTGCGCGGCGCGACGAAGCCGGGAAGGGCGAGCATGCGATCGCGTTGTATACTTTGCAGCAGCTCGGCATGCGCGGCTGTCTGCGCCGCCTCGCGGCTCCAGCGTGCGGGTTCCGGGTAAGTGCGCATCGCACAGCCGGCATCGATGATCGGCCGGTAGCCGGTGCAGCGGCACAGGTTGCCGGCCAGCGCTTCGAGCACATCCGCGCGTTCCGGCGGCCGCTCGTGCAGATACAGCGCGAACAGCGACATGACGAAGCCCGGCGTGCAGAAACCGCACTGCGACGCGTGCAGGTCGACCATCGCCTGCTGCACCGGGTGCAGCGACGGACCGTCGCCGGCGAGGCTTTCGACCGTGACCAGTTCCTTGCCGTCGATCGTCGGCAGGAAGCGGATGCACGAGTTGATGGCGCGATAGCGCATGCGCTCGTCGCCGATGCATTCGCCGAGAACGACGGTGCAGGCGCCGCAATCGCCTTCGGCACAACCCTCCTTCGTGCCGGTGCGGCCGAGATGCTCGCGCAGGAATTCGAGCACGGTCGTCGTCGGCGGCAAACCGGTAACGCGCACGACCTTTCCGTCGAGCACGAAACGCACTTCGTCGTCGGCACGTTGCGCCGGGTAGGCAGGTTCGGTGGTCGCGTCGCTCATGGCGGTTCAGCTGCCACGGTAGGTGGAATAGCTCCACGGCGAAACCAGCAGCGGCACATGATAGTGCTGCTCGGCATCTGCAACGCCGAAGCGGATTGCGATGACGTCGAGGAACGGCGGATCCGGCAGCGCCGTTCCACGCGCGCGAAAGTATTCGGCGACGTGGAAGCGCAGTTCATAGCGGCCGGCGCGCAGGGTGCCGCCTTCGAGCAGCGGTGCTGGACCGCGACCATCGGCGTTCGTGCAGAATCCGGCCAATGGTACGGAGCGAGGTAGATCCAGATCGTGCAGCTCCACGCGCATGCCCTGCGCCGGAATGCCCGAGGCGGTATCGAGTACGTGCGTGGTCAATCGGCCCATTGATTTTACGTCCGGCACTCCGGCGCTTCAGTATTTCGTAGACCCGTTGCCATGTGTACTCAACATTGCCGCCGAGTGCAAGCTTGCACTACATTGAATCAGGCAAATCCACCCCAGGACGCAAGAGATGCCAGCTGACGCGATCGACGACTTCATCCGGGGCATTCCGAAGGCTGAACTGCATCTGCACATCGAGGGCACGCTCGAACCCGAGTTGATGTTCGCGCTGGCCGGCAAGCATGGCGTGAAGCTGCCGTATGCCTCGGTCGCGGAACTGCGCGCCGCCTACCAGTTCGACGACCTGCAGTCGTTCCTCGATCTCTACTATGCCGGCGCCGCGGTATTGCGCGACGAAGACGATTTTCACGCCTTGACGATTGCCTACCTGAAGCGGGCTCATGCGGATGGCGTTGTGCACGTGGAAATATTCTTCGATCCACAAACGCATACCGACCGCGGCATCGCATTCGCCATCGCGCTCAACGGCATCCGCCGCGCGCTGGCTGACGGCGAGCGCGACTTCGGCATCACCCATCGCCTGATCTTGTGCTTCCTGCGTCACCTGAGCGCCGAGGCGGCGATGCACACGCTCGAACAGGCGCTGCCGTACAAGGAAGCGATCGCGGCGGTCGGACTGGATTCGTCGGAACGCGGTCATCCGCCGGCCAAGTTCGAAGCGGTATTTGCCCGCGCGCGCGACGAAGGTTTTTTGACGGTCGCGCACGCCGGCGAAGAAGGGCCGCCCGCGTACATCGTCGAGGCACTCGACATCCTGAAGGTCGCGCGTATCGATCATGGCGTGCGCTGCGAGGAAGATCCGGCCCTGGTCGAGAGGCTTGCGCGCACGCGCGTACCGCTGACGGTTTGTCCGTTGTCGAACGTCAAGCTGCGTGTCTACCCGCGCATCGAGGACCACAATCTCAAGCGCCTGCTCGATCGCGGCTTGTGCGTCACGGTCAATTCCGACGATCCGGCTTATTTTGGCGGCTACGTCGGTGCGAACTTCATGGCCGTGCAGCGTGGGCTCGGCCTGACTGAAGGCGACATACGCACGCTGGCCGCGAACTCGATCGAGGCGTCGTTCCTGCAGCCCGGGGAGAAGGACATGTGGCGTCGGAAGATCGATTCGTTCGCGGCTGCGGGTTGAGTCCGCTGCTAGAATTAACGGGCACGCTTCCATAATTGCCCTGTGCTCAGCGCAGACGGAAAGTAGGGTGGGCCTTGGCCCACCGCCTACAACGGCTGGGAAAAAAGGCGTGGGCCAAGGCCCACCCTACGCACTGGTAAAAAAAAGGGCGGTGGGCCAAGGCCCACCCTACGCACCGCGCACACCGCTACGCTTTCGCAGGAAAACTCCGATGAACCAGATTCTGTTCCACATCCATCATATTGGCGTGACGCCGTGGAAGCTCATCGGTTATGTCGGCGTCTTCCTGTTTACCGCGCGCTGGTTCGTGCAGCTGTATGCAACGAAAAAACTGCGCCGCGTCGTGATGCCGGTGGCATTCTGGTGGCTGTCGATCAGCGGCAGCGCGCTGTTGCTCGCCTACTTCACGTTCGGCAAGAACGATTCGGTCGGCGTAATGTCGAACCTGTTTCCGGCCTTCGTGTCGGTCTACAACCTGGTCGTGCACCTGCGTGCGCACAAGCCCGAAGTCATCGAGCCCGGCAGCGCCGAGGAAACTTGAGTCAGGAGCAGGGAGTAGGGACTAGGGACTAGGGACTAGCAGAGCAGGAAAGGCAGCGCGCCTCTTCGCTCTAACGCTGGTCCCTGGTCCCTTCTATTTGCGATCCGTCGCGCGGCGCCGCGGCGCGCCGGGCGGCGCCCGGTGGCGGTCGAGTTCATTCAAGAGATGGTTGAACGCCAGCGCGAGGCGTCCGGCCAGGCCAGAGCTTGAAGTCCTTATCGCCAGCGCATAGTCGCCGTGCTTCGCCTTCGACGACAGATCGACCATCGTCGCCATCGGACCGATGATCCGTTGCCAGAGCACGAACAGCACGGCTGCGAGCGCGATCAGGCCGGCGAACACTCCCGCCAGCAGCGGTGCGACCAGTGCCGCCATCATCTCGTCGGATGACGCTGGCGGAACCAGGGACAGCAGCAGGGTATTCGTGGCCGATGGACGCAGACGCGTGGCGAGCGCGGTCCAGGTCCGTCCGCCGATGTCGAAGTCGAACGGCTCCGGCGCCGGCGCGGCCGCGCGGCTGCGCCAGTCGGCCTGATACTTCGATGCCAGCGCCGGCAGATCGCGCGCGTCGTTGCCGTCGAGCGTCGAGGAAAGCACGCGAGCGCCCTCCGGCTTGAGGGCGAGCAATGCCAGGTCGGTCTGGCCGGCCTGTGCCGCCGCACGCACGCTGGCATCGTCGAATTGGTCGGCGCCAAGCAGCAGTGCGACGATCGCCGGTCCTTTCTTCAGTGGATTGACCGCGACGACGTGTACCCGGTTGTCGCCCTCGAAGGTTCCGGAGGCGGGCGCGGAATTCTTGATCGCCTGGGCGACGATCGCCATCGATGCAAAGTCGATCGAGGCGAACGCGATATCGCCGGTCGTCGCGATTTTCTTCCCGGAGGCATCGAGGATCGCCGCGGCTTTGAGTCCCGATGGCCGCCGCAGCAACTCGAGCTGGTCGTGCAGCGGCGTGACGTCCGGCGGCGGATCCGGCGGCGAGCTGGCTTCCGACACCTGTGCAATGCTCGCGAGCAGACTCGGCTCGGCGGCGATCGTCGCGGATATGCGCTCGACGTTTTTCAGGCGCTCGGCGGCCATGTGCACGTGCATCGCGTGCGCTGCGCCGAGCGCGCGCACGGCGGCTTGGCGGTTGACGGCTTGGTACTGCGAAATCGCGACGAGGAATGCCATGATCGCGATGAGCGATCCCAGCGCAACACCCCAGACGATCAGCTTCAGTCTCGTGTTCGCGATCACGCAGCGGCCCGGGTCGATCGGTGGAACGGATACGCATTTCCCCCGCGCCGCGGCAGCGCCGAGCGGCGCCGGGGTGCGAGTTGTCAGTGTAAACGTATTCCCGGGATGTGGAACAGCACGCCGGCGATGCGGCGGCGCGTCATTCCGGATCGTAGTCCAGGTTCGGCGCGAGCCAGCGTTCAGCTTCGGCCAGCGCCCAGCCCTTGCGCCTGGCGTAGTCTTCGACTTGCTGCTTGGTGATCCGGCCGACGACGAAGTACTGGCTTTCCGGGTGGCTGAAATACCAGCCCGATACGGCGGAGGCCGGGTACATTGCGAAACTCTCGGTCAGTTCGATGCCGGTGTTCTTCGTAGCGTCGAGCAGCGCGAACAGCGTGGACTTCTCCGTGTGATCCGGACAGGCGGGATAACCCGGGGCAGGGCGGATGCCGCGATATTTTTCGGCGACGAGGTCCTCGTTGCCGAGACTTTCGTCTTGCGCGTATCCCCAGAATTCCTTGCGCACTCTTTCATGCAGGCGCTCGGCGAACGCTTCGGCCAGTCGGTCGGCGAGCGCCTTGAGCAGGATCGACGAATAGTCGTCGTGCGTGCGCTCGAACTCTTCGAGCTTGCGCTCGATGCCGAGTCCGGCAGTCACCGCGAACGCGCCGATCCAGTCTTTCACACTGCTTTCTTTCGGCGCGATGAAGTCGGCAAGGCAGAAGTCCGGGCGACCGGGTGGCTTGTCGACTTGCTGGCGGAGGAAGTGGAGGGTGGTCGCCTGACTCCCTCCCCCGCTCGCGGGGGAGGGTTGGGGTGGGGGCAGTTCGGAGGGTTGCGTTCCAGACTTGCCCCCATCCGTCTCACCTGCTCGCGCCGTTGGCGACATGACCATTGCAGGCGTCGAAGCAGCGCGAGCAGGTGAGCCACCTTCCCCCGCTGACGCAGGGGAAGGGAAGACGAGCACGTCGTCGCCCACCCGCTGCGCCGGCCACAACCCGATCACGCCCCGCGCCGTCAGCCACTTCTCCGCCACGATGCTCTTCAGCATCTTCTGCGCATCGTCGAACAACTCGCGCGCCTGCTTGCCGACGACGGCGTCGTCGAAGATCTGTGGATAGTGACCGGACAGTTCCCAGGTGTTGAAGAACGGCGTCCAGTCGATGCGCTCGATCAGTTCCGCGAGGGGATAATCGTCGAGCACGGTGATGCCGGGCTTGTTCGGCGCGGGCGGTGCATAGGTTTCCCAGTTGCCTGCAAACGCCTGTCCGCGTGCATGGTCGAGCGTCACCAGCCGTTTCGACGGGCCACGGTCCTTGTGACGCTCGCGGATGTCGGCGTATTCGGCGCTGACTTTCGCCAGGAAATCGTCGACGAGTTCCTTGCTGATCAGCGATTGCGCGACGCCCACGGCGCGCGACGCATCCTTGACCCAGACGGTCGGCGACTTGTAGTGCGGATCGATCTTCAGCGCCGTATGCGCGCGCGAGGTCGTTGCGCCGCCGATCAGCAGGGGCAACACGAAATTCTGGCGCTGCATTTCCTTGGCGATGTGGCTCATCTCCTCGAGCGACGGCGTGATCAGTCCGGACAGTCCGATCATGTCGGCCTTCTCGGCCCGGGCCGTGTCGAGGATCTTCTGCGCCGGCACCATGACGCCGAGGTCGACGACGTCGAAGTTGTTGCAGCGGAGCACGACGCCGACGATGTTCTTGCCGATGTCGTGCACGTCGCCCTTGACCGTCGCCATGATGATCTTGCCGTTGGCCTTGTGCGATTCGCCGGTCCGGAGCTTTTCTTCCTCGATATACGGAATCAGGTAGGCGACCGCTTTCTTCATGACGCGCGCCGACTTGACCACCTGCGGCAGGAACATCTTGCCGGCGCCGAACAGGTCGCCGACGACGTTCATGCCATCCATCAGCGGGCCTTCAATGACGTCCAACGGCCGCGACGAAAGCTGGCGCGCTTCCTCGGTATCGGCCTCGACGAATGCATCGTTGCCGTGCACGAGCGCGTGGCTCAGCCGCGCACGCACCGGCAGATCACGCCAGGCCTGCGCCTCGACCTCGACGATGTCCTTCTTGCCCTTGTACTTTTCCGCGATCGTCAGCAGGCGCTCGGTGCCATCCGGACGCCGGTTCAGCACGACGTCCTCCACGCCTTCACGCAGTTCCGGATCGAGGTCGTCGACGATCGGCAATGCGCCGGCGTTGACGATGCCCATATCCATGCCGGCCCGGATCGCGTGATACAGGAACACGGCATGGATCGCCTGGCGCACGGTTTCGTTGCCGCGGAACGAGAACGACACGTTCGACACGCCGCCGGACACGTGGCAATGCGGCAGCGTCGCCTTGATCTCGCGCGTCGCCTCGATGAAGTCGACCGCGTAGTTGTTGTGCTCCTCGATGCCGGTCGCGATTGCGAAGATGTTCGGGTCGAAAATGATGTCTTCCGGCGGAAAGCCGACCTGCTCGGTCAGGATCTTGTAGGCGCGCGTGCAGATTTCTACCTTGCGCGCTTTCGTATCGGCCTGGCCGGTTTCGTCGAAGGCCATGACGACGGCGGCCGCGCCGTAATTGAGCACTTTGCGTGCGTGCTCGATGAAAACTTCCTCGCCTTCCTTGAGCGAGATCGAGTTGACGACACCCTTGCCCTGCAGGCAGCGCAGGCCGGCCTCGATGACGGTCCACTTCGACGAATCGACCATGACCGGCACACGCGCGATGTCGGGCTCCGCCGCGATCAGCTGCAGGTACTTCGTCATCGCCGCTTCGGAGTCGATCAGACCCTCGTCCATGTTGACGTCGAGGATCTGGGCGCCGTTTGCGACCTGCTGGCGCGCGACTTCGACGGCCTGGTCGTAGCGGTCGTCCTTGATCAGCTTCTTGAACTGCGCCGACCCGGTCACGTTCGTGCGCTCGCCGATATTGACGAACAGCAACTCCGGCGTGATGACCAGAGGCTCGAGGCCGGAGAGGCGGGTGTAGCGCGCTTGTGTAGTCATCAATAGCGTGTGTCTTGTGTGTGCATCTTTGGCTCGTGTTGTATCTTTGGCTCGTCATTCCGGCGGAAGCCGGAATCCAGTTCCGTGCTCCTGAAGGCGCTGGATCCCGGCTTCCGCCGGGATGACGAGCGTCCCTAGGCAGCCCTGCACTCTGTTTCGGGCAGTGCACGCGGCGGCACACCACGCACCGCCTCTGCAATCGCGCGGATATGCGCCGGCGTCGTTCCGCAACATCCGCCGACAAGATTCACCAACCCGCTGGTCGCAAACTCGCCGATCGTGGCAGCCATCTGCTCCGGCGTTTCATCGTATTCGCCGAACGCATTCGGCAAGCCCGCATTCGGATGAGCGCTGACGTAGCACTCGGCGACCTGCGCCAGCGCGTCGACGTAGGCGCGCAGTTCGGTCGCGCCGAGTGCGCAGTTCAATCCGATCGACAACGGCCGCGCGTGGCGCAGCGAGTAGTAGAAC
>DASRTK010000446.1:0-20332 GCA_035655975.1 Rudaea sp.
TACGACAGGTCCGCCGGCGCCTGAACCTGCGGCAGGCAGCACAGCAGGTCGGCCAGCGAGCAGGCCTGCGACTCGGGCGAATGGTTCGTCGCGAACAGTTCGAAAACATGCGCGCGCAGTTGCTCGTCGCGTTCGACGACGATCGTGTTGCGGCCTTTTGCCACCAGCGTTTCGGGCTTGACGAAGCGCGTCAGCGGCACGGTGTTGTCGCCGAGCTTCAGCGCATAGGCCATCGCCAGGCAATCCGGGTTGCACGGCACCGGGATCAGGTCGTCGGGCTGGAATACACTAGTCTGTTCGAGAATGCGCCGGCGCACTTCGGTCAAGGTCAGGCGATCACGCGCGGCATCGTAATTCTCGAGCCGCCCGGCGGCCTGGATCGGCTGGAAGGTCACGCCGCGCACGCACGGCTGGCGCAAGGCGAATTCAATGATCTCGCCGAGTTCGTGATCGTTGAGCCCCTTTTTCACTGTCACGACGAGCGTCGTCGATATGTCGTGGGCGTTGAGGTGCTCGAGAGCGCGCAAGCGGATATCGGCCAGGCGCGCGCCGCGTAGATCCTGATGGACCGCGTCGCGCAGCGAGTCGAACTGCAGGTACACCTCGAACCCCGGCTGGTACGCCGCCAGCCGCGCGGCGAACTCCGGTTCCTTGGCGATGCGCAGGCCATTGGTGTTGATCATCAGATGCTTGATCGGCCGTCGTTTCGCGGCGTCGAGGATCGCGAAGAACTCCGGATGCAACGTAGGCTCGCCGCCGGAAATCTGCACGACGTCGGGCTCGCCTTCGTTCGCGACGACCGCATCGAGCATGCGCTCGACCGTCGCAAGGTCGCGAAAGCCGGGACGATGCGGTCCGGACTCGGCGTAGCAGATAGGACAACGCAGGTTGCAGTGGTCGGTGATCTCGATCAGCGTCAGGCAACTGTGCTGCATGTGTTCGGGACACAGACCGCAATCATACGGGCAGCCCCAGCGCTGTTCAGTGTTGAAGCGCTGCGGCAACTCTGGCGGTTTGATGAAGACTTCGCGCGACTTGCGGTAGTACGCCGCGTCGTCGGCGATCAGCACGCGCTCGCGTCCGTGCTCGGGACACCATTTTTCGAGGAATACGCGCTCGTCCTTGATCAGTATTTTCGCTTCGACGCGGCGCAGGCACGTCGTGCACACCGACACGGCACTGTCGTAGAAGAGATAAGGCCTTAACTTCGCCCCCACGCCACTGCCCCTGCGATTCGAAGTATGTCGCGATGATAGTAGAGAAGGCCGCCAAGGCACAGCAGTTGGATTCCGGACCATGTGCCGAAATAGACCTGCGGCATCGGTTTGACGAAATCGATCGCCAGGCGAAAGGCAAGATACCCGATCATGAAGGCGCGGAAGCGATCCCCGGCTCGATCGAACGCGTGGCGCCGCCAGTGCAGCAGCATGCCCAGTCCGGCCAGAAACACGATCTCGTAGAGCTGGGTCGGATGGCGCGGCACGCCGTCGCCGAAGTCGATCGCCCAAGGCAGCTTTGTTGGATTGCCATACGTGTGATCGTCGAGACCCGAGAGAAAGCAGCCGATACGGCCGATCGCGATGCCGACGATCAGCGGCAGCGCGAATGCATCGCCACTGGATCCCTGCGCGCCGATCGCGCGCTTGACCAATTCCACGCCGGCCAACCCGCCGAGCAGTGCGCCGACGATCGTCTTGCCTTCGAGCAGATGGCGCCAGTCCGGAAAGCCGGCGAAGGCGTTGCGCGGATTCTCGATCCAGTAGCCAAGCTTCGCGCCGAGCGCCGCGCCGAAGATCGCGGCGACGCCGATCCACAGGCTGCGGTCGCGGTCGTCGAGCACCGGCAACGCGAGCCGGCGTCGCTGCCAGAGAAACAGGCGCACGCCGATCGCATAGGCCGCAACTTCAAAACCGGTGTGCACGGCGATGGGTTGCATACGCTAGGCGCGTTCGGAACCGGTGGGAAGGTGCTCAAAGCTGCGACTAGCTGAGCCCCTCTCCCCTTGTGGGAGAGGGGTTGGGGAGAGGGGATGCGGCTGCGAAGCAGGCGCCTGCGGCGCCTCCGACGCGCAGGAGCGCAAGTGCCTCGGAGGCCATGGATGGCCTCGAGAAGCCCCCTCTCCCGCCGCGCTGCGCCGGGCAGGAGCCCAAGTGCTTCGAAGGCCATGGATGGCCGAGAGAGGCCGCGCGGCGACCCCGGATCGAGTCCGGGGCAGGCTCTCTCCCACGAGGGGAGAGGTGAGAGCTCTGGATGACCACCTACTCGCGCGCACTCAGATGGACTCTTTAATCCTTGTGCGCAGCGTTCTTGTCGCGGCCGGCGCCCCAGAGCGTGTCGATTCGGCCGAACAGTTTCTTGAACAGGCGCGAGAGCTTTCCGCGCTGGGTCTTGCGCAGCTTTTCTTCCTCGCTCGTCAGCCATGCGACCTGGATCACTCGCCGCTCACCCTCATAGGGAAGGTGGCCATGGAACGATTTGTCCGAGCGTTTAAACACGGCCAAATTGCCATACACGGGTTTGAGTTCTGGCGCAACGAGACTGTCGACGTCGTCGACACGGCCGAGGAAACGCAGGCAGCCGTCGCTCGTGTCGGGCCACGACTGATTCAGATAGAGCAGGGCAGTCGCCACTTTCGAGCGGCTGTCCGTGTGGATCGTGCCATGGCGCTTGTTAAGCGCCCGGCAGAGCGTCACGAGCGTCGGGTACTGGCCGAGGTTGTCGATGCCCAGGCGTCTGCCGACGGCGGTTGCGACTGCAGGGTCGATAAGGTCGGCGACCAGCTGGTTGACGCTCGGTCCGCAGTCTCTTTCCTCGTACGGGAAGAAACCGGCGCCGGCGTACTTCGGGAAGTCGCGTTCGAGATCACTCGCAGCACCGGCCGGCAATTGCTCGCGCGCCACGATGAAGCAGAACGGTTCGCTTCGGACCACCGTATCGGCGCGATCCAGCCGTGACGGATCGAACAGGGACGGTGTTTTAGCGACGGCAGTGGACATGAACGGACTCGGCTCGGCGGGCCTGATTGTGCGACCCATTGTACCGCCGGACGCGGTGGACAGAGGACGTGCACGACCAGTATCATTCCGTCTCGCCCGTAACCTCTCCCCTCGGACTGATCCCAGCCAGCCCGCGGGTCGGCCTGCACCTTGAGGTTGCGCTTGCTTCCAGGACCAGGCGATCTGATGACACCGGCAATCCTCGCACTCGCAGATGGCAGTTTGTTCCGCGGAATTTCGATCGGTGCGGAAGGCGAAACCGTTGGCGAGGTGGTGTTCAACACGGCAATAACGGGATACCAGGAAATCCTGACGGACCCGTCGTACGCGCGCCAGATCGTCACGCTGACCTATCCGCATATCGGCAACACCGGCTGCAACGAGGTCGACGAGGAATCCGCGGGAGTCCATGCCGCGGGCCTCGTGATCCGCGACCTGCCGCGACTGGCGAACAACTGGCGCTCGCAGGAAACCCTGCAAGCCTATCTGCGCCGCCACGATATCGTCGCCCTGGCCGACATCGACACGCGCCGCCTGACGCGCATCCTGCGCGACAAGGGCGCACAGAGCGGCTGCATCGTTGCCGGACCGGACGCGTCTGCCGATCACGCGCTCGCTGCCGCGCGCGGATTTCCGGGACTCAAGGGCATGGACCTGGCCAAGGTCGTCAGCGTGCGCGAGAGCTATCGCTTCGACAACGGCAGCTACGACCTCGACAGCACTGCATTCGCGCCGCTCGCGCGCCGTCAGCGCGTCGTCGCTTACGATTTCGGCGTCAAGCGCAATATCCTGCGCATGCTGGTCGATCGCGGCTGCGAGGTCATCGTCGTGCCGGCGCAAACACCGGCGGCCGATGCGCTCGCGCACAAGCCCGACGGCGTATTCCTGTCGAACGGTCCCGGCGATCCGGAGCCGTGCGATTACGCGATCGCCGCAGCGCGCGAATTCCTCAAGCGCCAAGTCCCGCTGTTTGGCATCTGCCTCGGCCATCAGATTCTTGGGTTGGCCGTCGGCGGGAAGACCGTCAAGATGAAGTTCGGCCATCACGGCGCGAATCATCCGGTCATCGATCTGGCCAGCGGCCGGGTCATGATCTCGAGCCAGAACCACGGTTTTGCCGTCGACGAGGCGTCACTGCCGCGCAACGTCGAAGTCACGCATCGATCGCTGTTCGACGGTTCGAACCAGGGCATCCGCGTGCTCGACGCGCCGGCCTTCAGCTTTCAGGGACATCCCGAGGCCAGCCCGGGTCCGCACGACGTTTCGGGTTTGTTCGACCAATTCATCCGCCAAATGGAGGCGCGCGCGGTTGCCGCGGCGTAATCACCATGCGCATACAACGCACAAGTTCCTTGAAGCTCTTCACCATCGCACTGATGCTCGGCGGATCGGTGATCGCGAATGCCGCGACTGCGCCTGCCGCGCCGGCAGCGAAGGCCAAGAAAACTGACGCGGAGCCGGCCGGGGAGAAAGTCTCCTATGATGATCTGCACCTGTTCATCGGCAAACGCGTGGTCGTCCACACCACGTTCAACACCACGCGCACGGGTGTGCTGACGCAGGTGTCGAATACACAGTTGACCTTGGGCATCGACGCCGCCGGTGGATCCACTGAATTGACGATGCCGAAGAACACGGTGGTGAGCGTGGCGCTGGTCCCGGCCGCGGCAGCGCCTCAACCCGGGACACCCAGTGCCAAAAAGAACTGACCTCAAGTCGATCCTGATCATCGGCGCCGGTCCGATCGTCATCGGCCAGGCCTGCGAGTTCGACTATTCCGGTGCGCAGGCGTGCAAGGCGCTGAAGCAGGAGGGCTATCGCGTCGTCCTGGTCAACTCCAATCCGGCCACGATCATGACCGATCCGGAAACGGCCGACGCGGTCTATATCGAGCCGATCAACCGGCAAACCGTCGAACGCATCATCGCCAAGGAGCGCCCCGATGCGCTGCTGCCGACGATGGGCGGCCAAACCGCGCTGAACTGCGCCCTCGACCTGGCCGACAATGGAATTCTGGAAAAGTATAACGTCGAACTGATCGGCGCCTCGCGTGAGGCGATCCGGATGGCCGAGGATCGCGAGTTGTTCCGGCGCGCGATGATCGAAATCGGACTGGACTGCCCGAAGGCCGAAGTCGCCAAATCGCTCGAGCAGGCGCTCGAATCGCAGCTCAAGGTTGGTTTTCCGACGATCATCCGGCCGAGCTTCACCTTGGGCGGTTCCGGCGGCGGCATCGCCTACAACCGCGAAGAGTTCGTCGAGATCGTCGGTCGCGGCCTCGAATTGTCGCCGGTGCACGAAGTCCTGATCGAGGAATCGGTGCTCGGCTGGAAAGAGTTCGAGATGGAAGTCGTGCGCGATACGGCCGACAACTGCATCATCGTCTGCTCGATCGAGAACCTCGACCCGATGGGCGTGCACACCGGCGATTCGATCACGGTGGCGCCGGCGCAGACGCTGACCGACAAGGAATACCAGCGCCTGCGCGACGCCAGCATCGCCGTGCTGCGCAAGATCGGCGTCGACACCGGCGGTTCGAATGTGCAGTTCGGCGTGAACACCGAGAACGGCAGAGTCGTCGTTATCGAGATGAATCCGCGTGTGTCGCGATCGTCGGCGCTGGCGTCGAAGGCGACCGGATTTCCGATCGCGAAAGTCGCGGCGAAGCTCGCAGTCGGCTACACGCTCGACGAACTGCGCAACGAAATCACTGGCGGCGCGACACCGGCATCGTTCGAGCCGACAATCGACTATGTCGTCACGAAGATCCCGCGCTTCGCCTTCGAGAAATTTCCGTCTGCCGATTCGCGCCTGACGACGCAGATGAAATCGGTCGGCGAAGTCATGGCGATTGGGCGCACCTTCCAGGAGTCGCTGCAGAAGGCGCTGCGCGGGCTGGAAACGGGCAAGGATGGATTGAATCCGGGACGGCTCGATCCGGAAAATATCGACGATGTGACGACCCTCAAGCGTGAGCTGCGCGAGCCGGGACCCGAACGCCTGTTCTATGTCGCCGATGGTTTCCGCGCCGGCCTGACTCTCGAAGAGATTTACGCGCTCACATCGATCGATCGCTGGTTCCTGGATCAGATCGCCGAACTCGTCGAGATCGAAGGCGACGTCCGTAATGGCGGACTCATGGCACTGGACGCCGAGCGGATGCGCATGCTCAAGCGCAAGGGTTTCGCTGATTCGCGTCTTGCAGCGCTGCTAGCGACGGACGAGGCGGCGGTGCGAAAGTTGCGCCATGCCTTCGGCGTGCGCCCGGTCTTCAAGCGCGTCGATTCGTGTGCGGCCGAGTTCGCCACGTCCACGGCATACCTGTATTCGACCTACGAGGAAGAATGCGAGGCCGAACCGACCAGCCGCGACAAGATCATGGTGCTTGGCGGGGGGCCGAACCGCATTGGCCAGGGCATCGAGTTCGACTACTGCTGCGTGCACGCGGCACTCGCGCTGCGCGAGGATGGTTATGAAACGATCATGGTCAACTGCAATCCGGAGACCGTCTCGACCGACTACGACACGTCCGATCGCCTGTACTTCGAACCGCTGACGCTCGAAGACGTGCTCGAGATCATCGACAAGGAAAAACCCAAGGGCGTGATCGTGCAGTATGGCGGACAGACGCCACTGAAGCTTGCGCGCGCGCTCGAGGCCAATGGCGCGCCGATTATCGGCACGTCGCCGGATTCGATCGATCTGGCCGAAGACCGCGAGCGCTTCCAGAAGATGGTCACGAAGCTGGCGCTGATCCAGCCGCCCAACCGCACGGCGCGCAATCCCGACGAAGCTCTGGCACTGGCGCGCGAGATCGGCTATCCGCTGGTCGTGCGTCCAAGCTATGTGCTCGGTGGCCGCGCGATGGAAGTCGTGCACGGCGACGCGGACCTGAAGCGCTACATCACCGACGCGGTGCGTGTTTCCAACGACTCGCCGGTTCTGCTCGACCGCTTCCTCGACAACGCCGTCGAAGTCGATGTCGATGTCGTCGCCGATGCCGAGGGCAACGTGTTGATCGGCGGCATCATGGAGCATATCGAGGAGGCCGGCGTGCACTCCGGCGACTCGTCCTGCTCGCTGCCGCCGTACTCGCTGCCCCCCGCCGTGCAGGCCGAGTTGCGCGTCCAGGTCGCGCAGATGGCGCGCGAACTGAAGGTCGTGGGGTTGATGAACACGCAGTTCGCGATCCAGACCGACGAGGACGGCGAAGCGACAATTTTTATTCTCGAAGTGAACCCGCGCGCCTCGCGCACCGTGCCCTTCGTGTCGAAGGCGACCGGCGTGGCGCTGGCGAAGATCGCGGCGCGCTGCATGGTCGGGCGCAGCCTGGTCGAGCAGGGGACTACGCACGAAGTCATACCGCAATACTATTCGGTCAAGGAAGCGATCTTCCCGTTCCTGAAATTCCAGAACGTCGATCCGATCCTCGGTCCGGAAATGCGATCGACCGGCGAAGTCATGGGTGTCGGCCGCAGCTTCGGAGCTGCGTTTGCGCGCGCACATGAAGCGGCGAACATCGCGCCGCCGCGCGCCGGCAAGGCGTTCGTGTCGGTGCGCGATCCGGATAAGCGGCGGGTGCTGCCGGTTGCGCGCGACCTGATCAAGCGGGGTTTCAGCGTCGTTGCGACATCGGGCACGGCCACGTTTCTGATCGAACACGGCATCGTCTGCGAGCGCATCAACAAGGTTATCGAAGGCCGCCCGCACATCGTCGACCTGATCAAGAATGGCGAGATCGTGTTCATCATCAACACGACGGAAGGCAAGCAGGCGATCGCCGACTCGTTTTCGATCCGGCGCGAGGCACTTCAGCAGCGCATTACTTATTCGACGACGATTGCCGGCGCGCGCGCGCTGCTGCATTCGCTCGACTTCCGCGGCGATGGCGAGGTCCACAGCCTGCAGGAACTGCACAGGGAACTGGCATGAAAGACAGGAAACCGGAATGAAACGTTCGCCAATGACGGCCAAGGGCGCCGAGCGTCTGCGCGCTGAAGTGGAAAAGCTGAAATCACAGGATCGGCCACGTGTCATCGCCGCGATCGCCGAGGCGCGCGCGCACGGCGATCTGAAGGAAAACGCCGAATATCACGCGGCACGCGAACAGCAGGGCTTCATCGAAGGCCGCATCCAGGCTATCGAAGCGGCGCTGAGCTACGCCGAGGTCATCGACGTCAACCGGCTCAATGCGGGCACGCGTATCGTTTTCGGCGCAACCGTCGAGCTTGCCGACGAAGACAGCGGAGAGGAAATCACATATCAGATCGTCGGCGACCTCGAAGCGGACATCAAGCAGAAACTTATCTCGGTCAGCTCGCCGTTTGCGCGCTCGCTGATTGGCAAGAGCGAGGGCGACAGTTTCGAATTCACCGCGTCCAATGGCACCAAGCGCTACGAGATTGTCGCGGTTCGCTACGTCGCGTGATCAAGCGCTGATCCAACCTGCGAGGCCGGCACGTGGCTGATCTGACCCTGCTGCTGCCGCCGCTGCGCGAGTTCGCTCAAGCAGGCTCCCGCGAACTGGCGTTGTGGACTTCGCGCGGCGACCGGCTGGCTGATGCCGCTCCGGGCCGGGATGCGATGCTGCGCGAGTCGTTCGAGTTCATCGGCACGGCGATACCGTTCGCCGCGCTGACGCGAAGCCTCGACAGCAACGATGCCGCCAGCACCCTGTGGCTGCGCGCGGATCCGGCGTGGGTCGCCGCCGACGCCGTCACCCTGCGTCTGCTCGGTTGTGGAAATATGGATTTGTCGCCTTCCGACAGCGAGCAGTTGGCGCGCGCGCTGAAGCCATTGTTCGGCGACGCCGGCTTCCTGCTCGAAGCGACCACGCCCTCGCGCTGGTACCTGCGCTGTCCGAGCGGCGCGTCGTTGCCGGCATTCTCCGCGCCGCAGGCGGCGCTCGGCGACGACGTTGCGAGGCATCTGCCGGAGGGCGAGGCGGGCCGGCGTTGGCAGCATCTTCTGAACGAAGCGCAGGTCATCCTGCACAATCATCCGCTCAATGCCGAGCGGGCCCGGCGCGGCGCGCCACCGGTCAACAGCCTCTGGTTCTGGGGTGCCGGGGTGCTTCCCGACTGGGTCAGGACGACGGCGAGCACGATCGTCAGTGGCGACGAGACCGTGCACGCGTTCGCGCGGCTCGCAAGAGTTCCGGTCGCGTCGACCCTGGCAGACGCTCTGGGTTCCGCTGCGCCCGATTCACGCATCCTGCTCGATGCCGACGCCACGGCCGGCGTCGTTGTCGAAGATGCTTTGCAGCCAGTCCAGCAAGCATTGAGTCAGCGAATCGTCCGCGACGTCGGCCTTAGTTTTGCCAGCGGCGAGCGCTATCGTTATCGGCACGCCCATCGCTGGCGCTTCTGGCGCAAAGCCCCGGCGAAACCGAAAGCATGAAGGCACTGCGTATCGTCCGCCGTCCGTTTCCGCCAATCGCTCCGGAACTGCCGGGCCATCCGGTGTTGCGCCGCATTTTTGCCGCACGTGGCGTGACCGATGCGGCGCAGGTCGAATACCGCCTGGCCGGAATGCTGCCGCCGAATCTGGGCGGGCTCGAGCGCGCGTGCACCATTGTCGGCGGTGCGATTCGCGCACAGCAGCGTATCGTCGTGGTTGGCGATTTCGATTGCGATGGCGCGACCGGAACTGCCGCCGCGGTACGCGGACTGCGCTTGCTTGGCGCGCGCAACGTCGGCTACGGCGTGCCGAATCGCGCCGTGCATGGCTACGGCCTGAGCCCGGCGCTGGTAGAAGACCTGTCCGAGCAGCGTCCCGATTTGCTGATCACCGTCGATAACGGCGTTGCCGCGCACTCCGGAATCGCCGCTGCACACGCACGCGGGATGCGCGTCGTCGTCACCGATCACCATCTGCCGGGAGCGACGCTCCCCGATGCGGACGCGATGGTGAACCCGAACCTTCCGGGCGATGCCTTTGCGAGCAAGGCGCTCGCGGGCGTCGGCGTGATGTTCTACCTGCTGCTCGCGCTGCGCGCCAGCCTGCGCGCGGACGGCTGGTTCGCCGAAGCCGGCATCGCCGATCCCGACCTTTCGGTACTGCTCGATCTCGTCGCTCTCGGCACCGTCGCCGACCTCGTTGCGCTGGACCACAACAACCGGATCCTGGTCGAAGCGGGACTGCGCCGAATCCGGAACGGGCGCGCCTGCGCCGGTATCGCGGCGTTATTCAATGTCGGCAAGCGCGATAGCGCCAAGGCGTGCGCGGCGGATCTCGGCTTCATCGTCGCGCCCAGGCTCAACGCGGCAGGCCGTATCGACGACATCAGTCTCGGCATCGAATGCCTGCTCGCGGACGAGCCGGGCCGGGCGCGTGAACTTGCCGATCGCCTGTCGGCATTGAACGCCGAACGCCGGGAGTTGCAGTCCGACATGACCGCCCAGGCCGAGGTCACGGTAAACAAGTGGATTTCACAGCACGGCAGTGCTTCACTGCCATTCGGGCTTGTCTTGTTCGAGCCCGACTGGCATCAGGGAATCGTCGGCCTCGTCGCGTCGCGTCTCAAGGAATTGTTGAACCGGCCTGTCATTGCCTGTGCACCAGCCGGGGAGGGCAGCGACGAGGTCAAGGGGTCGGGGCGGTCGATCGCGGGATTTCATATGCGCGATGTCCTGGCCGAAGTCGACGCAGCAAATCCCGGATTGCTCGGCCGCTTCGGCGGCCACGCGATGGCGGCCGGACTGAGCCTGCGGCGCGACGATCTCGAACGTTTCGCGGCGGCGTTCGATCAGGGCGCGCGGCAACGATTGCTGCCCGAGCAACTCGACGCGGTGCTGTCTACCGATGGCGAACTGGGCGCGGCCGATTTCACGCTCGACCTCGCTCGCCAGCTGCGCAGCGCAGGACCTTGGGGACAGGCATTCCCCGAACCGCTGTTCGACGGTGAGTTCGACGTGGCCGGCACGCGCGCGATTGGCGAAGCGCATCTGCGCCTGAAGCTTCGGCAAAGCGGCCGCGACGCGCTGCTCGATGCGGTCCTGTTCAATGCCGACCGGTACGGACCTCTGGCGCCGCGCGTGCGCGCGGCGTTTCAGCTGGAGATCGACGAATGGGACGGATCGCAGTCGCTGCGGCTGTTGCTGCGTCACATCGAGCCGTTGTAGACGCTCAGCGCCGCCCGCCCGTCATCGCCGATATCGCATTGAACAATCAGATTGCCGAGGCCTCCGAGGCAACCGCATTCTCGGCAGCTTTCTCGCTGTCGGCGGCCTCGTTCCGGACCCATCGCCAGAACAGCTGATAGCCGACCGCAAGGACCACGGGGCCGATGAACAGGCCGAGAATGCCGCTCGTCGCCATTCCGCCGATCGAGCCGATCAGCACGACCGCCATCGGAACGTCGACGCCCCGGCCCAGAAGCAGAGGCTTGAGCACGTTGTCGACCAGGCCGGCGACGAAGATATAGATGGCGAACACAATCGTTGCGAGTGTGGCGCCTTGGGTAAAGAAGACGAAGACGATGACCGGCAGTGTGACCAGCGTAGCCGGCAATTGCACGATCGCCAGCACAAGCACCATGAGGGCGAGAAAACCTGCGCCCGGAATTCCCATCACCACGAAGCCGATGCCAACGAGCAGCATCTGGATGAAGGCGATGCCGATGACGCCCTGGGCGACAGCACGAATCGTGGCGGTGCACAGGCGGGTCACCTTCTCGCCCTGGCCTTGGCCGAACACGCGATCAGCGATCTGCAACGTGCTGCGGGTTCCGTTCTCGCCGAACGCCATGATGACGCCGGCAATGATGATGGCGACGAGAAACATCATGAGACCGAGCCCGAAGCCGGCCAGCTTGCCGAGCATGACCAGACTGATGTCCTTGAGTTGCGGTGCGAGCTTTTGCGCCAGGCCACTCAGATCGGTGGCCGCCTGCTGCCAGAAACCGTAGAGCTTCTCGCCGACCAGTGGCCAGGTGGCGACCGACTCGGCCGGCGGAGGAATATGGAAGGTGCCGTCCTTGACCCAATCCACGGCGTTTTCCGCCGACTCGGTCAGGGAGAGTCCCAGCATGTAGATGGGAACGACGAGGATGAGGAAGGTCAACAAAACGATGACGGTCGCGGCGCGGCCATCCTTGCCTCCCAGTCTGCCCTTGAGGACGCGCTGAAGCGGATAGAAGTTGATCGCAAGGATTACCGACCAGACCACCAGCGAGAGAAAAGGCCGGAACACCTCGTAGCAGGCAACGACCAGAGCGGCCATCATTGCCGCACGAATCAGCGTATCGAACAGGCCGCGAAACAGCGTCCTCTCGGACATCGTCATCGGTAACATGGTTGTCTCCTCGCAAGCCGCTGTTGAGCACTATTGCTTTGCGCCACCCTTCATCTCCTCGGCCGCTTCGCGCTTCGCATCCCCAGTGCGGCGGCCACACGATTGGATATGTGGGGGATCGTCATACGGCTTCCCCATATTTAAACCAGAAACCGTCAGGCGCAATGCTGGATATTGCGATCTACGGTGGTTCGATCATCAGAGAACCCGATTCCCACGGCAATGGGATCAAGGTCCCATGCAAACCCCGCGGCCTGGCGGCCTGTTTCTCCGGCCAAGCCAATCGGCAACGCTGCCCTGTGCGTGCGCCGCGAAGCCGCACGGGCCACCTGTTCGTCAGCTTCGTGCGCGCGCCTGCAACAGCGCATCATCAGCAGCATGCTTGTACAGATCGCTGAGCGTCGGGCAGTCGGAGCAGGCGCGGTTGAACAACGCGGTGTCGCCGTCAGCGCGACTTTACGCGATATTATCGAGCACCGGTCCATAGTGGGAGGGATGGCTCCGGTTCGCGCCGAGTCGTCACGCACGCGATGACCAGGACCAGGAATAAGGGAGACGCCACAAATGGCTACGGTCGCTCAGGATGTCCGCCAGTCGCTCGACCCAACCCTGGCCGCGATGGTCGAACGCGATCGGGAACTGGCCTCGATCGGCCGCCGGATCAAGGTGCTCAAGGCCATCGACTGGCCGCTCGCTCTGGAGGAGCGCTTTCTCGATGGGTGGCGGCGAGGACAACCGAAGCTGCCGGAACCACCATCGGAACCAAAAGTCCATGCCGTCGAAATGACCGCATTGAAGGATCTGATGCGCAAGCTCGATCGCGGCCATCCGGTTGGAAACTGGCTGTACAAGACGGCCTGGAGCTATCACGTCGCCGCGTCGATGCTCGCAGGCATCGGCACGCCCGAATTCACGCGCTGCTCGACGTTGCTGTACGGCCGTCCCGACACCCGCTATCGCAGTCAGGACGTGACCAACGCCGACAGCGCGCAGGAGATGCTGGCGATCACCGATGAACTGGTCGGCAATCACAAGTTGCCGCCGGTGCCGTTCGACATTCCGGCCGAAGTATTCGCCGAGATGCTGCGCGAACGCATCGGCCCGATTTTCGAGCACGACGAGGTCAAAGTCGTGCTCGATCCGACCCTGCCGTCGAAGGCAACCGCCAGCAGCAAGCGCATTAGCTTGCGGGCGACGGCCCTGTTCTCCGAACGGGATCTGGCGCAACTGACCGAGCACGAGGCTTTCATCCACACGCTTACCGCGCTCAATGGCCAGCATCAGCCTCACCTGAAGGTGCTCGGGCTCGGCGCGCCGCGCACGACGCGCGCGCAAGAGGGGCTGGCGACGTTTGCCGAGATCATCACCGGGTCGATGGACATTTCGCGTTTGCGGCGCATCGCGTTGCGCGTGGTCATGGTGAAGCGGGCGCTCGAAGGCGCCGACTTCGTCGAAGTGTTCCGCGGATTCCTCGACGCGGGTCAGAGCGAGGTCGAGAGTTACCGCAGCGCCGCACGCGTGTTCCGTGGCGGTGACCCGCATGGCAAAGTCTGCTTTACCAAGGATGGCGCCTACCTCGAGGGCGTGATGCTCGTTCACGTCTTCATCCGCAAGGTGCTGCAGGAGGGTCGGGGCGAGTTGCTGCGGATGCTCTTCGTCGGACGGGTGACTACGGCCGACGTCATTGCGCTGGCTCCGTTCAAGGACAGCGGCCTGATTGCACCGGCAACGTACGTGCCGCCATGGGCGCGCGATCCGCAGCGCGTGCTGTCGGTCATGGCATTCTCCGCTGCGGCCCAGCGATTGCGCCTGGACAAGGTCGACCTGCAGCGATTCGTCGATTTCGAGGACGAGGTTATCGCCGAGTCGGGCATCGGCGCCTGACCGATCCCGGGCGCCGGTCCGCGGCGGGTCGGCCGCGGTCGAGTGCTTGTGCTGCCCGATGGCCATGAAAACGTCGCGCCCTGTTATCATTCACGTTTCCACTATCCACCGAATCATCCATCGACCATGATCGAGACCAATCCGATCCGCGCGCGTATCTCCGACTTGCAAGGCCGCATCGCCTCGCTCAGGGGGTATCTTTGACTACGACACCAAGAGCGAGCGTCTCGAGGAAGTAACCCGCGAGCTCGAGAACCCGAACGTCTGGGACAACCCGGAAAGGGCCCAGCAGCTGGGCAAGGAACGCGCCTCGCTCGACAGGATCGTCAACGGCATTCGCACGCTTGGCGACAGTCTGACCGGTGCCAATGAACTGCTCGAACTGGCAGAGGCCGAGAACGACGACGGCACAGCCATCGCTGTTTCGAATGATGTCGACGGGCTCAGCGCACACGTCGAGAAGCTCGAATTCCAGCGCATGTTTTCCGGCAAGATGGATTCGCATAACGCGTTCGTCGACGTCCAGGCAGGTGCCGGCGGCACCGAGGCCCAGGACTGGGCCGAGATGCTGCTGCGCATGTACTTGCGCTGGTGTGAGGGCAGGGGCTGGAAAACCGAACTCCTGGAGGTCAGCGCCGGTGACGTCGCCGGCATCAAGAGCGCGACGTTCCGCGTCGAGGGCGACTACGCCTACGGCTGGCTGAAAACGGAAATCGGCGTGCATCGCCTCGTGCGCAAGTCGCCGTTCGATTCCGACAATCGACGGCACACGTCGTTTTCGTCGATCTTCGTCTCGCCCGAAGTCGACGACGATATCGACATCACGATCAACCCGGCCGATCTGCGGACCGACGTGTACCGCTCGTCTGGCGCCGGCGGACAGCACGTCAACAAGACCGAGTCGGCAGTACGCATCACGCACGTGCCAAGCGGGATCGTCGTCGCCTGCCAGACCGAACGCTCGCAGCACGCCAACCGCGACCGCGCGATGAAAATGCTCAAGGCCAAGCTGTACGAGATGGAGATCCAGAAACGCAACGTGGAAAAGGCCGCGCTCGAAGCGACGAAGTCGGATATCGGCTGGGGCAGCCAGATCCGCAACTACGTGCTCGACCAGTCGCGCATCAAGGATCTGCGCACGGGCATCGAGCGCACGGACACGCAGAAGGTGCTCGACGGCGACCTTGACGGTTTTATCGAGGCGAGCCTCAAGGCGGGGCTCGAGGCTGGAGCAAAACGCGTGGATGCGTAACCGGATTTGTATATACCGTTCGCGTTGAACGTAGCTCGCGCAGCGAGCGAAGTCGAAGCGGTGCCCCTTCGACTTCGGCCCTGCGGGCCTACGCTCAGGGTGAACGGATTTGAGATTATTTTTATCGAATGAGCAGCACGCCAATGACGGATGAAATTGTTCCGCAAGACGAAAACAGGCTGATCGCGGAACGCCGCGAAAAGCTGCACGCACTGCGGACTAAAGGCATCGCGTTCCCGAACGATTTCCATCCGGACGCTTTTGCCGGCGACCTTCAGTCGGAGTTCGACGGGAAGGATGCTGTTGCGGTCGAGGCTGCCGCCAAACGCGTGCGAGTGGCGGGCAGACTCATGGCCAAACGCATCATGGGCAAGGCCAGTTTCGTCCAGTTGCAGGATATGACCGGGCACATCCAGCTGTTCCTGCAGCAGACCGCGCTTGGCGACACGTATGAAGCATTCAAGTCATGGGACGTCGGCGACATCGTCGGCGCCGAGGGCGCACTGATGCGCACGCGCACCGGCGAATTGTCTGTGCGGGTCGAATCGCTGCGACTGCTGACGAAATCGCTGAGGCCGCTGCCAGACAAGTGGCATGGCCTTGCCGACGTCGAGCAGCGTTACCGGCAGCGCTACGTCGACCTGATCATCTCGCCGGAGTCACGCCGGGTGTTCGCGCTGCGCTCGGCAACAATCCGCTTCATCCGGCAATGGCTCGAAGCTTCACCGCGGCGGTTCATGGAAGTCGAGACGCCGATGATGCACGTCATACCCGGCGGCGCGACCGCGCGGCCGTTCGTCACGCACCACAATGCACTCGACATGGACCTGTACCTGCGCGTGGCGCCGGAGTTGTACTTGAAGCGCCTGACCGTCGGCGGCTTCGATCGCGTCTATGAGATCAACCGGAACTTCCGTAACGAGGGCGTTTCCACACGGCACAATCCCGAGTTCACGATGCTCGAGTTGTACCAGGCATATGCCACGTACAACGAAGTCATGGATCTGACCGAGGCGATGATCCGCGAGGCGGCGATCGCGGTCGCGGGCGGCACGCAGTTGAAATGGGAGGGCAAGACAATCGACGTCGGGCCACCGTTCCGGCGCTGGCGCATGGAAGACGCCGTGCTCGAACACAATCCGCAGATTCAGCGTGCGGAATTGCGCGACCGCGCCGCGCTTGCCGCGCACTGCGCCCGACTGAAGATTGCAATCAAGCCGGATTTCGGTTGGGGCAAGCTGTTGTTGTCGATCTTCGAGCACACGGTCGAGCACACGTTGATCCAGCCGACCTTCATCACCGCGCATCCGACCGAGGTGTCGCCGCTGGCGCGCGCCAACGATGCGGACGCGGGCATCACCGATCGATTCGAGCTGTTCATCAACGCCAAGGAACTGGCCAACGGATTTTCCGAGCTTAACGACCCGGAAGATCAGGCGGACCGTTTTCGCGCGCAGGTGGCAGCGAAGGATTCCGGGGACGACGAGGCGATGCATTTCGATACCGACTATATTCGCGCGCTCGAATATGGCCTGCCGCCGGCCGGCGGCCTCGGCGTCGGCATCGATCGGCTGATAATGTTCCTCGCCGACGTGCCGTCGATCCGCGACGTTCTTCTGTTCCCTTACATGCGCCCGGAGGCCTGAACGGCCTCGGCGATTTGTTCGATATGCGCACAAACTGTCTGCGAAGCGTACGCCCGGCGAGGCCACGGGCCTTTGGGTCAAGGCCCTCGACATTGCATTCCCGTGCCGACTGGGTTACAAAGTTGCGCGGCAGTCTGGCGGGGTTTTGGTGATGTCAACCACTGGAAAGCAAAGTGCGTTGAGACATGCGCGCATGCCCGTGAAGTCGGCGATCCTGATGATCCAGGGTGAGCAATCTTGGACCAGCGACGTCGAGGACATCTCGTCGACCGGTGTCATGGTTCGGCGCCCGAACGGTTGGACCGGCACGCTCGGCGAGTTGTTCGTGCTCGACATGATCTTCGGCGCCAAGCTGAACATCCATCTCAAGGCCACCGTCGCGCGCCTGACGCGCGACCACATCGGCTTCGCCTACGAGCGCATTCCTGCGAACAAGGAAAAACCGCTGTGGGACCTGCTCGGCGGCTATGCCGACAAACTCGAGCGCTTTCCGCACTAGGTAGCCCTCAGCGGCGCTCCGATGGATGCCGCAGCAGTTTGACGTTAGCTAAGCATCTCGCGCTCGACGGAATCAATAAGAATCGTCATTCCCGCGAAAGCGGGAATCCATTTTGATCTATCCCTCTCAAGCAGAGCACCATGGATTCCCGCTTTCGCGGGAATGACGACAATTGAGAGGTGTTTTCTCAGCCTTGAAGTAGTGCAGAAGCAGGCCTCTGCTTAAGGCCGAGCCGGCTCAGGCCGGGCTGGCCGGCGCGCTCTCGCGGAGTTCGCGCCGAAGTATCTTGCCGACGTTGGTCTTCGGCAGCGAGTCGCGGAATTCGATGATCTTCGGCAGCTTGTAGCCCGTCAGGTTCGCCTTGCAGTGTTCCTTGATCATCGCGGCTGTCAAGTTCGGATCTTTCTTCACGACCACGACCTTGACGGCTTCTCCCGACTTTTCGTCGGGTACGCCGACCGCGGCGACTTCGAGCACACCGGGACACTGGGCGATCACATCTTCGATTTCGTTCGGGTAAACGTTGAAACCGGACACGAGGATCATGTCCTTCTTGCGATCGACGATGTAGAAGTAGCCTTTTTCGTCCATCTTCGCGATGTCGCCGGTATGCAGCCAGCCGTCGGCGCCGAGCACCTTTGCGGTTTCCTCCGGTCGCTGCCAGTAGCCCTTCATGACCTGCGGACCCTTCAGGCACAACTCGCCAACTTCGCCGACGCCCAAAGTGTTGCCGTTGTCGTCCTGTATTGCCGCATCGGTCGACGAGATCGGCAATCCGATCGAACTGTTGTAGTCGGCAAGGTCCAACGGGTTCATGCAGGCAGCCGGCGACGTCTCGGTCAGGCCATAGGCCTCGACCAGCGTCACGCCGGTCACCTTCTTCCACTGTTCGGCGACCGCGCGCTGCACGGCCATGCCGCCGCCGAGAGAAAGGTGCAATGTAGAAAAATCTATCTTGTCGAAACCAGGCGTGTTCAATAGCCCGTTGAACAGCGTGTTGACGCCAGTAATCGCCGTGAAGCGGATGCCCCGCAGCGTCTTGACGAAACCGGGCATGTCGCGCGGATTCGTGATCAGCTGATTGAGCCCGCCGAACTTCATGAACACCAGGCAGTTCGCCGTCAGCGCGAAGATGTGGTACAGCGGAATCGCGGTGATGATGATTTCCTCGCCCTCGCGGACATTGGTGCCGAGCCATGCCGACGACTGCTGCATGTTGGCGACCATGTTGCCGTGGCTGAGCATCGCGCCCTTGGCGACGCCGGTCGTGCCACCGGTGTACTGCAGGAACGCGATGTCATCGTGGCCAATCTCGACGCTGGGGGGCGCCTGCCTCGTGCCTGCGGCCAAGGCCGCGCTGAAACGCACGGCGTGCGGAATCGAATAGGGCGGCACCATTTTCTTCACGTGGCGCAGCGTGAAGTTCACGACAGCGGACTTTGGAAAACCGAGCAAATCGCCCAAGCCCGTGGTGATTACGTGCTTGCATGGCGTGTCGTGCAGGACTTCGGCCAGCACCGAGGCGAAGTTGTCGAGCACGACGATCGCGCTCGCGCCGGCGTCACGCAGCTGGTGGCGCAGTTCGCGCGCCGTATACATCGGATTCGTGTTGACGACCGTCAATCCAGCGCGCAGCGCGCCAAAGATCGCGACCGGATACTGCAGCACGTTCGGCAGCATGATCGCGACGCGATCGCCCTTGTCGAGCTTGAGCACGTTGCGCAGGTAGGAAGCAAACGCGCGGCTCTGGCGGTCGATATCGCCGTAGGTCAGCACCTTGCCCATGTTCGAAAACGCAGGGCGGTGGTGGAATCGTTCGCAGGCGCTTTCAAGTACATGCGCGATCGAGCGGAAGGCATTCACATCGATCGATGCGGGAACACCGCGCGGATAGCTGGCCAGCCAGGGGCGTTGAGTGCTCATCGGTGTCGGATCCTCCCCCCAGGCTGGCGCAGGTCGCCCTTGCGCAGGCGAAAAGCATTTGCGGCGATTGGACCACAGGCGGCGAAAGCGCAGCAAGCTGCATTGCGGCGCGGACTGCCGCATCCGGGAGCTGCGCTCGGTCGCCGGCCCGGCGCGCTATAGTGGCAGCATGGCAAGACTGATCATCGTCGGACTGATCCTGTTGCTCGGCGGCTGTTCGAGAACGACCGACGAACAGCGCATCCGCGCGGCGATGGCAGCGATGGAGCAGGCGATGGAAGCGCGTGATCCACGCTCATTTATGAGCCACATTACCGAGGACTTCGTCGGCAACGAGGCCGAGTTCGACCGGAGCGCCCTGGCCAACCTTGTGCGCATCGAGGTGCTGCGTAACGACAGCATCGGCGTAACGCTGGGGCCGATCGAAATCGAGATGCAGGGCGACCGCGCCAAGGCGCAGGTCCTGGCGACCTTCACCGGCGGTAACGGCAACCTGCTGCCCGAGCATGGTTCAATCTACGCGATCACAAGCAGCTGGAAGCGGCAGGCCAGCGAGTGGCGCTGCTACAGCGCGACGTGGAAACAGGAGCTGTAGGGTGGGCCTTGGCCCACCGTTTTTCTCTTTGAGGCAGAAGCGAAGTGCGGTGGGCCTTGGCCCACCGTTTTTCTCTTTGAGGCAGAAGCGAAGTGCGGTGGGCCAAGGCCCACCCTACGTGCGATGCCCGTCAGGAACCGATCTCAAGCCGCCTTCGCGCTCGCCGCCAGTTGGCGCAATACGTAGGGCAGGATGCCGCCGTGTCGGTAGTATTCGGTTTCCTTCGGCGTCAGCAGCAGCACC
>DASRTK010000447.1:0-22397 GCA_035655975.1 Rudaea sp.
GCTTCAGCCACCGGACACCGGCGGCAGGAAAGCGACCTCGTCGCCATCGGCCAGCACATGGTCCCACGGCGCAAACGCTCCGTTCACGGCCAGCCGCAACGCCGTCTGCCGGATCGAGAAGCCGTGGCGCTGGCGCAGTTCGTCGTAGAGCTGGCTCGCGTCGGCGTGCACGGACTCCACTTCCTCGCTGTCCCGCCCCGCGCCGTCACGCAAGGAGGCAAAGTATAAAATGTTGTATCTCACCCAACTACCCTGCCCTTGCGGACCTCGCGCTTGCCGCCCGACTTCTCCAGCAAGCGCACATCGGCGATTACGATCTCGTGCGACAGCGCCTTGCACATATCGTAAACGGTCAGCGCTGCAAGCGTCGCGCCGGTCAGCGCTTCCATCTCGACGCCGGTCTTGTGCGACACGGCGACTTCGCAGCGGATCGACAACTCGGTCGGCGTGGCAAACTCGATCGTGAATGCGCAGCGCTCGATCGCCAGTGGATGGCAGAACGGGATCAGTTCGTGCGTGCGTTTTACCGCCAGTGTGCCGGCAATGATCGCCGTATCGACCACCGGGCCCTTCTTCGCCCGCATCGCATTCTTCTTCAGCGCACGCGCCACCGCGAGAGGGAAGCGCACGGTTGCCTGCGCGATGGCGCTACGCGCCGTAACCAGTTTTGCGCCGACGTCGACCATGCGCGGTCGGTTGTCGGCGTCGAGGTGGGTGATGCGGGACGTATTGCGGGCCATTGGCGCGATTGTAGATTGGAACGCTGCCGGAGTGTTCCTTCCTGCGGCGACATTGCACATCGCCCATGCAGGTCGGTCACGATATCGGCGCTTTGGCGACCCCGAGCCTCACTCCTGCCCCTCTCCGGGCGGGAGAGGGTTCAAGAATCAGCCGCCGATCGTGAACATTTCGACTCTCGTGGCGTCACCGCGCGCGCGCAACTCCGCGCGGCGCTCGCTGTAGCGGTCCCCTCGCGCGGTCCAATGTTTTCCGATCAACTCGATCAATTGTTCGTCGCTCGCGCCCGCGCGCAGAGGCAGGCGCAGGTCGTGGCCGTCACGCGCGAACAAGCATGTGTACATCTTGCCGTCGGCAGACAGGCGCGCGCGCGAACAGTCGCCACAGAACGGCTGCGAGACCGAACTGATGAAGCCGATCTCGCCGGCGCCATCTTCGAAAGCGTAGCGCTCCGCGACTTCGCCGCGATAGTTGCGTTCGAGCGGCCGCACGGGCCAGCGCGCGGCGATGCGCTCGATCAGTTCGGCACTTGGCACGACGAGTTCGCCCTGCCACCGGTTCAGCGTGCCGACGTCCATGTATTCGATGAAGCGCACGATGTGCCCGGTGCCGCGAAACCTTTCGATCAGATCGAGCACCTGGCCGTCATTGACGCCGCGCATGACGACGCAATTGAGCTTGATGGGTCCGAAGCCAGCCGCCTCGGCCGCAGCGATGCCCGCAAGCACTTCGGAAGCCTCCCCGCGGCCGCCGGACAGCTTGCGGAAAGTCGGTTCATCGAGCGTGTCGAGAGACACGGTAAGGCGCATCAGGCCCGCCTCGCGCAACGCGGCGGCGAAGCGCGGCAGCAGCACGCCGTTCGTCGTCAGAGCGATATCCTCGACCTCGGGAATCCGACGCAGCATGCTCACGAGTTGCGGCAGCTCGCGGCGCAGCAGCGGCTCGCCTCCGGTGAGCCGAAGCTTGCGCACGCCGGATGCCACGAACGCGCGCGCGATGCGCTCGATCTCCTCGAAGCGCAGGCGCTCGCTCTTGCTGAGAAACACCGCGTCGTCCGCGAACTGGTCTTCCGGCATGCAGTACGGACAGCGGAAATTGCAGCGATCGATGACCGAGATGCGCAGATCGCGCAACGGGCGACCCAGCGTGTCGCGCGGAGCCTCGACGAGGTTCAGGGGAATGATGCGCGTCATCAGATTACCAGCGCCGCCGGCTGCGCTGCCGCGGGATCGCGTTGAGCGTTTGTCTCCGGGCTCGGCAAAACCACGCGCTCGCCGCGTTGCGCCACTCGGTAGCCGCGCGCGGCAAGCGCCGCGCCATCGGCTGCGCTGCCATAGTGATAAAGGATCATGCGCGCGCGCAATGGCGCATCGTATTCGCGCTCGAGATCGTCGACTCCGGTGTGCGAGGGATTGCCGGACAGCGCGCAGTCGTGCGCGATCAGTTCGCGGCCGCCGGCAAAGTGACCGAGCTGCTCGGGCACCGGACGTGTGTCGCCGGTCCAGGCGAAGGCCCCGCGCAATGCCAGACCGAAGGACGTCATCGGCGCGTGATGCCGTGTCGGGAACACGTCGAACCAGAATCCCTCGTGCCAGAACCCGCGCGAGCAGGGAATCAGCTTAAACGCATCCCAGAAGTTTGCGTTGCCTTCGGCGATGACGTTGGGGTAGTCGGCGATCCTGCCTTGCAGGTGCGGCACGAGTGCGGCGTGGGCGTACAGGTGCACGCCGCCTTTCAGGGCGGCGTCGAAATAGACGCGATAGAACAGCCGCTCGAGCCCGGCGACGTGATCCATGTGAGTATGCGTGATGTACACGGCCTGCGGCGGCGAATTGTATGTTTCGACATAGCGCGTCAGGGTTTCCGGGCCGCAGTCGATCAACAGAAGCGGCGCGCCGTCGCGTTCGAGCACCGCGCCGGACGAACCGAGTTCGACCGCCTGGGCGGAGCCGACGCCGAGAAAATGCAGGCTCAAGCTCACGGTCCGCCCCTGCCCGCGGCCGCATGCACCCCGGTGCGGCCAAGCGCGCGCTCCCAGGCAGCCATCAGCGGCTGCCAGCATTCACGATCGAATGCCTGCTCGCTGTCGCGGGCCGCGCCAAGCTTGATCAGCGACCGCCGCAGCCGGGCGAGGTTTGCCAGTTGCCAGGGCTTCGCCGGCGCGCGCAGCACACCGCGATCGAAGTCGACCAGCCACACACGGCGTGGATCCAACAGCACATTGTGCGCGTTGAGGTCTGCGTGGTACGCGCCGGCGGCATGGAATTCGGCAATGCCGGCGCCGACGCGCTCCGCAGTCGGCGGGTCGATCGCGCCTGCGCGCAAACGTTCGGCCAGCGTCTGTGCCGGCGCGATGTAATGCGTGATCAAGTCGGCGCGATAATGCACGCCGCTGCGGCGATAACGCGCGGCAATCGGATTCGGGACGGCCAAGCCACGGCGCGCCAGTTCGGCCAGCAGATGGAACTCGGCGAATCCGCGCGTGCGCTCGGCGCCATTCCACAGGTAGCGGTCACCGAGGACGCGCGCGACCATGCCGCCACGATGATAGTGCCGCAGCAGCCACTCGTCGTCGCCGGCGCTAACACGCAACACGCCGCCGCGGCCGCCACCGTGCTCCGTCGCAAGGCCGCGGCCGCGCCAGTGCCCTGGATCGAACCACGCAGGATCGAAGCGCTCGCTGCCGGCGCGCGCGACCGCAGCGGCGTCGAATACGATCGCGCCGTCGCTCGTCGCCTGCACTTTTGCTTCGCCAGTCGCCGGAATCATGTCTCGTTCAAGGGATAGTGCCGTCGTGGGTTAGACTCAAGGCCCGCTTGCAAAGTTTAGCAAGCCAGCGCTCCGGAAACCGTGTTTTCACCGAACTCACCGCCTGAATCGCTATGCCTGCTGCGCACGTCGGCGCTCGGCGACGTCACGCATGTCGTGCCGCTCGTGCGTACGCTGCAGCGCGCGCTGCCGCAGACCCAGCTGACCTGGATCGTCGGCAAGCTCGAACAGCGACTGGTCGGCGACATCGACGGTATCGAGTTCATCGTGTTCGACAAGGGCAAGGGGATGGCTGCTTGGCGGCAGGTCCGCCAGCGCCTCGCCGGACGAAGCTTCGACGCGCTGTTGCACATGCAGGTCGCCTTGCGCGCCAACCTGCTGAGCACGCTGGTGCGTGCGCCGTTGCGCATCGGTTACGACCGTGCGCGCTCGAAGGACCTGCACGGCCTGTTCGTCAACCGCCGGATCACGGCACGCAGCGGCGAGCATGTGCTCGACGCGATTGGCAGTTTCATCGAGCCGCTTGGACTGAAGCAGACGCAGGTTCGCTGGGATATTCCGATTCCCGCCGAAGCCGAAGATTTCGCGCGACGCCACATTTCCGGCGATCGGCCGTCGCTGTTGGTAAGTCCCTGCTCGAGCCATGAGATGCGCAACTGGCGGCCCGATCGCTACGCTGCCGTCATCGACCACGCCAGCGCGCGTGGCTGGCAAGTGGTTCTGTGCGGCGGCCCGAGCAACTACGAACGCACGTTCGGCAGGGCGATTGTCGATAAATGTATAAATCCGCCGGACGACCTGATTGGCAAGGACACGCTCAAGCAATTTCTGGCACTGGCCCGGAATGCGAGCCTGGTTCTGACACCGGATTCGGGGCCGATGCACATGGCCAACGCAGTAGGGACTCCGGTGCTCGGTCTGCACGCGGCAAGCAACCCACTACGTTCCGGACCCTACTCCGACCGGCGCTGGTGCGTGGATCGTTACGACGCCGCCGCCCGCAAGTTCCGCGGCCAGCCGTCAGCGGAACTCGCCTGGGGCACGAAGCTCGAGTATCCGGGAGTCATGGACCTGATCGAGGTCGACGCCGTGATCGAGCGCTTCGAGGAATTTGCCGCGCAGCCAGCGTCTTCAGGATCTCAGGCCCGGTAATCCTGATACGACTTTTCCTCGACCAGCGACGAGCCGAGCTTCAGGTTGATCTCGCGCTTCACCGCCGCGCGCTCGTCATTGCGGAAATAGACCGCGCGCGCCAGCTCGATGAACTCAGCGTCGAATGCCTGGGCCTTCTCCTTGAGCCGGATCCGGTCTTCGATATCCCAAAGAAGTTCGTTGACGGCCTTGAGCCGGGCGCGCTCCGGCTCGATGTCGACTCGCGACGACGGGTGTGCGCCCCAGGTTTTGTCGAGCATGCCAAGCTCGGCGCGCACGTTGGCGAGCTTGCCAGCGTCGGCAATGCGCTCGGACTTGATTTCGAGGATCGTGATCTTGTCGATCAGTTCGCCGAAGGAGATGGGAATCGAGAGTTCGGTCATCGTTCACAGATTAGCGGGGTGAACTCGAATCGGACACCGTCGGGCCTGCAATACCCGACGACCAATGACCACAACGCGCCATCGCTCGAGATTGCATGGATTTGACTCCCGGCTTCCAGCTGATTCGCGAGAACCATATGGCGGAGAGGGTGGGATTCGAACCCACGTTACGGCGAAACCGTAAACCGGATTTCGAATCCGGCGCATTCGACCACTCTGCCACCTCTCCAAGACCCCGTCGATAACTCAGCGGGGGCGCGAATGATAAGGGGACCGGGGGTTTGAGACAACCATTGTGTCCTGATCTTCGAAGCGGTCGACATGATGGGTTTCACAAATCGGCCGGAAGCGGAGTTTTGCAGGGGCGAGGCACGGAATATGAGCAATCATCCCCTGTCAGCCACACCGACGGCCCGCCGCGACGCCGAGGCCCGCAACCTGAACGGTTCGCGCAACTTCTGCACACTCAACGCGGCGTAGAATGAACCGCCTGCTTGCTGCACGGGAGGATTCCCATGAAGTTGACGCCACTGCTGTTTGCACTGTCCGTTTCGATTGCGCCGCTCGCCGCGAGCGCGCAAACCTGTCCTGCCCAGAGCGCGGAAGAAGCCGCCGCGGAAGTGCGCAGTTCGTTCAACGCCTGGCTCCAGGCCGTCGAGCACCATGATCTGGAAAAGACGATGGCAATCTTCTCCTCGACGCTGCGCTTCCAGTATCAGGGCGTCCCCGACTTCGGCTACGACCACTTGCTGGCGATCTATCAGGCTGACTTCTCGCGTCCGGATGCTCCGATTTGGCGCCCGAACATCGAAAACACGATCGCCTCGCCGACGCTGGTCACGCTGTTCGGCGAATGGACCCTGATGCCGGCCAAAGGCGGCGATGCAATCACGCACAATCGCGGCGTCGATGTGTTCCAGCGCGAAGCCGACTGTGTCTGGCGTGTCGTGGCTTCGCTGAACTACGCCGACAAGCGCAGCGTAGCTGTCGACTCGCAGGATCGCAGGAGTCCGGCCGAGGTGAAGCATGACAAGCCGCAGCCGGATCGCGCCGGCGCGATCGCGCGCGTGAATCGACAGCAGTAACCACCAAAAAAGCGGTTGCCTACGACTTGGGCATGAAGAAATATTCGCCGGCCTCGTGACCGGCGAACTGGATCGGCGCGTACTCGGGCACCTGTTGCAGGCCTGCAGTGACGCTCTTCAGCGCCATGTTCGACGCGATCTCGCGGAACAGGCGCTGCCCCGTCAGCAACTGGTTATTGTCGCTCAGTGCGCCGATCAGGGCCCCGGCAAACAGCGAATGTTCGCCACGCGCGGCGTCGGCAACGGGTTGCACGCCACCCGAGGTCAGAGCCGTGCGTGAACGGCCCGCTACCATCGTCTTGACCCAGTCGGCCCAGGTTTCCGCCGCCATGCTGCCGCCGAACGTCGCGAGCGACGTGCGCGTCATCGTGCCGGAGTAGCAAGAATCGGCGATGACCAGGACGTGCTTTGCATTCATCGTCGTCAGGATGTCGCTCACCGCCCGGTTCGATATCCAACTCGCCGGGCGCTCAGTCTGCGCTTCAACGGGCAACCAGTAACCCTGGCGTCCGCCATCGAGCTCCCCATGCCCGGCGTAGTAAACAAGCAAGTTGTCTTCTTCCTTAAGTTGTTCCCGTAAATCGTTGAGTGCAGATAACATTTCGAAGCGATTTGCGTTCGTCAGCAAGCGAGTTTCGTATCCGTAGCGCGACTTAAGCAGGCCGGCGACGGCGGTCGCATCGGCTACTGCGCTACGCAAAGCCGGATAGGCCTGGTAGTTGTCGTTGCCGATGACGAGCGCATAGAACTTGCCGAGTTGGACGCCGCGCGGCAGCGTGTTTACGACTTGCGCGCGCTGTGCGCTCGAGGAGCCGCTGGCGCCGCCGGGCGCGGGCAGCAGCATGAAATCCAGCACGGCCTTCTCGCCATGGCGATCCAGCGCGGCGACGCGCACGGCAGTGCCTTCCCCGGTAACGCCGACATGCGCGGTGAAATTGCCGCTGGCGTCCGCCGTGACTGTCTGATCGTTGACGCTGAGTGTGCTAAGGCCTGCCGGAGCCACGACGCGGCCCACGACATCCATGCCATTCTGCGCCGGCAGCACCGATGCGGCTGGCTTGCTCGCACCGCGCGTCACGGTCAGGGTCGGTTGCAGGATCTCGACGCGCAGGCTGTTGTCGGTGCTGGCGGTCGTGTAGGCGTTGACCGCGCGCCGATCCGGCCCGGAGTCCAGCTGTGCCTGCAACGCGGCCATTTGCAAGCGCTCACTGGCGATTTCCTGACGCTTCTCGCGAAGTTGTCCTTCCATCTGCTTGAGCAGTCTGGTGCTCTCTTCGTTCTGCGCTCGCTGCTCGGCGAGCTGCACGCTCGCGCTGTCGAACTTGGCCTGGGCATCCTGACGTTGCTGGTCGTTCTGGTCGAGCTTCTGCTGCAGCTCGCGCTGCTTCGAACGTGATTGCGCCAGGGCGTTGTCCATCTGCGCTGCCGACTCGCGAAGTTCGGCCAATTCTTTTGCGTCACCGCCAGACTGGCGCTTCTGCAGGTCCTGCTCGCGCGCGCGCAGTCGCGCGATATCGGCTTCAGCAGCAGCCTGCTGCTTCGCGCCGGCCTGGCGCGCAGTTTCCAGATTGCGCTGCTGGTCGGCGAGCGCTCGTTCCTTCGCGTCGAGATCGGCTTTGAGTTTCTGGTAACCCGGGTCGCGGTCGGCGCCGAGTTTCTTCTGCTCGGCGTCGAGCTTGCCGCGCGCCTCGTTCAACTCGCGCTGCGACTTCTCGTAGCCCTGCTGCTTCTGCCTGATCTCGGCCTGCAGTTTTTCGACCTGGGCGCGCAGCTGTTCGGATTTGCGCTGTTCGCCGGTCAGCTGTTCGCGTACGGCCTGCGTTTCCGCGTGCGCCTGCTGCACTTCGGCCGTCACCGCCGAGGCGAACACGAGCTTGTCGCCGCTGATGCCGGAAGCGTCGCGATACAGATTCAGCGCTCGGGCGGTATCCTGAGACACGCCAAGACCCTGCTCGTACATGTAACCCAGATTGATGCGGGCGCGACGCGAGCCTTGTGCCGCGGCTTTCTCAAACCATTGCGCGGCCTTCGCATAATCGGGCACCGTTCCGAGGCCCTTGAGGTAGATTTCACCGACGTAGTTCTGCGCGTCCGCGTCGCCCATTTCGGCGTGGCCCAGCCAAACCTTCAGCGCGGTCTGGTAGTCGGCACGGTCGTAGGAAACATATTCGCCGCCACGGATCTCGCACTCGGCCTGGGTCGTGCGCACCGGTCTGCGCGCGCTCATGAACGACGAGTTCGCGCCGAGCTTGCGGACCTGTCCCGGCAACAGGCAATCGACGATCAGCAAGTCTTCGGGGTTGCGCTCGACGCTTGCCGCCGCGGTACGCGGAGAAGTCGCGACGCCGGCGAAAAAAACGACGGCCGCAACTGCAAGCAACGTCGACATCTGCAGTCTTCCAGCGAATTTAACGAACGCGAAGCGAAACATCCGATCACCTCTGTGCTGACATACGCCGTCAGCATGGCGCAATACCGCGCGAAACAGCGTTCACTCCTACTGCGACCACGCCCCTGGTCCGCCGTTCCTCCCTTGATCACCATAACGCTAAACTCAGGAGAACCGCGACATGCACACCCGCTCAACGTTAATGCCAAACTCAGCCCTTTGCTATAGATTAGCCGGGTGGGAGTTCAACCTGGGGAGGTCGTCATGAAGGTTCATGCCGCTGTCTCGCGCACCGGACGTGCTCCAGGCTGGCGCCTGCCTCTCGCCCTGGTCGCCTGGCTATTTCCACTCGCGCTGTGTGCGCAGACGTTGACGATCGTCTCCGGCAACAATCAGACGCTGGTGCCGACACAGGCGTCGCAGCCGCTGGTCGTACGCGCGACCGACGCGCAAGGCGCGCCGCTGACCGGGGCAACGATCGAATGGTCGAGTTCGAACGCGACCGCGGGATTTGCAGCAACGACCCAGACCGACAGCAAGGGCGAGAGCAGCAATCGCCTGACCGCGGTACTGCCGGGCAATTACACCCTGAATGCGGAAATCGTCGGCGCGCAGAACGGCGCCAACGTGAATTTCATCTTCGTCAACGGCGTCGCCAACCTCGGTGCACTGACTCCGGTTCAGGCCGCCGTCGGTCATGCCATCGATGTCGCCTGTCCGGCGCTGGCCACGTCGCCGACACCGATCTCGTCGCAGCAGACCGATTTCCTGCAGCGCTGCTCGGAGATCGTCGTCAACGCGAGCAGCAGTGCCGTCCCCGCCGCGCTCGACGCGATGGCCAGCAACAAGACACAACCCCAAAGCCAGATGGCGTCGAACGTGCAGATCTCGCAATCGAGCAACCTGGATGCGCGCATGAGCGCGTTGCGCCTGGGCGCCACGGGCATCAGCCTCGGCGGACTGGCCGTGGCGAACAACGGCAAGTCGGTGCCGTTGGCCATGCTCGGCGATGCGTTCCACAAGGATCCGGCCCAGGGCGGCGAAGTTGGCGGCGAGTTCTCGCGCTGGGGGTTCTTCGCCAACGGCATGATCAGCAACGGCAGCTTCGCGGCCAACGAATCGCGGCCCGGTTTCGACTATGACGGCGCGTCGTTGACCGCTGGCTTCGACTATCGCTTCAGCGACGCATTCGTCGCCGGTATCGCGTTCGGCTACAACCACGACAAGTCGGATCTCGATCTGAATAGCGGCAAGATCGATGGCGACGGATACAGCCTCAATGGTTACATGACCTGGTACCACGGCAACGATTTCTACGTGCAGGCCTCCGTGGAATTCACCAAGCTCGACTTCGACCTGAGCCGCAACATCATCTACCAGATCGCTGCGCTCGGAGCCGGCGGCGGCACGACCAGCGTCAACCAGGTCGCCAAAGCATCGCCGAGCGGTGATCTGGAGTCTTTGAACGTCACCCTCGGCCGCGATTTCAACAATGGCGCCTTCGCCTTCAGCCCATACCTGCGCGGCGCCTACTCGCATCTGAGCCTGGATGGCTTCACCGAGACGATCGACTCCAACGGGCCCGGGTTCGGCCTGGCCACGCAGGTCGACTCGCGCTCGAAGGTCACCGAAATCGGCACGATCGGTTCGCTCTTCAGCTACACATCCAGCCAGAACTGGGGCGTCCTGGTCCCGAACGCGCGGCTCGAATACAGCCATGATTTCAGGACCGATCCGCAAACCGTGGTCTCGCGCTTCGTGTCCGATCCGACGCAGACCCTGATCGTCGTCACCGACCCGCGGTTGGACCACAATTTCTACGAAATCGGCCTGGGCTTGAACGCGGTCTGGCCGCAGGGACGTTCCGGCTACATCGCCTACGAATACATCGGCGGACTGACCGGCGCGCACTTGAATCGCTTCGAAGCCGGATTCCGCATCGAGTTCTGACGCCATGGGCGGCGTCACGGGGAATCGTGATGCCGCTTGCGCGCCCGGCTACGAACACGGCATGCTATGAAAGCTCTCCGCACACCATCCGGACCGCGCAGGATACCCAGCGACGCATGATTGAGTTCGGACACAACACCCACGTCGGTTTGCGCCGCGAGCATAATGAGGACACCTATTATGCGGACGCCGGCCTCGGACTATGGCTGGTCGCCGACGGCATGGGCGGGCACGAGCATGGCGAAGTCGCCAGCGCCCTGGCCCGCGACACGCTGGTCCACGAGATCACCGAGGGCGCGCCGCTGGCCCAAGCTGTGCAACGCGCCGACGAGGAAATCATCCAGCATTCAAGCCGCAAGGCCGAAGCGCTGCCGATGGGCACCACGATCGCCGCGCTACGCCTGCGCAACAGCGACTACGAGGTCTGCTGGGTCGGCGACAGTCGCGTATACATGTGGAACGGCGAGCTCAAGCAGCTGTCGCAGGATCACTCGTACGTCCAGGAACTGATCCAGCAGGGTGCGATCACGCACGAACAGGCGCGCACGCACCCGCATCGCAATGTCGTCACCCAGGCGCTCGGCGTGACCGATCCGGAAAGCCTGCGCGTCGAGACGATCCGCGGGACGCTGCAGCCGGGCATGCAGATCCTGCTCTGCTCGGATGGACTGACCGAGGAAGTCGACGACGCGCGCATCGGTCAGATCCTCGCGCGCCAGGACCTTTCCGCGCAGGAGTGCGTCGACCATCTGATCCTCGCGGCGCTCGACGGCGGCGGGTCGGATAATGTGACGGTGATTCTGGTGCGTAGCCGCTGATGTGTGAGGGCTGAAGGCTGACGATCGCGTCACCACGCTTCTGCTCTTGGCTAGCCCCTAGCCCCTAGTCCCTGCTCTCCCGCGCCGCCAGTTCCGCCTTGAGTTTCAGCAGACCCTCGCTCGTCGGCGCAGCACGCAACCCCTTTTCGATCAGTTCGTCGGCACCGGTGTTCAGTCCGCGGTCGAGGGCGCTGCGCGCGCCACGTTCGTAAAACGCGGCGATGCGCGCCAGTCCCTGCGTTGCGGTCGCGTTGCCGGGTTCGCGCTTGAGCATCTCGTGGAACAGGTCGATTGCGTTGTCGCCGGCCGGGTAACCGAACTTTTCTCCGAGCCCGGATTTGAAACCGTCGTCCAGATACTTTCCGGCGCGCGCGAGCAGCACGGGCGTGTCGAGCCGGCTCAGCCCTGCGCTATCGACCGGGTCTGCCGGTGGCTCGGTCGGCCTTGGGAGCTGGGGCAATGTCGACGGCGGCGTTGCGGGCGCGGCGATGCTCGGCGCTGGCGCCGGCGGGCGCAGCCAGCGCCAGGCAATCGTTCCGGCGACGACGAGCGCGAAGGCCGATGCAAGCGGCAACGCCCAGCGCGGCGCCTGCCACGACCGCTCCGGCGCATTTTCCGGAGTCCCCCTGGCATCGCCGGCATTGGCGCCGAGCGCGCGGCGGCGTCCGCTGCGCCGTTCGCTCGTCGGTGCTATCGGGTGCTCGCGCAGCAACGCGTCGCAAGCCGCCATGAACGCATCGCCAGTGGCGAAACGGTGTTCGCGATCCTTGGCCATCGTCCGGTCGATGAGCGGCTGCAGCCACGCCAGTGTTTCTGGCAGGCGCGGAACCGGATCGGTGACATGGCGCAAGGCTACCGCGTAGGGATCATTTGCAACGTACGGCTTGCGCCCGCTGAGCATCTCGAACAGCACGGCGCCGAGGCTGTAAATATCGGTGCGGCCATCGACCGGACTGGCCTGCGCCTGCTCCGGGCTCATGTAATCCGGCGTGCCGATCGCAGTGCCTGCCATCGTCGCCGAACTGATCGACTTGATCGCCTTGGCGATGCCGAAATCGGCAAGCACCGCGGCACCGCTCGAGCGGAACAGGATGTTGCCGGGTTTGACGTCGCGATGGACGAAACCCATCTCATGAGCGTAGGTCAGACCCGAAGCGAGGTCATGGGCGATGTTGATCGCTTCGTAAACGCCGAGTCCGCCCTGCAGACGTTCACGCAACGAGCCGGCCGACAGATACTCGCTGGCCATGTAGTACGTGCCGCGATACGAGCCGATATCGTGCACGGTGACCAGATGCGGATGTGACAGCTTCGCCGTGATCCGGCCTTCCTTGAGGAATTGCTCGCAGAAATCCGCGTTCGCGGCCAGCACCGGCGCCATGACCTTCAGCGCGACTTCGCGCTCGAGCGATTCCTGCACGGCGAGATAGACCGTCGCCATGCCGCCGGCGCCGAGTGTGCGCAGCACGTTGTAGCCGGGAATCTGGACGGCGTCGGTCACGCGCAGATCATGCTTGTTCGCTGCAAACGCGGCGCCCGCCGCAAGCGGACAGCCCGCTCCGAAGAACCCGAGGCGGGCCCCGTCGAAGCGATGTTACGGTGCCGCGGTGCGCAGATCCTTGAGTGCGCCATCGAAACGCGCCATCGCGTAGTTGTTTTCATCCTTGACCGTCTCGTATAGCGCATCGAGCTTGGCGTGCAGTTTCGCCGCCTGATCCTTGTCGAGCTTGCCGGCGTTCTCGAACGCGACAACGACCGACTGCGAGGCCATCGCGACCTGCTCCGCCGAGGAGAAATCGCGGAACTCACCTCGTTCGGCGTCGGCGACGAAGCTGGCGAGGATTACGTCGAGGCTCGCGGCATCGTAGTTGTACGCGGAGACCTTCGGCAGCAATTCGGTCAGCGTCGCGCGCAGCTTTCGCGCCGCCGCGAAGGTTCCGTCGCGGCTCTCGGTCGTCGCGCGATGCAGTGCGCGGGTCTCGTCGAGCACGCGCTGCGCGGCCGTTTTGTCGACCGGCGCGAGCACATACCGGAACATCACCAGATTCGCATCGTTCAACCGCACGACGCCCGGACCGAGCCCGGTGCCCTGGCGCGGACCCCACTTCTTGCCTTGCATCAGCTTGTGGCAGGCGTGGCAGTCGAACAGGACCAGTTCCGGGAACAGGCCATGCGACTCGGTCTTCGGATCGAGCAGCATGTCGAGCAGGTTGCCCGCCGCGACGCCCTGGCCGACGGCCCAGTCACGCACACCGTTCCATTGTCCCTTGCGCTTGATCCAGTTGTCACCGATCTTGTAGTGCGGGTGCAGCCAGGTGAACGTGTCGAGTTCGAACGACAGGCGCGGATGCCCGGCGCCCATGATCCGGTGCGTAATCATGCGTTCCTTTTCGCCCATGTGGCACGACAGGCACAGTTCGGCGCGCTTGATCGGATCGTTGGTCGGATACATGCCTTTTGCGACGTTGTCGGCATGCGTGACGCTGCGGTCGGCGTGCGAGTTCAGCCATTGCTCGGCACCGCCGTGGCAGGCTTCGCAGCCGACACCATCTGAAACCTGGAAGCGCTCGCCGCGCCGCTCGGCCGGCTGGTTGTCGTTGTGGCAGTCGACGCAGATCTTCGCCTGCGCCGGATCCCCGAGTCCGAGCTTTGCGGTGATCGCCTTCGCTTCAGGCTTGGACAGGGTCGAATAGGTCTTCGCATGCGGATCGAATTCCTGCCAGATCGCGAACTCGTTCTGCATGACGTTGGATTCACGGAACGGCTGCGATGCGCCGTGGCAGACGCTGTTGCTGCAGGTGGCGACACCCATGTGCTTGTGCGCGGCAATGGCCTCGACCGCAGTCTCGGCGTTGACCGTCGCGGTCGACAACAGCAGCAACGTACCCAGCAAAGCCTTCATTGCCATACTCCCCAGTCTGGCCAAGCGATCAGCCGATCCACGATCCGAGTGTCTCGTCCGCTGTATTATGCCACCGCGCGCGAAAATGCAATGCCCCGGCGGTTCTATCCGGTCGCGCCCCTTCGGATCAATCCAGCCGCCACCGGCATCGCCCTTTGCTTGTGGCGTCAATCGCGGCCAGGCGCAGCGCGTGTGCGGCGACTTCTTCGGCGCTGGCGACGCAGACTTTCAGCGCCGCGCGCGCGATGCCGCTGACGAAGGCGCGAATCGGCGCGGTGCGGCTGACCGCGCTCGACAAGCCAAGGTCGCCTTGGCCGGCCGTCATCGCCAGATAGACATCGGCCAGCAATTCGGCGTCGAGCAGCGCGCCATGAAGTTCGCGATGGGTATTGTCGACGCCCAGTCGCCTGCACAACGCGTCGAGGCTGTTCTTCTGCCCCGGATATTTCTCGCGCGCCAGCGCCAGTGTGTCGAGCACCCTGGCGCGGCCGCTCAGGCTGCCGTGACGCGCATCGGCCAATGCCAGTTCCGCGTCGAGAAACGCGAGGTCGAATGCGGCGTTGTGGATGATCAGTTCGGCGTCGCCGATGAATTCGAGCAAGTCATCGGCGATCTGCGCGAACAGCGGCTTGTCGAGCAGGAATTCGTCGCTGATCCCGGTGACCACGCGCGCGCCTTCATCGATGGCCCGCTGCGGATTGAGGTAACGGTGGAACTTGCGCTGCGTCGGGCGCCTCTCGAGCAACTCGATGCAACCGATTTCGATGAGCCGATGGCCCTTGCCGACTTCCAGGCCCGTGGTTTCGGTGTCCAGCACGACTTGACGCATCATCACCCCTTGGCCGCGCGCTCGGCGGCGGCGCGTGCGTGCATATCCACAAGTTCGTTTTCGACGTGGCCGGAATGGCCACGCGTCCAGAGCCACTTGATCTGGTGCGGCTCAGCCGCCGCAGCCAGACGTTCCCACAAGTCCTGATTCTTGACCGGCTTGCGATCGGCCGTGCGCCACCCGTTCGCGCGCCAGCGCGGCACCCACAGTTCGATGCCCTGCTTCACGTATTGCGAGTCCGTGGTCAATTCTACCCGCGATGCATGCTTGAGCGCTTCGAGTCCGGCAATTGCCGCCATCAGCTCCATGCGGTTGTTCGTCGTATCGCGTTCGCCGCCGGACAATACCCGCTCGACCGTCTTGTAGCGCAGCAGCGCGGCCCAGCCGCCCGGACCCGGATTGCCGAGGCAGGCGCCGTCGGTGAACATCTCGACCGCCGCGCTGGCGCGCGTCACGCGCACTCCCGATGCGCGCCGGGGACCAGCGTCGGATTCAGCTTCAGGTCCGCGCGCGCGCTGGTCAAACGCAGCGGCGTCAGCGTGCTGCGCCGCTTGCGCGCGATCAACAGCCAACTGGCGCCGAATCGCCCGAGTACGGGCAGCGAGCGCATCTCGCCCGCTCCACCGGGTTCGGCGCCGGCCCATGGACCCCAGGGCCCGACATAGCGAACCTGCAAAACGTCGAGTTGCGCTCGTTCGAGTCTCTGGCGCCACCCTCCGGCGGACGCGAACTGCATGCCATTGCGCAATCGGCGCGATACCCACGGCCGCCACAGGCTCACCGGATTGAAGCCGAACAGCAGCGCGACGCCTTCCGGAGCGAGCACCCGCGCCAACTCTTCCGCGCCGGCGTCCTGCGTGGCGACTTGTTCGAGAACATGCTGCGCGACGACGAGTTTGAAGCTCTCGCTGGCAAATGGCAGGTGCGATGGCTCGCAACGCAGCGACCCGGCGCAGGATCCGGCGTCGTCAAGCGCCAACTCAACCACGGCGCTGAGCAAATGCGACGGTAGAGTCACTGGCGCCTGTTCGTGCGGGCGAATGTGCAGGCCCCACACGCCATAAATGCCGCCCAGCAGCGGGGCGAGCATCGACAACTCGCGCTGCAGAAGGACTTGCAAGGGGCCGCTGGAGTAACTGCTGGAAGTATCAGGCGGCATGCAGGCGTGAGTTCGTGCGATGGTGCGCGGATTGTGCGCGAATCGACGGCCAAGGTTAAGCGCTTGCTGCGCCGCACAACCGTGCCAGGCTGTTCCGTACGGTATATTGGCCGCCCTTTTGTGCGGCTACCCGCGTGCCGCGCCGACGTCAGACCTATGATCCGACTTCGCAACGTCCACGCTTTGGCTCGCATTTGCCCACGTTCCCGCCGGCCAGGCATCACGCTGGCGCGCCGCAGCGCGCCGACTGCCGGCGCTCCCGCGTGAGCGTCCCGGCCTTGCGGACCGCGGCCAGGACCGCGCGCGACTTGCGCCTGGCCCTGTTTGGCGGCTGCTGCACGGCACTGGGAGGCGCCTGCCTGCTGCTGGCGGCCTGCGCCAGCGGCCCGACCTACAACGCCGCCCCGGCCGAGCCGGAAGCCGTCGCCGCCCCTCCGGCGCCGCCGGCAGCGGCACCCGCGCCGGCGCCATTGCCGTCGAAAGTCGCGGCCCAGCACGTTCCGTCGCCATGGCCGCGGCTTCGTGCGCGCTTCGCAATGCCCGGCTGCGACTACAGTCCGGCAGTTCAGCACTGGGCGCGGATGTACGCGCAGGCACCGAACGACTTTTCGAGTTCGCTGAGCGAGGCGATGCCGTACCTGCTGCTGGTGCTCGAGCAGATCGAAAAGCACCGACTACCCGGCGAATTCGCCTTCCTGCCCTATGTCGAAAGCAACTACACCGCGATCGCAACGACGGGCGATCGCGCGGCCGGCATCTGGCAACTGATGCCGGACACGGCGCGCGAAGCCGGGCTGCGCATCACCGACGACTACGACGGGCGCCTCGACGTGTACGCCTCGACCGTGGCTGCGATCGGCCTGCTGCAGCAGTACAACGATGAATTCGGCGACTGGCGCCTTGCCGACATGGCCTTCAATGCCGGCATGTACAAGGTTCGCCAGCTGCTCAGCACCCACAAGAAGAACGAATGGACCGCGCACGAAATGGGTCGCCTGCACGTGAACCCGGGCACGCACGACCACCTGGCCAAGCTGCTGGCACTGTCCTGCATAGTCTCGGATCCGTGGCACTTCCGCATCCGCCTTCCCGAACCGAGCTACGACGATGCCGTCGCCGTGCTCGAACTGCCCGCGCCGCTGGACCTGCATGTGGCCGCAAGGCTGGCCGGTATCGACGACGCGCAGCTGCGGCATCTGAATCCCGGCTTCGTACGTGCGCGCATGCCGGCCGATGGTCCGTTCCGGCTGGTCATCCCGGCGAGCAGGCGCCTGGCCATCGAACAGACACTCGGAAAACTGCCTCAATACGTCTGGCGCGACTGGCATGAGGCCGTGCTCAAGCAGTCCGAGACGATTTCGATCTTCGCCATGCTCGACGACCTGGACCCCAACGCGCTTGCCGCGATCAACGGCGTTGCCCCGGATGCGGCGCTGACTCCCGGCACGCGCCTGCTGCTCCCGGGACCGGCGAAGGACACTGATCTTCTCGCAGCGGTGCCTGCTCCACCTGCGGCCTACACGGCGGCGCTCGCGCTGCCGGGCATGGTCGTCGTGCATGCCGGGGACACCCTGTGGGACATCGCGCGCCGCTACGGTCTGCACGTCGACGATCTGCTGCGCTGGAACGGCCTTCCGCGCAACGCCAAGCTGCACCTGGGTCAGCAGCTGCTGTTGACTGCGCCGCGCGAAGTAACCGCAACACGGCAATGAATGCTTGGGCAATAAAGGCCTGGGCAATGAAGGCTTGCGCCGATCTCGGCTAAACTTGCACTCCGCCGCGGCTGCGCGGTCGACGTATCTTTTCTTGCGGAGGCACCATGGGATTTCTGCACGGCAAACGCGCCCTCATTACCGGCATCATCAGCCAGCGCTCGATCGCGTGGGGGATAGCCAATGCAATGCACCGCGAGGGCGCGCAACTCGCGTTCACCTATGTCAACGACAAGCTCAAGGATCGCGTCGAAGAAGCCGCCAACACTTTTGGATCGAATATCGTCCTGCCTTGCGATGTCAGCAGTGACGAGCAGATCACGCAGCTGTTCGAGAGTCTCGGCAAGCATTGGGACGGCCTGGATATCCTCGTCCATTCGATCGGCTTCGCCCCGCGCGAAGCGCTCGAGGGCGAATTCCTCGAAGGCCTCACGCGCGAAAGTTATCGCATCGCGCACGACATATCGGCCTACAGCCTGCCGGCGATGGCGAAGGCGGCGCGGCCGCTGATGAAGGGCCGCGGCGGCTCGGTCCTGACGCTTACCTATCTCGGCGCCGACCGGGCGCTGGCCAACTACAACGTCATGGGCCTGGCCAAGGCCAGTCTCGAAGCGTCGGTGCGCTACCTTGCGTTCAACCTCGGACCGGAAGGCACGCGCGTCAATGCGATCTCGGCCGGTCCGATCAAGACGCTGGCCGCCGCCGGCATCGCCAACTTCCGCAAGATGCTCGATCACGTCGAGTCCAATGCGCCGTTGCGGCGCAGCGTCAGCATCGATGAAGTCGGCAACGCGGCCGCGTTCCTGTGTTCGGACCTGGCGTCGGGAATTACCGGCGAGATAACCTACGTCGATGCCGGCTACAACACGCTCGGGATGACGGGAATCTGAGAGGAGCAGGGACGAGGGACGAGGGACGAGCTCTTGATTCGCTCGCCCCTCGTCCCTCGCCCCTGCTCTACTGCAACCGATCCTCAGCGATCTTGATTTTCGCGCTCTTGCGCAAACTGTCGACGAAGCCGCGCACGGCATCGTTGCCCATGCTCTGGGAAAGCTGATTGCGCGCCGCTTCGCGGGATTTCGCGTCGAGCTTGGCCGGATCGGCGTCGTTGACGGCGTCGAGCGACACCAGCGCGTAGGCGTCGTTCGCCAGCGCGACCTGGCCGTTCGCCGGCTTGCCTTCCTGCGGCCGCGGCAGCTTGAACACTTCGGTCACTAGCGCCTGGTCGAGGTTCGCGGCATTGCGGCCGATATCCTTTTCCGCAGTGACTTTGGCCTTCAGCGGCTCGGCGATCTGTTCGAGCGTCTCGCCTTTCTGCAGGCGCTCGAACAACACGCCGGCCTGCTCGCGCGCCTGCTGCGCCAGTTGCTGGTCGCCGAGCCTCTTGCGAATCTGGTCGCGCACTTCGTCGAGCGCCTTCGGCACCGACTTCTCGTGCTGATCGACCCGGATCAGGACGATATGGTTCGGTCCGAGTTCGATCGGATCGGAGGTGTTGCCTTCGGTGAGCACCGCACCTGAAAAAGCTGCCTTGACGACCGCCGGATTCGCCGCGACGCCAGTGCCGCCGGTGCGCGCGAACAATGGAGTCTTCTGCATTTCAAGACCCAGATCCTTGGCTGCCGAGGCCAACGCGGTCGGATCCTGATAGATCGCATCGGTCAGCTTGCCGGAAACTTCGCTATAGGCACGCTCGCGTTCGGAGTCGACATACTGCTTGGCCAATTCCGTCTTGATCTCATCGAAGCTGCGCACTTTCTCGGCCCGCACGTCGCGCAACTGGATGATGTGGTAGCCCTCTTCGGTCTTGACCGGATCGGAGATCGCGCCCTTGTCCAGACCGAAAAGCGCGCTTTCGAAGGCAGCATCCGTCACGCCCTTTTCGAGCCAGCCAAGGTCGCCGCCTTGCGCTTTCGAACCGACGTCGGCCGAATCGGCCTTGGCCAGCGCCGCGAAATCCTTGCCTGACTTGGCTTCGGCCGCGATCGCCTGCGCTTTCTCGAGTCCCGCCTTTTGCGCCGCGGCATCTGCGTTGGCGTCGACCTTCACGAGGATGTGCGAGGCAAGCCGTTGCTCGGGCGTGAGAAAGCGCGCCTTCTGTTCCTCGTAGCGCTTCTTCAACGTCTCGTCGTCGGGCTTGGCGTCGGACTGCATCTTCGCCGCGTCCAACTCGACGTAGTCGAGCGACACTTTTTCCGCCGTCATGAATTCGTCGCCATGCGCCTTGAAGTAGGCCTCGATGTCGGCGTCGGCGACCTTCGGCTCGGTCGTCGGCTTGTCGAACTTCACGTAGCGAAAATTACGCGTCTGATCGCGCAGGCGGACGTAGGCGCCGACTTCCACGTCGGTCACCACGACGCTGCGCGCCAGCTCGGCTGGCACCTGGCGGATCGCCAGATCATGGCGGATCTGATCCTGGTACCACTCAGCGGATTTCTGGTTGGCGCCCAGGACCATGCGATAACGGTCCTTGTCGAACTTGCCGTCGACCTGAAAATTCGGATCCTGCATGATCGTTTCCTGGATCCGCGCCGGAGTGACCGTCGCGCCGAGCTTCTCGTTCGCGTCCAGGATCAACTGCTCGTCGACGAGCCGGTCGAGCAGTTCGCGCTTGCGCTGCGCCGTGTCGAACTCGAGCGCATTGAACTGCTTGCCGTACATGCGCTGCATCTGCGAGCGGTACTGGTTGTAGCGGTCGCGAAACTCATCCTGCGAAATCTCGTGGCCGTTCACGCTCGCAACGAACGTCTCGGTCTGCGGATTCATGTAGGACTGGATGCCGAAGAAACCGCCGAAGATGATGACGATGATGCCGAGAATGATCTTGGCGATCAGGCCGGAGAATTTTTCGTGGAGTGTCTGCAACATGAGTAGGCGTTCCGAAACCCTGGTTCGTTGGCCGCGTCAACGCACGGCGCGGAATCGACATTCGTATACTTTCAAACTGTTCCAATAATTGCGAAAAAAAAGGGCGCCCATTACGGCGCCCTTCCAGATCGTGGCGGAGTGGACGGGACTCGAACCCGCGACCCCCGGCGTGACAGGCCGGTATTCTAACCAGCTGAACTACCACTCCGCGTTCTCTGAGCTGCAAGCGCGCCAACACCGGCCGTGCTTTTGATGCGGAGGACTCAAGAAGTCCGGCAATGCCTGCGCCGGACCTGTCGAGCGGAAACTTCCCGCAATCGGTAACTGGTGGGTGCTGAGGGGTTCGAACCCCCGACCCTCGCCTTGTAAGGGCGACGCTCTACCGCTGAGCTAAGCACCCCTACGCCCGCAATGGGCGAAAGCGCGTTAGTTTATGGCATCCTTGAGCGCTTTGCCAGCCTTGAATGACGGATTCTTCGAAGCCTTGATCTTGATTTGTGCGCCGGTGCGCGGATTGCGGCCGGTGCGAGCGGCGCGCTTGCGCACGACAAACGTGCCGAAGCCGACCAACGCAACCGTCTCGCCCTTCTTCAACGCTTTCTTGACCGTCTCCATGAAAGCTTCGACGGCCTTGGCGCCGTCAACCTTGGTCAGGCCGGCGGCATCTGACACAGCACCAACGAAATCAGCTTTGTTCATTATGTCTCTCCCGAGCAAAATCTGGACCGCAACGCGTGGCGTCTCTGCGAAGCAGGTGTGTGCATTTGCGAGCTATCTTTGGTACTGCCTCGCTACCCCGCGATCGCCCGGACTCGTCGTCACCCGGATCGCGGCGCAGACTTTATACCAGCCCACCTGATTCGGCGCAACCTCAAGCGTGGCGCGGCCTGCAGACAATTTCGAATATCGCTGAAACGAGAAAAATCCGGCGCATCGACTTGACACGCTGGTTGGGAATTTGCATACCCGCCGCTTCAATAAAATGACGATGTCGCGCGAAGGCGCGACGATCACTCCCCCTCTCCCGCTTGCGGGAGAGGGCAAGGGGTGAGGGGAAATCTGCGACGGCGCCGCTTGGGCGCCTCAGTGCGGACGCACCGGCGTGATGTCGGTCGGCGCTGCCGGAGCCGGCTCCGTTGCGACTTTTGGCTCTTCCTGTACTTTTCCACTTTGCGGCGTAAGCGGACGCTCGAGCGCAATGTCGAGAACCTCGTCGATCCAGCGCACCGGCCGGATGCTCAGCGACTCGGTCACGTTCTTCGGAATATCGGCCAGATCCTTGATGTTCTCGTCCGGGATGATCACGGTCTCGATTCCACCACGGTGAGCCGCCAGCAGCTTTTCCTTCAGTCCCCCGATCGGCAATACCCGTCCGCGCAGCGTGATTTCGCCGGTCATCGCAACTTCCGAACGCACCGGGACCTTGGTCAGCGCCGAAACCAGAGCCGTGCACATCGCGATTCCCGCGCTCGGGCCGTCTTTCGGCGTCGCGCCCTCGGGAACGTGGATGTGCAGGTCGTGCTTCTGGAGGAAATCCGGATCGATCCCGAGCCGCTCCGCGCGCGCGCGCACGACCGACAGCGCGGCATGAATCGATTCCTGCATGACGTCGCCGAGCTGACCGGTATGGATCAGCTTGCCCT
>DASRTK010000448.1:0-3398 GCA_035655975.1 Rudaea sp.
GCGCGCGCGAGCATGTCGCGGAACACGCCGCGCGCGTCGGCGAAGCGGCCGCGCGCCTTGAGCATCGCGCCGTAGCGGAAACGCGCTTCCTCGCCGGGGTAGCTCGTTGCCAGCGTTTGATAGCGCTGTAGCGCTGCGTCGTTCTCGCCGAGCGCTTCGAGCGTGCGCGCGTGCAGCAGGTCGGCGTCGGCCGAGCGGAAATTCGGATTCGTCGAAAACAGCGTGTCGAGCGTGGCGCGCGCGCCGGCGAAGTCGTTGCTGTTGGCCTGTGCCTGAGCCAGGCCGAGCAGGAAGGCGTGGTCGGTCGCGTACACGCCCTTGAGCACTGAGCGGTAGAGCTCGGCTGCGTTCGCGTAGTCGCCCAGGCGCATGCATTCCTCGGCCAACGCGCGCCGGTTGTCGACGGTGTCGGCAATCTCGAGTCGCTGCTTGATCGTGCGCCGCTGGCGCTCCGGATCGAACGTGTGCAGGACCTTGCGCGTTACCTGGCGGCTGCGCGGGTCCTTGCGCAGGTCCGGAATCACGGCGACCAGCAGGTACACGATGACCGCCAGATACGAGCCGATGAACAGGATCCAGATCCAGTAGAGCTGGCGGCCGCTGCGCACGACGTGCACGGCACAGGCGATCTGCAGGACGATCGAGACGATTAAAAACAGGGGCACAGGGCTTTCAGCCACCGGTCAGTTTGGTGAATGCATTGTGCGACATTGCGGCGCATGTGGTCCACCAACGAGGCCGGGCTGACCGCGGCAAAATTGCGCTTTTTTTTGGCGGTCGGACACCGCTCGGAAATACACGACTGAGGGAATCGACCATGGCAATAGCCCGCATCCCTGGCAAGCGCGTCCCCGAGGAACTCATGAGCACGGGTGTCGCCGGCCTCGACGACGTGCTCGGCGGCGGCCTGACACCGGGCCGGCTGTACCTGATCGAGGGAACTCCTGGCGCCGGCAAGACCACGATCGCGTTGCAATTCCTGATCGAGGGTGCTGCCAACGGCGAATCGGTTCTTTACGTCACCCTGTCGGAAACCGAAACCGAGCTGAAAGGCGTGGCGGTGTCGCACGGCTGGTCGCTCGACGGCATCCACATGCGCGAAATGTTGCCGTCGCAGGAATCGCTTCAGCCGGATGAGCAGTACACGATGTTCCACCCGTCCGAAGTGGAACTGAGCGAGACGACGCACAAGATCCTCATCGATGTCGAGAAGCTCAAGCCGACCCGGGTCGTCTTCGACTCGCTTTCCGAGTTGCGTCTGCTGGCCGGAAATTCGCTGCGCTATCGCCGGCAGATTCTCGCGCTCAAGCAGTTTTTCGCCGGGCGCGACTGCTCGGTGCTCATGCTCGACGACATGACCTCGACGCAGCACGACCTGCAGGTGCAGAGCATTGCCCATGCCGTGCTGCGCCTGGAACAACTCAACTCCGATTACGGCTCGGCGCGCCGGCGCCTGATGGTCGTGAAGTACCGCGGCCGGGACTTCCGCGGCGGATTCCACGACTACAAGATCGTGCGCGGCGGCCTGGTGGTCTTTCCGCGCCTGGTCGCGGCCGAGCATGCCGGCGACGAGACGCGCGAGAAGCTTGCCAGCGGCATCGACGCGCTCGACGAACTGCTCGGCGGCGGGTTGGAAAAAGGAACAAGTACACTTTTCGTCGGCGCCCCGGGCACCGGCAAGTCTTCGGTTGCCGTGCAGTTCGCGCTGGCTGCCGCCGGCCGCGGCGAGTGCGCTGCGCTGTTCATCTTCGACGAGAGCATCAAGACGCTACTGACACGCTGCGCCGGCATGGGCATGAACCTCAAGCCGCACATCGATGCCGGCCGGATCAGCGTGCGCCAGGTCGACCCGGCGGAACTGTCGCCCGGCGAACTCGTCCACGACATCCGCACGGCGGTGACCGAAAACAAGGCCAAGGTCGTCGTCATCGACAGCCTCAACGGCTATCTCAACGCCATGCCGAACGAGCAGTTCCTGATCATCCAGCTGCACGAGCTGTTGACGTTCCTCGGCCAATCCGGTGTCGCCACGCTGCTGATCGGCGCGCAGCATGGGCTGATCGGCATGCAGATGCAGACGCCGGTCGACGCCAGCTACCTGGCCGACGCGGTCGTCGTCCTGCGCTACTTCGAGGCCGGCGGCATGGTGCGTCAGGCCATATCCGTGTTGAAGAAGCGCGGCGGCGCGCATGAACGCAGCATCCGTGATTTCTCGCTGAGCAATGCCGGAATCCATGTCGGTCAGCCGCTGAAGCAGTTCCGCGGAATCCTGACCGGGGTCCCGGTCGCTCTCGACGAGCGGGACAACCGGACGCCGTGACTGGGGAAGCGCCGGCTGCCAATGCGCAGCGCGTGCTGCTGCGAACGGTGACCAGCAAGGATGCGGCGTTGGCCAAGACCGTGCTCGAACGCGCCGGTGTGGTCGCGCATGCCTGCGCATCGGTCGAGGAACTGGTCGTGGAAATCGAACGCGGCGCGGGCGCGTTGCTGGTCGCCGAGGAAACGCTCCTCGATCCCGCCTTCCGCCAGGTGGCCGCAATCCTGCACCGGCAATCGCCTTGGTCCGATCTGCCGGTGCTGATCCTGGCGCGCACCGGTGCCGATTCGATGGCCATCATCGATGCGATGCAGATGTCGGCGAACTTCACCATCATCGAACGCCCGATCCGAATCTTCTCGCTGATCAGTTCGGTGCGCTCGGCGCTGCGCGCCCGCGCACGCCAGTACGAGTTGCGCGGCGTCATGGAGGGATTGCGCCAGGCCGATCAGCGCAAGACCGTGTTCCTGGCGACTCTGGCCCACGAGTTGCGCAATCCGCTCGCCCCGCTGAGCACGGCGTTGTCGCTGCTGCAGCGCAAGACCTTCAGCGCCGACGAAGCCAGGCCGCATTACCGGATGATGGAGCGCCAGGTCCAGCACATGGTGCGGCTGATCGACGACCTCATGGAGGTGTCGCGCATCACGCGCGGCAAGATCGAGCTCAAGCCCGAGGTATTGGCGCTGGAGCGCGTCGTCGCCGACGCGGTAGAGCTCAGCCGCCCGCAGCTGACCGCGGCCCGGCATCGCCTGGAACTGGTCTTGCCCGGCGAAAGCCTGAGCGTGCGCGGCGACCGCGTGCGCCTGACCCAGATTTTCTCGAATCTGCTAAACAATGCAGCAAAGTATACACAGCCCGGCGGCCACGTCACCGTGACCATCGATCGGGCCGACGGCTTCGCCCGGATCGGCGTGCGCGACAACGGCATCGGCATTCCCGCCGACATGCTGGCCGCGATCTTCGACATGTTCGTCCAGGTCACCGATGCGGCGCGGGTTGCCCAAGGCGGACTCGGCATCGGCCTGACCCTGGTCAAGAGCCTCGTCGAGTCGCACGGCGGCACGGTCAGCGCGCACAGCGG
>DASRTK010000449.1:0-2943 GCA_035655975.1 Rudaea sp.
TTCGGCGTGATAGACACCGAGCGCGGTTCGCGCCTCGGCATGTTTCGGCGCTATCTTCAAAGTTGCGTCGATCGATGCGCGCACCTTGCTCGCAATGCCCTGGGCGAGCGCCTTGGCGATCGAGATGCATTGACTGTAGCGTCCCAGTGCGAAGGCGTGGCGATAGTGGCTGTTGGCCTCGCCAGGCAGCGTCGCAATCGCAGCCTCGGCAAGCGGGATGAGCGTTTCGTAGCGGGCGATCTTGTCCTTGTCGCTGGCGACCAGATAAGTCGCGTGGATGCCGCCGGCCTTGATGGCGACGGAGGCGCCGAGCGCCTTCAGCGCCACGCCAGCGTCGTAGGCTTCGTGAAAATCGCCGCGATGGAACGCGCGCCAGGCGTCCTGCAGTGCATCGGCAATCTTGCCCGCGTCCTTGCCGAGCGCAGGGCGCGCCTTGAGCAGTTTGCCGATGTGCTTGTCGTCGGGAAATGGTTCCTGGTCGCCCGCGTGGAGCTTCGGCCAGGCCTTGGCGAGCTTGTCGCCCGGGTAGTCATAGTTCTTGTCAGGATGCGGAAAAGCCGCCCAGCTCGATTTGGCCATGTTGATACTCCCCTTGTACGCGTCCAAGCATCGTTCAGCCCGCCGCTACATGCAAGCCGCTACGGCGCCAATAGTTGAGGAAACTCGAAGTATGTCGTCATTCCCGCGAAAGCGGGAATCCATTTTTATCTGGGGTCAGGGAGGATCAAGATGGATTCCCGCTTTCGCGGGAATGACGGCAAGTCAAGTCTTGAGTTTGTTCTGAGACCTTCTTCAAGAGCACGAACTGGTTCAATCTTCAGGCCCCGACATGCGACAATTTGCCCATGACTGCTCGCCAGAATCCCGCCGCACGCGCTGAGCAACTCAGGGCGCAGATCGACGAGGCCAACCACCGCTATCACGTGCTGGACGAGCCGGCGATCACGGATGCCGAGTACGACCAGCTGATGCGCGAACTCGAGGCGCTCGAAGCGGAGCATCCCGGGTTGCGTACGCCGGATTCGCCGACTCAGCGCGTCGGCGCCGCGCCGTCGGGCGCGTTCGCGACCGTGCGTCACGAGATTCCGATGCTGTCGTTGGCGAACGCATTCACCGATCAGGAAGTGCGCGATTTTGTCCGGCGCATCGAGAGCCGGCTCGACGACCAGTCGAAGCTGGAGTTTTCGGTCGAGCCGAAGTTCGACGGCCTCGCGATCAGTCTTCGATATGAAGATGGCGTGTTCGTGCGCGGCGCCACGCGTGGCGACGGTGAAACCGGCGAAGACGTGACGGCGAACCTGCGCACGATCAAGGCCATACCGTTGCGCCTGCGTGGCAGGGATTTTCCGAAGGTGATCGAAATCCGGGGCGAGGTCTATATGCCGCGCGCCGGATTCGAAAAGTACAACGAGGCGGCGCGCGCCTCCGACGGCAAGGTCAAACTGCTGATCAATCCGCGTAACGCCGCCGCGGGTTCGCTGCGTCAACTCGATCCGCGCATCACCGCCAAGCGTCCGCTCGCATTCTTCGCCTACGCGGTCGGCGCCATCGAAGGCGGCCGGCTGCCGCCTCGACATTCGGCGATGCTCGCGAAGCTGCGCGAATGGGGCATGCCGGTCAGCTCGCTGGTCGAGACCGCGGATGGAATCGACGGCTGTCTCGACTACTACCGCCGAATCGGCAAGCAGCGAGACCGCTTGCCGTTCGACATCGACGGCGTCGTGTACAAACTCGATTCGCTGGCGAGCCAGAACGAACTCGGGTTCGTCGGTCGAACGCCGCGCTGGGCGATCGCCCACAAGTTTCCGGCGCAGGAACAGACCACCGTCGTCGAAGACATCATCATCAATATCGGCCGAACCGGCGCCGCGACGCCTGCGGCGAAGCTGAAGCCGGTTTTCGTCGGCGGCGTCACGGTCACGAATGCGACGCTGCACAATGCAGACCAGGTGGCGCGCCTGGATGTGCGTGTCGGCGACACGGTCGTCGTGCGCCGCGCCGGCGATGTGATCCCCGAGGTCGTCAGTGTCGTGCTCGACCAGCGCCCCGCGCGCACGAAGAAGTGGCAGATGCCCGCGCATTGCCCGGTCTGCGGGTCGGAGATCCTGCGTGAAGAGGACGAAGCTGTCGCGCGCTGCACGGGCGGATTGACCTGCGCGGCGCAGATCGTCCAGGGCATTTTCCACTTCGCCGCGCGGCGCGCGATGGACATCGACGGGCTCGGCGAACGCTACATCGAAGACCTGAGCAGCCTGGGCTACGTCAAGTCGGTTGCCGATTTGTATAAATTGACGCTCGACGACCTGCTCGAGATGAAGCGCCGCGTCGACGAACGGGATGGCACGACACCGGAAACGGTCAAGGCCGGCAAGGTTGCAACGAAGTGGGCCGAGAACCTCATCGATGGTATCGACCGCAGCCGCGAGACGACACTGGCACGCTTTCTCTACGCGCTCGGCATCACGCATGTCGGCGAGAGCACGGCGAAGGCGCTGGCGGTGTGGTTCGGCGAGATCGACCTGATCCGCCATCTGCCGTGGCCCGTGCTCAAGGCCGTTCCCGACATCGGCGGCGAGGTCGCGCATGCGATCGACCACTTCTTCGAGCAGGAAGGCAACCAGCGCGTCATCGACGATCTTCTTTCGCGCGGTGTGAAAATTGGTGACACGCATGCGCCGAGCGGGAAGTTGCGCGTGGCGCTGGGTCCGGCGCAGATTCTGGCCAACATGGAGATCCCGAAACTCACCGCGAAGCGCAGCGAACAGGTGATCGCGGCCTTCCCGTCGCTGGAGGCCATCGCGAAGTCGTCGCACAAGCAGTGGATCGATGCCGGTATTCCGGCCGAGGCTGCCGACAACGCGCTAGCCTACTTCGGCGAAGACGACGGACGTTCGCTACTCGAACGCTGCATCAAGGCGGCCGATGCCATTCTCGCGCGCGCCG
>DASRTK010000450.1:0-7115 GCA_035655975.1 Rudaea sp.
CAGGTCGAACGGTGTGCAGCCGGCAACCGGACCGCTGCCACCCAAGGCCGGATCAGTGCCGCAAACGAGGTTGCCGGCGCCGTCCTTGTACGATGGCCCGAGGCCCGGACTGAGTCTCGAGGCATCGACATAGCCGCTGGTGTGATAGAGCGCCTTCGGATGGCCATAGTTGAAATACGCGTTCCACTGCCAGCTGCCGTCGTCGAAAGCACCCTTGAAACCGGCCGTCGCCTGATCGACTTGCGTGCTGTAGTTGCCGATCCGGTTGCCGTTGCCGAGCAAGCGTGTCCTGAAGTCGAACGAATCGGGGCCAAAGTCGACACCGAACGGGTTGTAATAGCTCTGCGCCGAGATCACCACGCGGCTGAGGGCCGCGCCGATCCCCGACGGTGATATCTGCCATGCCGACTCGGTCTTGTTGTGGAAGTACTCGACGTAGGCCTCGACATGATCGGTCAGCTTGTAGTTGCCGACGACGAACAGACTGCTGCGTTCCTGCGGCGTCAACTCGAGATTGACGGCCTGGAAGTTGTACCGATCGGTAGCCGGATGGAAACAGCGGAAATCCTCCAGCTGCGGTGGATTGCTGATCTGGCCCAGCGTCTTCAGGGTTGCAAACGGAAACGGGCAGCCGAACTGCTGCTTCAGCTCCAGCGGCAGTTGGATGGCGCCAGTGGGCGTGTACGAAACGCCGCCGTTAACATGGGCGGCGCCGTAGTAGTAGTAGACCGCGTTTTTCGAAAACTCGCGGTTCGACGCCAGAATCGACTCGAACTTGTTGTAGTCGACACCAGCGAGGATGCTGCCCTTGTCGGTGCTCTGACCGAATACGAAGTGGTAGCCGACGCGCTGGCCGTCGTCGCGGTCGGAAATGCCGTAGTTGGCCGCGAATTCCGCGCCCTGGTAATTCGTGCGCAGGATGAAATTGACGACGCCGCCGATCGCGTCGGAGCCGTACACTGACGACGCACCATCGGTCAGCACTTCGATGCGCTCGATCGCGGCGGCAGGGATCGCGTTGACGTCGCCGTAGAGATAGCGGTGACCGTTGACCAGAATCAATGTACGGTCCGCGCCGAGTCCGCGCAGCGACACCGTCGATGCGCCGGTGCCGCCGCCAACGTTGACGCGTGGATTCGTGTAAGGCCCGGTTACGGCTGGAAGATCCTGGACGAGATCGCCGAGCGTGACCTTGCCCGAGCGTTCGATCGCTGCCCGGTCGATCGTGATCACGGGATTTGCCGTTTCGGTGTCCACGCGGCGAACATTCGATCCGGTCACGACAATCGTTTCAAAGTACTGTTCGTGCTGTTCTGCGTTGCCGGTCGCTGTCTGCGCCTCGGCGGATCGCGCCGCGCCGGCGATAGCGGCCGCGCCCATCGACAATGCGAGGCGAACCCCCGACGAAAGCTTGCTCGAGTCAAGTTTCATGACACGCCCGGGGGACCCGCATGCAGCGTCGCAGGGCTGCTGCCCCAATGCGAGGGTTGCGAGACCGCATGTCAGTCACTCGTCCCTGATGCGTTCGGCGATGCCTCGACCGGCTCGGCCGTGATCGCAAAGATCGACGGGCCGCTGAACCGCTCTTCGCTCGCCTCGATCGCGATGCTGCGCACCAACCTCTCTGGGTGCGGGTTCGCGCAACGCACATGGAAGAGCCGGAAGACGACGTCATGGGCGCGCCAGGCCACACGCGCCCGATTCCCGGCCGGATCTCCGCTCCACGCTTCCATCACGTCACGCTGGTAGACGATGGCGGTGCGTTCGTGGCTGCCGTCGGCGTAATCGAGTTCGACAAACGCGTAAGGGTGCGGTTCGTGCGAGGCCAGCATGCAGCAGCCGGTGATCAGGATATTGAGAGCCGCGAACCGGGGTATCCCGGGACGGATGCCGCGTACGGCAGCCGGATGCTTTGAGCCGGCCATGTGACTCACTCTCTCCGCTGTCAGCAGGATCGTGCCGCGTGCGTCGTAGTCCACGCCGAGGAAGCGGTGCCGCCCAGGTGCCAGTTCGTAGGGGCCCGTAGCCTGGTGCACGTCTTCCCCCGACCCGATCGGGAAGTTGTAAAAAGCTCCCAGGTCGAACAAGTTGGCCGGTGTGTCGGCGCGACGCGGCGGATAACGCGTCGCGGTTCGCCGTTGTTCGGGCCGCACCGGCGCTCCCGGATCGTTACCTCGCAGCCACTGCCGCTCGGCGTCGCTCCGACCTGGCGCCACGGCTCCCTCTGCCTTGGTCCGATCGGGGTTCAACAGCTCAGCTTCGCGCTCGAGCTGCGCAATCGGGCGCAGGTCGGGATTCACATCCCAATAGGACAACGAGCCGTCCTCGCCACGTCCGATCAGTCCGTGCCCATCGCGCGTGAAGCCGAGGCGGGTCGGGGAACCCCCCGTCACCGGCATCGGCGGCGAGAGCCACGCCAGGCTGCGGGTGGAAGTCAACACGGCGTTCGTGGTCGTGGCGTGCGCGAACAGCGATCCATCGCGTGCCAGCGCCAGCGTGCGGGTCTCGGTCATCGGCTGCGTCGGCAGTTCCCTGGCGCCATTCGCGCCATCCCACCAGAGCGGTCCGCTGCGTTCGCGCTGCACGATCACAGCGTCACGGTCAGGCAGCACAGCGAATCTTTCGCCACCTCCGGTCTCGCTGAGCTTGATCCTCCTGCGTTCTGCGCCGCTCGAAGCATCGAACTCGTGCAAACGGCTGAGGTCGGCTTCTTTCGAAGCGGTCAGCGCTTGGACGCGCGATCCATCGGCAGAAAAGCGCGCGTCGTGGACCTCGACGTCGAGCTGCGGCCGGTTGCCGTTGCCTTCTCCGGCCTCTGCCAGGATCTTGTCGATTTCGATGCGGGGCCACCGCGGCGCGAGCGTCGCGCCGTCGTACACCTGCAATCCGTCGGTGCCTTCAACCCATGACACCAGATTGCGCCCGTCCGGACTGAAGCGGAGGCGCGCTCCGGGCACGGGTGGAAACGTACCGTCTTGCCGCGGCGATTCCATCTTTGGTTCGAGCTCCGCTTCGAGCGATGAGGGGACGCCCTCGACGAGGTCCCAGATCTGGGCAAGCTCGACGTTGCGGCCGTCGTGATAGCGCGCAAAGCGGACCAGCACGTGGCGCGAATCCGGGTTCAACAGCAGATCGGCCGGATCGTCGGGCAGCGTGATCGGAGCGCGCCGCGGTGTCCAGGTTGCGGCGTCGTAAACGGACACCTGATTCCCAACCACGACGATCAGGCTGTTGCCGTCCGGCGAGAGTTCCGCCGCGGAGACGGCTTGTGGCATCTTCAGTACCGGGCTCAGGGGCCGCCCATCGGCAGCGTCGACGACGACGACTTCGTCGTCTTGCACCTGCGCCATGCGCCCGTCTTCGGTGCGCAGGTCAATTGGCGCGAACGGCGGTCCCCGCATCCCTTCCGGGGTCGAACGCTGCACGCGCCAGAGCCGCAATTCGCCTTGGCCGGCGTCGGTCGCTATCAGGCCCTGCGCGGCATGATGCGCAAACGCGTTGTGATTGTACGCGTCCGTGGCAATCGGAAAGCCGCCGCTTAACCGGATGGCGTCGAGTCGCCCACGCACACTCCACACCGACATTTCGTAATTGGCCGATGCCATCACCGTTCCGGCACTTGCGTCGATGAAGAGCTGAAAATGGCGCCACTCGGGTCTCGTGTTCAGGCGCAATGGCGGTGCGACGAGCGCGCGCGCGACGCTGTCCCAGACCAGCACCTCGCCCGAATCCGCGACGGCGCCGAACCAGCGGCCATCGGGACTGAAGGCGATCGCGCCGATGCTTCCGATCGGGCTCGGGGTGATCTGCTCGCGCCGCCCGCTGGCGCAATCAATGCGCTCGATCATCCCGTCGAGGTGGCCCGCGAGGAAGGCGTCGCCGGCCGGAGTCGAAGCCCACGACGTGACCCTCTGGCCGGGTTCGTACTTGATCGCGTGGCGAACCGCCAGCGTCTTCGGTTCGCGAATCTGCAGCTCACCGCCCGTATAGGTAACGACATGGCGGCCGGCTGCGGTCACCAGCCAGAAACCGCCCCGTGGGCCGGCAGAAGGAGTTCCAAGCGCACGCCAATCCCCTGTGCGCATGAACACCGCCTCCTGCCGATCACCGCGGCGCACGACGGCGAATTCGCCATCGGGACTGTAGGTGACATCCGTGAAATCGGGCACGCGCTCCCGCGGCGTCAGTAGCGTGCCGTTCGCCGCGTCGAACATCACTTCATCCCTCCCCGCGGGCACCGGGAAGTTTGGGTTGCCGATCCAATGCCGGCCGATCAAATAGCGGCCATCCGGCGTGAAGCGCAGCATTGCCAGATGAATTTCCGTTTCCCTGAAAAACTTCGGGAAAAAATGCGTTGCATCGTGGAAGCCCGTCTGCCATCGCTGCTTGCCGCTGACCGTGTCGAACAGGCGCAACTTTTCATCGTCCGTCGAGACGGCGACGCTCGCTCCATCGGGGCTGATCGCGACGCCGCGGATCCAGGAGCCGAGCGCAATCGAATCGATCAAACGCGGTGCGCCGCGCTCGACCATTGCCAGGCGGACACGATCCTCTCGCGTATCCAGGCCCTGTGCCTCGCGCTCCCTGATGTTCGCCACCAGGCTGGGCAGGGCCTGGTAAGTGTGGCCGTCGCGCAGCATGACTTCCGCCTTGTCGATGCGTGCCTGCCAAAGCCTCTCGCTGGCGAGGTTCGCGCTTCGGGTTGCCTCTTGCGCATTCGTCTGCGCCTGCCGCGCGTTTGCCTGTGCACGTTGCCATTGCACACTGATGCCGGTGACGCCAACGATCAATGCGATCAGTACCAGCAAGACCAGTGCGGCGATCTTCGGTTCGCGCCGCGCCCACCGGCCCACGCGCTGCAAGCGGTTCAGCCGCCGCGCGCGTACTTCGCGACCTTCGATGAATCGCGTCAGGTCGTCGGCCAGAGCGCGCGCGCTCGCATAACGTTCGGCTGCAGCGCGCGTCATGCACTTGAGAATGATTGCTTCGAGATCGGGCGGCAGATCCGGCGCGTAGCGCCTCGGGCTGCGCAGTTGGCCTTCGGTAACCAGTTTCAACGTGGCCTGGGCCGACGATCCGGCGAACGGCGGCTTGCCGGTCACCAGTTCGTACAGGATTGCGCCGAGTCCCCAGATGTCCGTTGCCGGCGTGATCTTCTGCGCGCCGGGCGTCGCCTGCTCCGGCGCCATGTAGCTCGGCGTGCCGGATATCTCGGTGTTGTCCGCGGCCAGGCCCTGCTCGAGCCGGCGCGCGAGTCCGAAATCGGCAACATGCGGTATGCCCGTCTCATCAATCAACACGTTCGCGGGCTTCAGATCGAGATGCAATACACCGAGCCGATGCGCATAGTCGACTGCTTCGGCAATCGTGCGCATCAAACCCGCCGCGCGCAGCGCGGATAGCTTGCCGCCGCGCTTGAGCTCCTCCGCCAGGCTCGATCCGCGAATCAGGCGCATGCTGAAGAAATGCATATCGTCGACGGCGCCGACTTCATGGATCGCGACGATGTTCGGATGCTGCATGCGAGCCGCGTTCTGCGCCTCGCGCTGGAAGCGCTCGACGAACTCGCGCGATGCCCACGGACCGGCTGAGAGCAGCTTGACGGCAACCTCACGGTCCAGACTGATCTGGCGCGCGCGATAGACCACGCCCATGCCGCCTTCGCCGATCATCTCGAGCAGTTCGTAGTCACCGAACTGACGCTGCGAATCACTGCAAAGATCTAGATTGAGGGCTTCGGTCGGCAGGAAGGCGAGATGCCGTCCGGGATCAAGACCGTCGGTCGTCAATGCCTCGCTGCGGCGCAAGCTCAGACTACCGAACGCCAGATCGGCCCATTGACCCTTGCCGCCGCGCGGCAGCAAGGGCTTGCCCGTGTGCACTGGGTCAGTGGCGCGGAGGGTATCGTTCACGCGCATCACCCGTCTCCTTGCAGGACCGCGTACAACGCCTGCTGCTCGGCCTGCAACTCTTCGGCAGACGCCACCGTGTCCGCCAGTTCCGCATCGATCACTTCGCGAAAACGCTGGCGCAGGCGCCTTAGTGCGACCGATATGGTGAGCGATCGCATGCCCAGGCGTCGCGCCAGTTCCACGTTTTCTACCGGGGATGGCTCGATCGCAAGAAACGGTTCCAGTGCGTCATACATATCGAGGCGACCGGTCTGGCTCGCCTCTTCGCGCAGGCGCGCGGTAGAGCGGGCTAGCAGCTCAAGTGCGAAGCTTTGCTGGTAGGCGTGCTCGGGCGACTGCGCACTCGCATTGTCGCGCTGATTGCGCAACTCCAGATCCGGAGGCTCGATCAACTCGGCGACGACTTCACCTTGGGAAGGGTCATGCCCGCCGCTCATCATGTATTTCCGCAAACGTGCCAGAAGGTACTGGCGGAAGCGGCCTTTTGCCATCGTCACACCACCGTCGCAGAAGTGCTGGAACAGGTGTTGCAGGAAACCGCGCGTTATCTGCTGCGCGCTCGCCGGACCGTGGCCGAAGCGTCGCAGGTACGCATAGATCGGATACCAGTAGCGCACGCACAGCTTGATTAGCGCCTCGCGCGCGTCCGGGGCTTGTGGCTCATCCGGCCGCATGGCCAGCGACCACTGCGTGCGCTCGAAGGTTTGGCGGGAATGGCCTGGCATCATCAGCACTCGCTTGGAAACATGGGTCATCAAGTTCGAATGAAGAAGTTCCGGCTCCGGATTACAGGGCACCGCGTCGGACCTGCCTCGCGACGCGTTGCCAGGCTCTAGTGCATTGCAGCACCCAGTGCACTGCGAAGTTCGCGCAGCTCAACTTCCAGAGCGCCGCGATCCGCGGCAGTCTGCGCGACCTCCTCGCGAACGAGCTCGCGCAGGCGCTGCCGCAGCCTGTGTACGGAAACTGCAACCGTATTGCGGCGCAAACTCAGTGCCGCGGCTACGCGAGCGTACTCGGCCTCATCGGGTTGCTCGGCCATGAAGTCGCTCAGGTGATCGAACAACTCGCCCTTTCCGGCGAGCTGCGCCTCCTGGCGCAGCCGACGCAGCGCGGAATCGAGGACCACCAGTGCCCATGCCTGTTCGAAAACCTGCTCAGGATTGCTTCCGTCGGCCGGAAGACTGTCACCGTCGTCTTGGT
>DASRTK010000451.1:0-8813 GCA_035655975.1 Rudaea sp.
CCGGCCGCTGGCGACCGGCGCGCTGACTTCGACGCAGGTGCTGGTCTTTGCCGTCGTGCTCGGCGTTGCGTCGATGGCGGTCCTGATCGCGCTGGTCAACCCGCTGACCGCGGCGCTGACGTTCGCCTCGCTGATCGGTTACGCGATCGTCTACACGGCGTGGCTCAAGCGCGCGACGCCGCAGAACATCGTCATCGGCGGGGCCGCCGGCGCGGCGCCGCCGGTACTCGGCTGGGCGGCGGTCACCGGCCAGGTGCATCCCTACGCGCTGCTGCTGTTCCTGATCATCTTCGTCTGGACGCCGCCACATTTCTGGGCGCTGGCGATCTTCCGCCGCGACGACTATTCGCGTGCGCAGGTGCCGATGCTGCCGGTCACGCACGGCGTCATCTACACGCGCTGGCACGTGCTGTACTACACGATCCTGCTCGTCGTCGTCACGACGCTGCCGTACCTGACCGGCATGAGCGGCCTGTTCTACCTCGGCGGCGCGCTCGTGCTCGGCGCCGGATTCCTCTACTACGCGGTCGTGCTGCTCAATCCGCCGAGCGAACGTTTTCCGATGAAGGTGTTCAATTATTCCATTGTGTACCTGATGGCGCTGTTCGCTTTCCTGCTGATCGACCACTACGTCGACGCGCCGCTGCTGCAGCACGCCGGCGTGTCGCTGGAACGCGTCGCCTGAGCGCAACGCGTTAACGGATCGCGAACTCGGCAGGCGCTATCGTGGTCTGCCGCGCGCTCGGGCGCGACAGGGTTTCGCAAAGGGAGGATGGCCGTGAAATCGAACGTGATGCTTCTGATCGTTGCCGTGGCAGTTGCCGGCGCCTGCGCGACCGCCGCTGCCCAGGACATTGGCTCGCTGAAAGGGCTTGCCGGTGGACTCGATTCGTCGAAGCTGAAGCCCGCGAGTGCGGGCAATGCCGCCGGCATCGTCGAGTACTGCATGAAGAACAATTTCCTCGGCGCGGACGCGGCCAGCGTCAAGGATCAGCTCCTGGGCAAAGTCGACGCCGGCGGCGAGAGCGAAAAAGCCGACTACGCGGCCGGCGCCAAGGGCCTGCTGAAGACGGGCGAAGGCGGCAACGTCGACCTCGGCAAGATCGGCAGCATGAAACAGTCGGTGACGAAGAAGGCCTGCGCCAGCGTGCTCAATCACGCCAAATCGCTGCTGTAGGGTGGGCCTTGGCCCACCGCCCTTTGCGTTGGCGCAAGACCCAGCAGCGGTGGGCCAAGGCCCACCCTACCAAAGCGGGGTCCGACCCGGAGGTCAGTCGGCCGTATCCACTTCCTCGTCGACACGTGCGGTCGCAGTGTCCGCGGCCGTCGACTGGCGCGCGTAGCGCTGCGCGAGGACCGCGCAGACCATCAGCTGGATCTGGTGGAACAGCATCAGCGGCAGCACGATCGTGCCGACGGCGCTACTCGCGAACAGCACGTTGGCCATCGGCACGCCGCTGGCCAGGCTCTTCTTTGAGCCGCAGAACAGGATCGTGATGCGGTCCTCGCGCGAAAAACCCAGGCGCTTGCCGAGCTGCGAGGTCGCCAGCAGCGCGATCGCCAGCAACAAACAGCACAACAGCAGCAGCCCGATCAACGCACTGGCGGAAACCTGGTACCACAGGCCTTCGACGACAGCCGCGCTGAATGCGGTATAGACCACGAGCAGGATCGAGCCGCGATCGACGATGCTCAACACCGCGCGATGGCGCTCGATGAACGCTCCGATCCAGCGCCGTGCCAACTGGCCGGCCATGAACGGCACGAACAGCTGCAGCGTGATGTCACGCAGCGCGTTGCCGGGCGCCATGGCCGCGCCTCGCGTATGGATCAGCGCGGCGACCAGCAGCGGCGTCAGCACGATGCCGATCAGGCTCGAGAACGACGCGCTGCACACGGCAGCCGGAACGTTGCCGCGCGCGATCGACGTGAACGCGATCGACGACTGCACGGTCGCCGGCAACGTGCACAGGAACAGCATGCCGAGCGCCAGCTGCGGGCCGACCAGCGCGTCGGTCAGCGGTTGCAGCATCAGGCCGAACAGCGGGAACAACGCGAACGTGCACAGGAACACGAGAAGGTGCAGGCGCCAGTGCGTGATGCCGGCGACTACGGCTTCGCGCGACAGCTTTGCGCCATGCATGAAGAACAGCAGCGCGATCGCCAGCTTGGTGATCCAGGCGAAAATCACCGCCGCCTCGCCGCGGCACGGCACGACGCTCGCGAGCGCAACGCTGACAAACAGCGCGATCGTGAAGCGGTCGACCAGCGCGGAAAGAGTCTGATTCATGGGTAAGCCCGCAGCGCTATCGCTGGCACATTGGTCCGCGCAGTATAAAGAGGTCGCCTGGTTCCCAAGAGGCTGGCTATAATCCGCCGGCCCGCTGCGGGCAGGGGCAAGGGAGAGCGCGCATGCATGGAGTAGCTGACCGGCGCAAGAGCGGAGTGTCGTTGCTGCGCATCTTGCTTGGTGTGTTTGCCCTGGCGTTGTTGATCGCCTACACGATTTCTCACGCCAACTTTGTGCTCGGACGATCGATGCTGCTGGCATTTCCCGGCTGGGAGGTGACCTATCGCAGCGCGTGGCCACTGCTTTCCGGCGGCGTCGTCGCGCGCGATGTCGTGCTGATACCGCCCGATGGCGAGGACGCCGGCAGTTTCAGGTTTGCCAGCGTCCGCGTCAGTGTGCCGTTCTTCGACTATTACCGCTCCGGTTTCAGCCGCAAACGCGGCGCACTGCTGAATGCGATTAATGACGTGCGTCTGGAGTTCACGGACGGTCATGGCGACCTTACCACTTCGTTTTCCCAAGAACTGCGTCTGTTCGGCAACGTAAGCACAGCGCCGTTCGAAGCCGAGGGTTGCGCCGAGGATGCCGCCTGGGTCGAAACCGAGCTTGACCAAATGGGCCTGAGTCCGCGCGGCATCGATCTGATGTTCGACTACCACCTGGAGCGCGGCCGACTCGTCAAGCAGAAGTCGCTGCATTCACCCGGAATGGGCCGTGTCGACTCCCGCCGCGAAATGCTCAAGCACGACGACTTCTCACTGTTCAGCCTGGCCGAATCTGGTAGCAGCGAAGTCGTTCTGGACGAGTGGCATGTCAAGGACGAGGGGTTTGTAGCTGCGCGCAATCGCCATTGCGCGATGAAGGATAAGGTCACCGCTGACGCGTTCGTGCAGCGGCACATCGACAGCGTCAGGCGCCTGCTCGCAACGATCGGGCTGGCGCCGCAGGCCGAGCTCGAGCAAGCCTATCGCGGTTACGCGACCGCAGGCGGCAACATTGATGTCGTGCTGCACTACGATCCGCCAATCGGCGCGCCGCTGTACTCGGCAAGCGACTTGAGCACATGGCTGCCGCGCATGCGCGGGACGTTCGCGTTGGACGGCAAGTCTCTGCCGATCGCGCTCACGGCGACTGCCGTGCGGCCCCTGCCAGACGGCGACGAGCCCTCCACGTACGCCCTGCTCGAGCGCGAAAGCGGTAGCGGCACGCAGGACCGCCGCGAGAATGCCCTCGTGTCGGTGCCACGGCCCGCCGTCAAGGACGCCAGCGTGCCTGTGCCGGGCGCCGCGGTGATCGCTGCCGACGAGGCGACGGAGGTCGCGAAAGGTCAATCCGTCACACGGTACGGAGGGGCCGAGTCGCCCATCGACGCAGCCCTGCTGTCGGCGCCGGATACGCTGACGAAATACAGCCAGCTCGCCGGCTACGTCGGCGGGGACCTGACGGTTTACGAGCACGGACGTCAACCCGTGCGGGTGAGGGTCGTGCGCGTCGTCGATTCCGGCGACGTTCTGGTACGTCGCAATCTCATCGGCGGCAACATCGAGTATGTGCTCGAACGAAGTCGCTTCGATCATGCCGAGCAGTAAGAGATTGCGCCGCCTGCAGCCCTGCGTGCATGCTGTGCTCCATGCGAGGAGCTCCACGCCACGGCTGGCGGGAACCCGTTCCGGCTTTCTTCATCCAATATTGAGCCACTGAAATTGCAGGAACCTGCCATGACCAGCGTATACGATTTCAACGCAACGACGATCGACGGCGACGAGCAATCGCTGGGTGCCTACAAAGGCAAGGCAATGCTGATCGTCAATGTCGCCAGCAAATGCGGCTTCACGCCGCAGTACAAGGGACTGGAAGAACTCTACGAGAAATTCCAGGCCAAGGGTCTGGTGGTCCTCGGCTTTCCGTGCGACCAGTTCGGCCACCAGGAACCCGGCGACGAGGAAGAGATCAAGAATTTCTGCTCGCTGAACTACGACGTGAAGTTCCCGCTGTTCTCGAAGATCGACGTCAATGGTGCGAACACGCATCCGCTGTACAAGTACCTGAAGAAGGAAGCCAAGGGCCTGCTCGGCAGCGAATCGATCAAGTGGAACTTCACCAAGTTCCTGGTCGACAAGGACGGCAACGTCGTGCGCCGCTACGCGTCCACCGATACACCACAGAGCATCGAGAAAGATGTCGCCGCGACGCTGTAGCATCGGCGCTCGCCCACGATGACGACTACGATCGCGCCTGACCGGCGCACGCTGAGCCGCAGCGAACTGCGCACACTGGCGCTGGCGGCGCTCGGCGGCGCGCTCGAATACTACGACTTCATCATCTTCGTGTTCCTCGCCGCGCCGATCGGAAAACTGTTCTTCCCGCCCGATACGCCGGACTGGCTGCGCCTGCTGCAGACATGGAGCCTGTTCGCGGCCGGCTATCTCGCCCGGCCGCTCGGCGGCGTGATCATGGCGCACTTCGGCGACCGCACCGGTCGCAAGAAGATGTTCACGCTGTCGGTGTTCCTGATGGCGGTGCCGACCTTGCTGATCGGAATGCTCCCCACCTACGCCGACATCGGCTATGCCGCGCCGTTCGCGCTGCTGCTGATGCGCCTGCTGCAGGGCGCCGCGGTCGGCGGTGAGGTTCCCGGCGCCTGGACCTTCGTTGCCGAACACGTGCCCGAACGGCGCATCGGCTTTGCCTGCGGCACGCTGACATCGGGCCTTACGGCCGGCATCCTGCTCGGCTCGCTGATCGCCGGCGCGGTCAACAACACGTACAGCGCAGCCGAAGTGCAGGCGTGGGCCTGGCGCATCCCGTTCCTGATCGGCGGCATGTTCGGCTTCCTCGCCGTGTTCCTGCGCCGCCTGTTGGCCGAGACGCCGATATTCGAGGAACTGCGCCGGCGCCGCGCGCTGGTCGAGGGTTTGCCGCTGAAAGTCGTTCTCGCCGGACATGGCGGCGCGATAGTCATGGCGATGCTGCTGACCTGGGTGCTGACGGCCGGTATCGTCGTCGTGATCCTGATGACGCCGACGTTGCTCGCGCAGCTGTACTCGATTCCACCCGCGCGCACGCTGACGGCCAATACGTTCGCGACGCTCGGACTGTGCGCCGGCTGTGTCGCCTACGGCCTGCTTGCCGACCGTATCGGCGCGGCGCGCGCGCTGCTGCTCGGCTGCATGGCGCTGCTCGTCGCGACGTACGCGCTCTATCTCGGCGTCGCCCGCGCGCCACAGTATCTTTTCGCGCTGTACGCGCTGACCGGATTCTGCGTCGGTGTCGTTGGCGTCATCCCCGCGCTGCTGGTCGCCGCGTTTCCGCCTGCCGTGCGCTTCTCCGGCATCTCGTTCGCCTACAACGTGGCCTACGCGATCTTCGGCGGCCTGACGCCGCTGATCGTCGCGGCGCTGATGAAATCGGTCGCTCTCGCGCCGGCCCACTACGTCGCCGTGCTGTGTTCGCTCGGCGCCGCGGTCGCCCTGTCTATCGAGCTGCGGCGCGCGGCGCCCGCACCATCGTCTGCATGAGATGTTCGAGCACGGCGCCTGCATCGCTGCAGCGCCCGGTGTGCACCGGCGAAGTCTGGATCAGCGTGCTGCGCGGTGCGGTCAACCAGTCGAAGCGCTCGCGCCGCGACAATGCGCCGAGCGGACCTGAGCCGGCGCCGCCGGCGCAGATCGCCGGTATCGCCGCCAGGTGCGCGCGCACGGTCGCCAAGTCGACGTGCGGGTCGAGGGCGACGAGTCGCGCCTCGTCGAGTTCGATGCGCGCTTCGAGCAGTCCGCTGTCCTGGCAGGCGACGATGATGCCGGCATTGACGAACTCGGCACGGTCGACGCGCGGCACGACGCGGATCACGGCGTAGTCATAGGTCGCGTGCATCGATCGCTCCGGTGACGAACGCGCGCGGCGCCTGCAGGCGCCGCGTTAGATATTCCAGATAGGCGAGGCGCTGTGCCTGCGCATCGGCGAACGGCGTTGCGCAATCGAGCCATGCTTCGGGTATCGCCGCGACGATGGCCGCGAGGCGCTGCGGCGCAAGCGCTTCCGCCATTTGCGCATCGACTTCCGCCAGAAGCGTGGCGAATGGCAGCAGCACGTGATCCTTGATGCGCCCGAAGGGTTCGCGGCTGCGTTCGAGATAACCATCCCACGAGTGATGGAAATACAGTGCCGCGCCGTGATCGATTAGCTGTAGCCGGCGGTGCCACACCAGCATGTTGCTGTTGCGCGCGGTGCGGTCGACGTTGCTGACGAACGCGTCGAACCAGACGATGCGCGAAGCCAGATCGGCATCGGGCCGGTCGACCAGCGGGTCGAACGTCACCGAGCCGGGCAGGTAGTCGAGGGCCAGGTTCAGGCCGGCGCTGGCGCGAATCAGGTGCTGGATTTCCGCATCGGGCTCGGTCCGGGCCAGGTCGGCGTCGACGTCGACGAACACGAGCTCCGGCACCGGCAGCGCCAGTGCACGGGCAATTTCTCCGGCCACGAGCTCGGCGATCAGCGCGCGCGGACCCTGGCCGGCGCCGCGGAACTTGAGCACGTACATGCCCTGGTCGTCGGCCTCGATGATCGCCGGCAGCGAACCGCCTTCGCGCAGCGGCGTGACGTAGCGGGTAGCGGTGACGGTACGAAGCTGCATCGCGCAATGATCGGCGATCCGGTCGGCCGACGTCCAATCGGATCGCCGCCGCGACGCAAAAATCGCAGCCTGGCCGGGCCTGGCAATGGCGCCATCGACTGCGCCTCGCCATAATTTGCGCAAGACAAGGTAGCGGGGAATTCCGGCATGGCGGGTAGCAGCGAAAGCAATCCGGTGCACGATGCATCGACCAGACCGACCGTGGTCATCATGCCGACGTCCAAGCGCCACATCCTTTTCGCCAGCCTGATCGGCACGACGATCGAGTTTTTCGATTTCTACATCTATGCCACGGCGGCGGTGCTGGTTTTCCCGAAGCTGTTCTTTCCGGCCGGCGACCCGACTTCGGCGACCCTGCAGTCCCTGGCGACGTTCGCCCTCGCGTTCTTTGCGCGGCCGGTCGGCTCGGCGCTGTTCGGCCACTTCGGCGACCGCATCGGCCGCAAGGCGACGCTGGTCGCCGCGCTGCTGACGATGGGAATTTCAACCGTTGCGATCGGCGCGCTGCCGACCTATGCCTCGATCGGGGTCGCGGCACCATTGCTGCTCGCGTTGTGCCGCCTCGGTCAGGGCCTCGGGCTCGGCGGCGAATGGGGTGGCGCCGTGCTGCTCGCGACCGAGAATGCGCCGCCCGGCAAGCGCGCCTGGTACGGCATGTTTCCGCAACTCGGTGCGCCGCTCGGATTCCTTTGTTCGACCGGCGTTTTCCTGTGGCTCAGCAGCAGCCTGAGTGACGCGCAGTTCTTCGCGTTCGGCTGGCGTATCCCGTTCCTGGCCAGCGCGGCGCTTGTCGGCGTCGGGCTCTACGTGCGTCTGAAATTGAGCGAGACGCCGGCATTCCTGCGCACGCTCCAGCACAACGAACGCGTGCGCGTGCCGATACTGATGGTGCTCGCGCGCCACCGGCGCGAGCTCGTTCTGGGCATGTTCGCCTCGCTGTCGACGTTCGTGCTGTTCTATTTGATGACCGTGTTCGCGCTGAGCTGGGCGACGACGGCCCTGGGTTATGCGCGCAAGGATTTTCTCGAACTGCAGATGATCAGCGTGGTGCTGTTCGCGGTCGGCATTCCGCTGTCGGCAATGTTCGCCGACCGCCGCGGACGGCGCACGATGCTGCTGGCCGCCAGCGTTCTGATCTTCGCGTTCGGGCTGGTGTTCGCGCCGCTGTTTGCCGCGCCGCTGGCCGGCGGTTCGTTCATGTTCCTGGCGATCGGCATGTTCCTGATGGGGCTGACCTACGGTCCGCTCGGCACGGCGCTGGCCGAACTGTTTCCGACTCCGGTGCGCTACACCGGCGCCTCGGTCGCTTTCAATCTCGCTGGCATCGTCGGCGCATCGCTGGCGCCGTATATCGCGACCTGGCTGGCCGGAAAATACGGCCTGCAGTATGTCGGTTACTACCTCGCGCTGGCCTGCGCGCTGACGATCGGCGCGCTGCTGCTGATCGAGCGCGATCGCCCCGATCGCTGAAGGCGATCGGCCATGATTCTCCCGCGTTGCGACTGCCTGCGAAAAACGGCGGCGCGATTGGATTGCGCCGCCGAAGTCGGCCACTCAGGTGCCGTACACGCGTACCACGTCAAAAGAAGATGATGCCACCCAGTACGTAGGTCTGTTCGTCGGCGGAATTGCCATCCCATGCCTTGGATTTGGTATCGACGTACTCGCCTACCAGCGTGATGCTCTTGGTCAAACTGTAGTAGACGCCGAACACGCCGGACTTGTTCTGCTTGACCAGGTTGCTGGCGAACCTGTTGTTGAGGGGGTTGATCACGAGTTTTTCGTCGTCGGCCAGATCCAGCTTCGACTCGCCGTAACTCGCGCCGAGCTTGAGCTTGTCGAACTTGTAGGTCAGCTGCGCATAGCCGCCCTGCGAATCGCGTTTCTCGC
>DASRTK010000452.1:0-4771 GCA_035655975.1 Rudaea sp.
CGATCATTCGAAATCGGACGCGAACAGCAGATCAATCGATACCTTCGTCACGGTGAAGCGTTGTTCGCCGCTGGTGACCTCGGTGGTGCCGCCGACGAGGATGCCACCCGGCACGATCACCATCGAGCGCGGGTCATCATCGAAGGAGTCGGGCTGAGGCGACATGTCGCCGAATGACTGGCCGCCGTTGCCGTATGTGCCATCGAACGTTCCATTGTCCAGGAAGCGAGCCACCGCGAAATACTTGTAGTGGGCATCGGGCCGGTCCATCGTGCCAACGGCCACGATGCGGCCGTCGCTCTGCATCGCGACGCGGCTCGCCTTCGGATGGTAGGACTGCGTCGTGCCGAATATGGTGAACTCTTGCGGTTGGCCGCCATTGAATGTCGAATCCGCCGCGCCGCCGCCCAGAACGCGATTGACGAACCATTTGCCAGTGGTGCTGGTGTTGGAGGTGATTGCCTGGCCGACGAACACGAGCCGGCCTTGCTTGTCGACCGTGATGTCCAGGCCTTCGACACCGTAAGTGGTGTTGCCGAACGCGTTCTTGAGGCGTCCGTCGGAATTGATGCCGAAATCCGGATCCGGTGCGCCGGCGACGGTCAGGCGAACGATGCCGATCTCGTCAATTGAATCGCCGACGGTGGTGATGACCACGATCTTGCCGTCCTTTTGCAAGGTCATCCCTCCCGCGTAGGTATTCAAGCCGTCGAAACCGATCGTCGTCTTGCCGCCGGTGCCGAACGTCGTATCCAGATGCAGAGTCGAGTCGTAGCGGGCGATGACGAGCGCTGCCGGGTACGCCCCGTCCCATCCGACCACGATGACCTGTTGCTGTGGCGTAATTCGAACCAGTTGCGGCTGATACGTCGGCTCGATGTAACCTGCACCGTTGCCGACCGCCGGATCGAAGCCGCTACCATTCGCGAGCAGCACCGCAACACGGAAGGTGCTGGAATTGACGGCGACGGCGACTCGCCCGTCCTGAAACGCGGCGGCATCGTGGTACCCGTACTCTTTCGTTGCCGCCCAGCCCGGAAACGCGCTGAACCAGGCGGTGCCGCTGCCCGACGTGCCATATCCGCCGGCAGGCGCCCCTGCCGGAGTCAACCAGGCAGCGCAGGTAACGCCGCCGCATGCGCCCACCATGAACAAATTGCCATTGGGCAGTCGGATCAACTTGTCGCCCCGGTCGTACAGGGACGATGTCACGTCGATCCAGGCCCGGCCACCGTTGCCGAAGGCGAGATCGTAGGCACCATCCTGTGCGGACCACGCGAGCGTGCTCGTCGCGATCAACGCGGCCGACGTGAAGAGCCAGAGGCGCGAGGTCATTGCAGTGAGTCTCCATAATGCAGCGTGCAGGTCTATCCGTTGCCGTTGTGCGCGTAGGCGTCCGTGATGTTGTTGTCTCCGCACTCGAGATACCGTTACAGGAAACGGCGCGAAATCCGGCAGCGCCGCGCGCGGCGCCGCAGTCACCCCGGGGTGCATTGCCGGATTCGCGGCCGTTTGTTGCATAGGCACGCTGGCGGGACGGCATACGGGAAACTTGTCGTGCAACACGAACGTTGGTAGCGGCTGGAGCATGTGTCTGCGCAGGCGTTGGCCTGGCCCGCGGCGGAGGGGGCGGAACGGCTGGCGCGCGCCTGCGGCGATTACGCGGAACTGCAGCGCGAAGTCGCGGTGAAACAAAGGGCGGAGGAATTATTTGTCCAAAACGAATAATTCCTCCGTCCCCGAATTTGCTCTGACCCTGTTACGTCCCGAATAAGGCACTCTGACCCCGTTCGAAATCCGTCGCCCCTGTCATTCGAAATCGCTCGCGAACAGCGGGTCGAGCATCACCTTCGTCGCGCTGAAGCGGTTTTCGCTGTTGTTGACTGCCGTTGCGCCGGCGATGACGGCGCCGCCGGGCACGATGACCATCGCCTCCGGGGAATCGCCCGTGGCGTTCGCCTCGTACGTCATGTCGCCATAGGACTGGCCTTCGATGCCGAAGCTGTAGTCGAAGTTGCCGTCGTCGGTGAAGCGGCTCATGGCGAAATACTTGTCATATAGGTCCGCCCGGTCCATGGTTCCGGCGACGAGGATGCGACCGTCGTTCTGCAGCCCCACGCAGCAGGGAGCGGGCTCGTAGTTCGTCGACGACACGAAGACGGTGTATTTGTGCGGCTGGCCGCCGTTGAACGACGGGTCGGTTGCGCCGCCGCCGAGCAGGCGGTCGACGAACCACTCTCCGTCGCCAATGTCCGTCTCGCTTTCACCGACGATCACGAGCCGGCCCTGCTTGTCCACCGCGATGTCGGTGCCTTGCACGCCACCGGTGGTGTTGCCGAACGCGCTCAGGAAGCGTCCGTCGGAATTGATGCCGAAGTCCGGATCCGGGTCGCCGTCGACCGTCAGGCGCACGATGCCGAGCGCCCGCGTCGAGGTCGCGGTCACGCCGACTGTTGCGATGACGACGATCTTGCCGTCCTTCTGCAGCCTCATTCCCTGCGGAAACGTGTTGCCCGCGGAGAACCCGATCGTCGTGGTACCGCTGGTGCCGAACGACGTGTCAAGGTGCATCGTCGAATCGTAGCGCGCGAAGACCAGCGCGAACGGAGAGGCGGTGTTTCGTCCCACCACGATGACTTTTTGCTGTGGCGTTATGCGGAGCAAGCGCACGACGAACGACGGCGAAACGTAACCGAAGCCGTTGCCGACCTCCGGATCGAGCGCGGTGCCGTCCGCGCGCAGGACGGCGACGTAGCCGACGCCGGTGGTGGCCCTGTTCAACGCCACCGCGACGCGCCCGTCGCTGAAGGCCGCGGCATCGTAGATCCCGTTCTCGTCGGTCGGCCAACCCGAGAAGGCGCTGAACGAGGCGGAGCCCGTACCGGACGTTCCGTATCCGGCCGCCAAAGCCCCCGATGGTGTGAGCCAGGCGGCGCAGGCGACCAGACCGCAGGCGCCGCCCATGAAAAAGTTTCCGTTCGGCAGTCGGATCAGGGTCGCGCCCCTGTCCTGCGTGGACGGCGTCACGTCGATCCAGGCCCTGCCGACATTGCCGAAACCCGGATCGTAGGCGCCGTCCTGCTGCGCATGGGCAGCGCCTGCGAGCAGGCTCGCTGCGATCAGCGCGATCGATCGGCCAAAGCGGGTACGTAAGTCGGTCACGACGAAATCCTCCGAGGAACAAAGGGGACGGAGGAATTACTTGTTTGAGACGAATAATTCCTCCGTCCCCCAATTTCTCTTTGCCACACTCGAGATAGCGTTACAGGAAACGGTGCGGAATCCGGCAACGCGCCGCGCGGCGCCGGCAATGGCTGCGCCGCATTGCCGGATTCGCCGCCGTTTGTTGTATAAGCACGCTGGCGGAACCGCATACGGGAAACTTGTCGTGCAACACGAACGCTGGGAGAAGCTCGAGCGAGTGTTTTCGCAGGCCTTGGCCTGGCCCGCAGCGGAGCGGCCGGAACGGCTGGCGCGCGCCTGCGGCGACGACGCGGAACTGCAACGCGAAGTCGCGGAATTGCTCGGCGCGCACACGGGGCAAGGCATGCTCGACACCCCGTTGCTGATCGCGGATGCCGCAGACGCCGCGTCGATCGCTCCTTCGCTCGCTGCAGACGCGCGCCTGGGCGCCTGGCGCATCGAGCGGTTGATCGGGCGCGGCGGCATGGGCGAGGTCTACGCCGCGCTGCGCGATGCAGCCGGGTTCAGCCAACGCGGCGCGCTCAAGCTGCTGCGCTTCGAAGCGATCGGCGAGCAGGCGCGCTTTCACGCCGAGCGGCAGATTCTCGCGCGGCTGGAACATCCCGGCATCGCGCGCCTGCTCGACGGCGGCGTGGCGCCGGATGGCCGACCGTACACCGTGATGGAGTACGTCGACGGCGTGTCACTGCTCGACTACTGCAACGCGCGCGGCGCTTCGCTCGGCGAGCGTCTCGAACTGTTCGCGCAGGTTTGCGACGCGGTTGCGTACGCGCACCGGAACCTCATCATCCATCGCGACCTGAAACCGGCCAACACGCTGGTCGATGCCGAGGGCAAGGTGAAGCTGCTCGATTTCGGCATCGCCAAGCTGCTCGACGCGAGTGCAGCGGCGCAGTCGGCAGATCCGACGATGACCATCGCGCCGTTCACGCCCGACTATGCCGCGCCGGAGCAGCTGGCCGGCGAACCCGTGACCACGGCAACCGACGTCTACGCGCTCGGCGTAATGCTGTTCGAACTGCTCACCGGCGAGCGTCCGCTGCGCATGCGCGGCCTGCCGTCGGCGCAGGCGCTGGCGCAGTTGACCGACCGCATCGCGACGTTGCCGAGCCGTGCGATCCGTGACAAGGCAGATGCGCCATTGCCGGCGAGCGCGCTAGCGGGCGATCTCGACGCAATCGTTGCCAAGTGCCTGCGCCGCGAGCCGGCGCACCGCTACGATACCGTCAACGCGTTGCGGCTCGATCTGCGGCGGCATTTGGCGCACGAACCCGTCCTGGCACGCGAAGGCGCGCGCCTGTACGTGTTCGGGCGCGTGCTGCGCCGCTACCGCTGGCCGGTGGCCGGTGCGGGGGCACTGATCCTCGCGCTCGCGGCGGGACTGGTCGGCACGCTGTGGCAGGCGCAAAAGGCCGCCACGCAGGCACGCGTCGCCGAAGCGCAGGCTTTGCGCGCGGAGGCCACCAAGAACTTCCTGCTCGGCGTGTTCAAGGCCAGCGATCCGCGCCAGGCATCGGACAAGCCGCGTGGCGGCATCACCGCACGCGAACTGCTCGATGCCAGCGCG
>DASRTK010000453.1:0-7104 GCA_035655975.1 Rudaea sp.
GCCGAAAAACAGCGATGACAACACGCTGACCTGGCCGAGGCCGCCGCGCAGGTGGCCGACGAGCGAGGAGGCGAGGGATATCAGCCGCTCGGAGATGCCGCCGCGCAGCATGATCTCCCCGGCGAAGATGAAAAGCGGTATCGCGATCAGCGAGCTGGCGCCGGCGCCCGATGCGACTTGCTGGACAACGACGATGGGCGGTAGTCCGAGAAAAAGAAATGTCGCGAGCGATGCGCAAACCAGCGAAAACGCGACCGGCACGCCGACGATCAGCAACACGGCGAACACTCCGAACAGGATCGCGGTCGCCACGGTCAGGCCTCCGCCGCCGTTTCCGGCGCCGGCGCGAACAGGCGCTCGATCGCGAACACGAACACCAGCGCGCCGCCGAGCGCCATCGGCAGGAACACGGCGCTTTCCGGCAGCACCGTGCCGGCAGCCGGGATGGCGATGCCGTCGAGCAGCAACTGCGCGCCCCACACGGCGAGCGCGGCGCCGACCGCCGCGACGACGAGGCAGGCGAAGGTTTGCAGGACACGCTGCAGTGCCGGCGGCACGTTGTGCACGAGGATGAAGAAACCGAAATGCGACCACGAGCGCACGCCCGCCGCCGCGCCGAGACTCATCGCCGTATTGAGCAGCAGCAGCGCGGTCGGCTCGGTCCAGCCCGGCGAGTCGTTGAGCACGTAGCGCGCGAACACCTGCCAGGCCTCGGTCGCAGCCATGCCGAGCAGCGCTGCCCCGGCGACCATGGTCGCGGCGCGCGCGAGGCGCGCGAGCACGCTGTTGTCCGGTTGCGGTGCGGTCATGCTCTTCTCATATCGCGCATACGTGGCGGTGAACCTTGCATCGGGTCAGGCCAGGCTTTGTATGCTGGTGTACAGGGCGTCGAGCTGCGGATCGCGCCGGTACGCGGCCAGCAGCGGCGCGGCCGCAGCGCGAAACGCGGCGATGTCGACCTCGCTCTCGCGCACGCCCTTGCCCAGCACATAGTCGCGCGACGCGGCTTCGGCCTTGTCCCACAGCGAACGCATGTACGGCACCGAGCGTTGCGCGATGTCGAGCAGCAAACCGCGATCTGGCGCGGGCAGCGCGTCGAGCGTGCGCCGCGACATCAGCAGCGCCTCGGGCGAGAACGAATGGCCCGTGCGCGCGATGAACTTTGCTACCTCGAACTGGCGCGTCGTGTGGAACGTCTGCCAGTTGTTCTCGGCGCCGTCGATCAGGTGCGTCTGCAGCGCGGAGAACACTTCACCGTACGGCAACGGCGTCGCGTTGGCCTCGAAGCGGCGCAGCAGCTGCATGAAAATGTCCGACGGCGGGACACGGATCTTCAGACCATGCAAGTCGCGCGGCGCGGTCACGGCATGGCGCGTGTTGTACAGGTGGCGCATGCCCGAGTCGTAATAGGCCAGGCAGACCAGGTCGCGGCGTTCGAAGCCGCGGGCGATTTCCTGTCCCGGCGCGCCGTCGAGCGCGCGGCGCATGTGCGCCTCGTCCTGGAACACGTATGGCAACGACAGGATCTGCGTCAGCGGAAACGGATTGTTCAGCACCGCCATGTTGACGCGCGTGATGTCGAGCGCGCCGAAACGCACCATGTTGATCGCGTCGCCCTCGCGCCCAAGCTGCCCCGAGTGATAGACGCGCAGGCCGATGCGGCCGCCGGTTTCCTGCGTCAGCATCTGGCCGATCCAGCGCAGCGCCTGCACCGTCGGATAGTCGCTGACGTGCACGTCGGTTGCGGTCAGGGTGCGCGCAGTAACCTGTCCGCGCGCGATCGCGGAAATGCACAATGCGGCGCCGCCGCCGAGAAAGGCGCGGCGCGTCAGGTTCACGCCGGCACGACGCGCGCGCGCGCGTAATCGCGCGCATCGACCGCATGGCAGCTCAGGCTGCCGTAGACGCCGAAGTCGACGCGCGCGGACTGGCCGGCAACGATATCGTGGATGCCGGTCACTGCGCCGGTCGTGACGAGTTGTCCGGCGCGCAGAGGTCGGCCGTTGCGCGCGCAGCGCGACAGCGCCAGCGCCAGCGCAATCAACGGGCCGCCGGCCAGCGTCTCGACCGAACCTTCGCCGACCTTGCGGCCGTCGATGAAACTCGCGCAATCGAGCAGCGGCGCGCGCGCGGCACGCCAGTCGGGAATCTTCGGTCCGAGCAGCATGCCGGCATTGTTGCCGAAATCGCTGACGACGACGCGCGGACCGAGTTCGTTGATCGTTGCGAGCGGGCTGCCCGCGGTCTCGATTCCGACATGCAGGTCCGCGACAAGCGCGGCCGCTTCATCGAGGGTCCAGTGAATCTTGTCGGCAGGCGCGTCGGCGCCGAGGCGGAACGCGAGCTCGGCTTCGACTGCGGCAAAGCCGCTGGCGAAAACCGGAAAATCCAGGCTCATCCCGGGTGCGGCAAGCTGCAAATTGCCGGCGAAGATGGGACCGATCAGGCGTTCGTCGCCCGCGGGCTCGCGCAGTTCGGGTGCGATGTAGCCGACTTTCCAGCCGACGATCCGGTCCGGCCAGCGTCTTATCGCCGCGTCCTGGACTCGATAAGCATCGCCGAGCGTTGGCGGAATCGCTCCGGGAAACTCGGCAATGGCGAGGCCGTCGCGGCGCGCCTGCACGAATTGCCGCGCGATCGCGTCCGCGCTCTCGGTTTCGCCAATCGATTCGTCGGTTCCGCCCATGCTCTTGATCCTGCTGCTCCGCTGCAATGCCGCATACCGCCCATTCCAAATTTGCGGTCAATTGCTGTATAAAGGAAACCGGTGTCATTTTCAACTGCGAATGGACAAAATCTTGCCGCTCCGGTGCTGAGTATACAAATCCACCGGATCCCGCACGTCGTCATTTGCGATAATTGCGCGCTGCTGCCGTGGCGGCGCCGGGAGGAGGATCGATGAGAACTTCGGGTTCGTGGGCGCCGCTGCGCCGCGCCTGGCTGGCCGCCGGCATCGTGCTGGCTGGTGTGGCGCCTCAAGGCACGCAGGCCGCGCAAGCGCTGGCGTTTCCCGGCGCGCAAGGCTGGGCGGCCCATACGCCCGGTGGCCGCGGCGGCAAGATCATCCGCGTCACTAACCTCAATGCGAGCGGCGCAGGTTCGCTACGCGAAGCTGTCGAGACCCAGGGCCCACGCACGATCGTGTTCGAGGTGGCCGGAGCGATCGACCTCGGCCGGGAAGATATCGAGATCAAGGAACCGTTCCTGACGATTGCCGGGCAGACCGCGCCATCGCCGGGCGTGACGCTGATCCGCGGCGGCGTGGACATCCGCGCGCACGATGTCGTGATCCGGCACATCCGCGTGCGTGTCGGCGATGCGGACCAGCCCAGGTTCAGCTGGGAAACCGACGCGATGGGCACGGTCGGCGCGGCCACCGATGTGATCGTGGACCATTGCTCGCTCGAGTGGGCCCTCGATGAAAACCTCTCCGCATCGGGCAAGCGCTTCGTCGGCACCACGCCGGACGAGTGGCGCAGCAACGTCAGCCACCGCATCACCTTCAGCAACAACATCATCGCCGAAGGCCTGGCCAACGCGTCGCATCCAAAGGGCGAGCACTCGAAAGGCTCGCTGATCCACGACAACGTCGCGGACATCCTGATCGTAGGAAATCTGTACGCACACAACTATGAGCGCAGCCCGCTGTTCAAGGGCGGCGTGCGCGGCATGGTCGTCAACAATCTGATCTACGATCCGGGCCAGCGCGCGGTGCACTACAACCTGATCGCCGAAGAGTGGGGTGAGCACGAGCGCCAGACCGGAAGCCTCGCGCTGATCGGCAACGTGCTGCGCGCCGGTCCGTCGACGGTCAAGGACATCGCCCTGTTCGAGATCGGCGGGTCGGGCGACATCGAGTTGTTTGCCCAGGACAACATCGCGGTCGACAAGATCGGCAATCCGTTGCCGATGATCGGGCGCTACACGACGGCGCCGGTGAAGGTCATCGAAATCAAGGCGCCGCCGGCCTTGCCCGAAGGGGTCAAGGTCCTGAGCGCGGCGCAGGTGCAGGATGCGGTGATCGACGACGCCGGCGCGCGGCCGTGGGACCGCGACCACGACGATGCACGCATCGTTGCCGACACGATCGAAGGCCGCGGCCACATCATCGACAACCAGAAGGAGGTCAATGGTTATCCGCAGGTCAAGGAGACGCATCAGCCGTTCGACCCGGCCGACTGGGATCTCGACACGATGACGCCGAAGAAGCCGCTGCCGGCGCGCGTGCGCCCGCATTGAGTCGCGCGCAGAGAGATCAGAAGCATTTTTGGACGCGGATTGGCGCGGATCTTCACGGAATGCCGCGGATAGAGCGCAAAGATTCATTGGTGCGGTCGCCGACGCGGCAGCGTGCTCACTCAAAACCCGCTGTTGCTCTATCTGCGTACATCCGTGTCAATCTGCGGCAATCCGCGTTCAAAAAAAGCGTTTCCGCAAGCCTGCTGGTCGGTGTACTCGTCCTGCTAAGCGGTTGCGCGATGCCGACCGCCGATCGACACCATACTGCCGGCAAACCGGCGCCGGATTCGGCAGTCGATTTCCGGACCGGGGCGGCCGAAGCGCTGACGCCGGGTGGCAGCGGCGGGCGCATCGTTCGCGTCACGACGCTGGCCGCCGGCGGCGAAGGTTCGCTGAAGTCGGCGATCGAACTCGACTTGCCGCGTACCATCGTGTTCGAGGTCGGTGGTGTGATCGATCTTGCCGGACATGTACTCGAGATCCGCAATCCGAACGTCACGATCGCCGGACAGACCGCGCCGTCGCCCGGCATTACGCTGATTCGCGGCGGCATCGACGTACATTCGCACGACGTGATCGTCGAGCATTTGCGCGTGCGTACCGGCGAGGCCGGTTTCGCCAAGCATTCCGGCTGGGAGCGCGACGGCCTGTCGACCTTCAACGGCGCCGCCAATGTGATCGTCGATCACTGCTCGTTCGCCTGGGCGACCGACGAGAACCTGTCGGCGTCCGGCAAGCGCTTCACCGGCACGACGCCGGACGAGTGGCGTGCCGCCACGTCGCACGACATCACCTACAGCAACAACATCATCGCCGAGGGTCTGGCCAAATCCACGCACGGCAAACCCGGCGAGCACTCCAAGGGCACGCTCGTGCACGACAACGTGACCGGCGTCGTCATCGTCGGCAATCTGTACGCGCACAACGGCCAGCGCAACGCCTTGTTCAAGGGCGGCGCACGTGGCGTATTTGTAAACAATGTCATCTTCGATCCGGGCCAGCGCGCGGTGCACTACAACCTCTGGGCGAGCGAGTGGGGCAGCCATCCGTACCAGACCGGCCGTCTCGCACTCGCAGGCAACGTGCTGAAGGGCGGTGCATCGACCGATCGCGCAATTGCATTCTTCATGCTCGGCGGCGACGGCGATGTCGAGCTGTACCAAGCCGACAACCTTGCGACCGACCGCGACGGGCGGCTGTTGCCGATGTTCGGCCGCTACCGGAACGCGACCGGCAAGGTCATCGGGATCGACAAGGCCGCCGCCATGCCCGCTGCCATTGAACCGCGCGCGGCGTCAGCAGTGACGGAGGCGGTGCTCGCGCACGCCGGCGCGCGGCCGTGGGATCGTGACACGGTCGATCGCCGCCTGGTCGACGAGGTCCGCTCCGGTGGCGGCCGGATCGTCGACAGCGAGGCCGACGTCGGTGGCTACCCGCCCGCTGCGCCGGCAACCCGGCGCGCTTTCGTCGAGGCCGAATGGGATCTGGCCACGATGCAGCCGCGCGCGTCGCAGCACTGATGCGCGCGCGTGGCGAACCTGCAGGCGTTCCAGCGTGCTGCGGCGCGAACGCATGAATACGCGGACGAATCCGCAACTGCCGCGACCGAGCCGGTTCCGCTGGGTCATCGTCGCGCTGCTGTTCGCCGCGATCGTCCTGTCCTACGTGGACCGCCAGACGATCGGCCTGCTCAAAGGTCCGATGAGTGACGAGCTAGGCTGGAGCAACAGTGACTTCGCGAACATCCACATCGGCTTCCAGGCAGCGTATGCGCTGTGCTACCTGCTCTGGGGACGCATCGTCGACCGGATCGGCGCGCGAGCGGGACTTGCGCTGTCGTTTCTGCTCTGGTCGCTCGCGCAGATCACGATCGGCGCCGCGAGCCGCGTCGGCCAGTTCATGCTCGCGCGCGGCGCGCTCGGCGCGGGCGAGAGCGGTGCGTTTCCGGCAGCGGTCAAGGCAATCGTCGAATGGTTTCCACAGCGCGAACGCAGCTTCGCGACTGGTCTGTTCAATTCGGGCTCGAACGTCGGCGCGATTCTCACGCCACTGGCGATCCCGGCGATCGCATTGGCGTGGGGCTGGCAGATGGTGTTCGTCGTCACCGGCCTCGTCGGACTGTTGTGGCTGCCGATCTGGCTGGCTCTTTACCGCGCGCCGCGGCTGCACCGGCTCGTCAATTCCGGCGAATTGGCCTGGATCGAACAGGATCGGGCCGGCGAGCCAGCGCCAACTTCGGCACGACCCTCGTGGCGCAGCGTCATGGCGCGACGGCAGAGTTGGGCGTATTCATGCGGCAAGGCGTTCAGCGATCCGGTCTTCGGCATGTACCTCGTCTGGCTGCCGGATTTTCTGGCCAAGCGCCATCACCTCGACTTGCAAACAATCGGCTGGCCGCTCGCCGCGATCTACCTGATGTCGGACGTCGGCAGTATTGCCGGCGGTTGGCTGTCGTCGCACCTGCTCAAGCGTGGCGCGAGCGTCAACGCTGCGCGCAAGACCGTGCTCGCGCTATGCGCGGCCTGTGCGACACCGGTCGTATTTGCGGCGAGTGTCGACGCGCTATGGCTGAGCGTGCTGATTGTCGGCGTGGCGGCGGCGGCTCACCAGGGTTTCTCGGCAACGCTGCTCACGCTTCCCGGCGACTTGATGCCGCGCCGATCGGTCGGAGCGGTTGCCGGACTCGGCGGATTGTGTGGCGCGGGTGCCGGCATGGCGATGTCGAAGTACACGGGCTTCGTGCTGGATAGCCACGCCGGCTATCTGCCGGTGTTCGTCGTTGCCGGATCGGCGTATTGGATCGCGTTGGGGTTGATCCATCTGCTTTCGCCACGGTTGGAGATGGCGGGCGAGGGCAGCTAGATC
>DASRTK010000454.1:0-4524 GCA_035655975.1 Rudaea sp.
GAGCATTTCAACACGACCGACACGCCACTGAACCGGCTCGGCGCGGAATCGCTGAGTCCGGGCGCGAAGACGCTGGAGAAGATCAACGCGTCGCTGCGTTGAGCGCATCGCCTTGACGACCCGGGGACGCGCGGAGCGGAAGGTCTACGACCGCGGCTACTTCGACAAGTGGTATCGCAGCGCGCGTCACGCGGTGAATACGCGCGACGAACTGCAGCGCAAGGTCGCGCTCGCAGTGGCCTCGGCCGAATATTATCTGGGGCGTCGAATCAAGAATGTCCTCGATGTCGGCTGCGGCGAAGGCGTATGGCGCAGACCCTTGCAGGCCATGCGCCGGGGCGTCAATTATCTCGGCCTCGACAGCAGCGAATATGCTGTCGCACGTTATGGCCGGGTGCGCAATCTGAGGTTGGCGACTTTTGGCCAGCTCGGCGAGCTGCGTTTCGACACAGCGTTTGACTTGATTGTCTGCTCGGATGTCTTGCACTACGTGCCGACCCCGGAGCTCAAGCGCGGACTGCGCGGTATCGCCGAGATGCTCGACGGTGTGGCATTCCTCGAACTGTTCACGTCGCAGGATGCGCCGGCCGGCGACAAGCGGGGTTTCATTCCGCGTTCGCCAAAATGGTACCGATCGACGTTTGCGCAGGCCGGATTGATCGCCTGCGGGACGCATTGCTACGTCGGACCGCGCCTGCAGGGTTGCGTCGCCGCACTCGAAAGCATCGACCGGGATTGAGCGTTCGCGGCTGGGCGTCCGGCATTGTCGTCCGGGACTGAGCGCCCGATATTTGAACGCCCCGTATTGAATCAGCGCGCAACGGCCTCAACTCGATCGCATCGCTCATGGTAGCGGGCGCATTGCCGATCACCCTCTCACACGGAGTTCAATCATGAGCAAACCTCTTGCAGGGCGCGTCGCTCTCGTCACGGGGGCGTCATCGGGAATTGGCGACGCCACGGCGCGTGCCCTGGCCGACGCAGGGGCGAAAGTCGCTGTCGCGGCGCGGCGGCACGATCGCCTCGAGGTGCTTGCGCGAGAATTGAGTGCTACAGGCGGCGACGTGCTGGTGTTGGCCGCGGATCTCGTGCGCGAGGATGAGAACCGCCGCATAGTCGCCGAGACGGAGAAGCACTTCGGGCGGCTCGACATCCTCGTCAATAACGCCGGCGTGATGCTGTTGTCCCCGGTCGATGGCGCGAACTCCGATGACTGGCGCCGGATGCTCGAGCTCAATGTACTTGGGCCGATGGTCTCGTCGCAGGCGGCAGTGCCGGGCATGCGCGCTCGTGGTGGCGGCCACATCGTCAACATCTCGTCGACGGCCGGACGTATCGCCAACCCGGCTGCATCCGGCTACTCGGCCAGCAAGTTCGGCATCGTGGCATTCTCCGAGTCGTTGCGGCGCGAGGTCTACAAGGACAACATCCGCGTTTCGGTCGTCGAGCCGGGTGTCGTGGAAACCGAGTTGCGCGACCACATTCCGGATGCCGGCACGAAGCAGACGCTCAATACCTGGGCCGCAACCGTACGGCAGTTGCAGCCGGAGGATGTCGCCAATGCGGTGCTGTACTGCGTAACGCAGCCGCCGCACGTCAACGTCAACGAGATTCTGATGAGGCCGACGGATCAGGAGCGGTAGGCTCTGGTGCATTTCTTCCCTTCTCCCCTCGGGAGAAGGTGGCCCGAAGGGCCGGATGAGGGTCGGGTTTCGACTCGACGTCGATAAATTCCCCGACCCTCACCCCCACCCCTCTCCCGGAGGGAGAGGGGCTTTCAAGCTACTTGAGCAGCTTATGCTTTCCGCGCGCTGCGATCGCCGCGCCATTCGCGATGCTGCTTTTTGGCGGCAGCGTGCGAATTGTTCGGCGCATGGGCGTGCGGGCGACGGGCGTGCGTCTTCGGCTTGCCGAAGGTCGGACGTCCGTTGCTGCCGGGGCCTTCCAGGCGGAGTGGCTGCGAGGGTTCGAAGCCTGCCACCGGATTGATCGCGATTTCCTGCTTGAGCATGCGGCGGATGTCGCGGAGCAGGCCGGTTTCATCCTGCGAGACCAGCGAGATAGCCAGGCCTTCGGCGCCGGCGCGGCCGGTGCGGCCGATGCGGTGGATGTAATCCTCGGCGACCATCGGCAGGTCGAAGTTGACGACGACCGGCAGCTGATCGATGTCGAGTCCGCGCGCGGCGATGTCGGTCGCAACGAGGATCGTGACCTTGCCGGTCTTGAAGTCTTTCAGTGCTTTCGTGCGCGCGCCCTGGCTCTTGTTGCCATGGATCGCGGCCGTGCGCAGGCCGAATTTCTCCAGATGCACGCACAGCTTGTCGGCGCCGTGCTTGGTCCGGCTGAACACGAGGCTCTGGCGGCGGCTGTCGGCAGACAGCAGATGCAGCAGCAAGTCGCGCTTGCGCGCCGCATCGACCGGATGCACGACGTGGGTCACGCCGGCGGCGACGGTGTTGCGCGCGGCGATCTGGATTTCGGCCGGATCGCGCATGAACTGCGCGGCGAGCTGCTTGATCTCGTCGGCAAACGTCGCCGAGAACAGAAGCGTCTGGCGCTGCTTCGGCAGGCTGCCGAGAATTTTCTTGATCGCCGGGAGGAAGCCCATGTCGAGCATGCGGTCAGCCTCGTCGAGCACGAGAATCTCGATGCCGGACAGGTCCGCCGTGCGGCGTTCCATGTGGTCCATCAAGCGGCCCGGCGTAGCGACGAGGATTTCGACGCCGCGGCGCAGCGCCTGCATCTGCGGGCCCATGCCGACGCCGCCGAAGATCGCGGCGCTGTTGACGCGCAAGTGCTTGCCGTAGTCGCGCACGGCGTCGTGCACCTGTGCGGCGAGCTCACGGGTCGGGGTGAGGATCAGGGCGCGCGGCTTGCGGACCTGGGCCGATGCGCGCTGGCCGTTAGGAAACAGGCGTTCGAGCAGGGGCAGGGCGAACGCGGCGGTCTTGCCGGTGCCGGTTTGTGCGCCGGCGAGCAGGTCGCGGCCGGCCAGTGCGACCGGAATTGCGGCCGACTGGATCGCGGTCGGGGCGGTGTAGCCCTGATCGGCAAGCGCGCGCAGCAACGCGGGCGAAAGCCCGAGGGTTTCAAAAGACATTGTGAAAAGCTCCAAAGTTATACAGCCGGCGCAAATGCACGGCCGCAGGGTAAAACCCGGAGCGTTCCCAGAAACCGCGCCGCAGGCAAACAGAAACGGATGTCGCTACGTCGAATGGACGAGCGGTCCGATGGGGCGTCGTTGCCGAGTGGTACAGGGCGAGTCGTGAACAGCGCGCAGACTCATCTGCGAACTCCCGATCAGTGGATCAGGATCACGGTCGGCCGGAAGGGAAAAACGGAGGGCGACGCAGTAAAGCCAACGTAGTGTACGCGAAACGGGCCGTTTGCGCCACAGCTTGCCTCGAACCCGGGCAATCCGCCGCGCCGCGAGGCGCGGCGCAATGGACCGGTCGTGTTTAGAATTTTTGCTCTACAAACTTGTACGGGTAGCCCGGGTCCTTGTAGTTGCCCGGCTTCTGCCGATCCGGCAGCTTGATCTTCTCTCGCGGCGGATCCTTGTACTTGATGGTGCCGAGCAGGTGACTGATGATGTTGAGCCGCGCACGCTTCTTGTCGTCGGACACTGCAACGTACCACGGGGCCCACGAACTGTCGGTCGCGGCGAACATCTCGTCGCGCGCGCGCGAATAGTCGAACCAGCGGCTGTAGGATTTCAGGTCCATCCCCGTGAGCTTCCAGACCTTGCGGCCGTCGTCGATGCGATCCTTGAGCCTGCGTGTCTGCTCCTCCGGGCTGACCTCCAGCCAGTACTTGATCAGGATGATCCCGGATTTGATCATCAGCCTTTCCAACGCCGGCACGACCTGCAGGAATTGCTGCGCCTCGTCGTCGGTGCAGAAGCCCATCACGCGCTCGACTCCGGCGCGGTTGTACCAGCTGCGGTCGAAGATCACGACTTCGCCCGCTGCGGGCAGGTGCGACAGGTAACGCTGCGCATACATCTGGGACTTCTCGCGCTCGCTCGGCGCGGGCAGCGCGACGACGCGGAACACGCGCGGACTGACGCGTTCGGTGATTGCCTTGATCGTGCCGCCCTTGCCGGCGCCGTCGCGACCCTCGAACACAATGCAGACCTTCAGGCCCTTGTGCTTGACCCACTGCTGCAGCTTGACCAGCTCGCCATGCAGCTTTTTCATCTCGCGCGCATAGTCCTTGCCGGACAACTCGGCTTTCGCGCTGGCTGAGGCGGGGACTTCGGCGATGGCTTTCTTGCTCTTGCCATTGCCATTGCCCTTGTCCTTGGACGCGTCCTTCTTTGCCTCACTCTTCTTCGCCTTCTCAGCGTTCTTCTTTGCCATGACTGTCTCCCTTGCTTGCTCTCAAGTGGTTCACCGTTGGCCAGGCCGAGTCAAATTCGCGGCTCCTGTCAACAACCCGGTCTACCGTCATCGGGCCGGCGCGCCTGCCCCTAGGGTCTCCGTACTGGACGGCGCCCCGCTCTGCATTGCCTGGTACCGTTCG
>DASRTK010000455.1:0-3465 GCA_035655975.1 Rudaea sp.
GATCCGTGCCGAGATGCACGAGTTCATCCTGCGCAACTGGCGCATCGTCAAGATCGCGACGACGAAGGCGCAGCGCAAGCTGTTCTTCAACCTGCGCAAGTCGAAGAAGCGCCTGGGCTGGATGAACTCCAAGGAAGTGCAAGCCGTCGCCAAGGATCTCGGCGTGCCGGTTGCCGACGTGCTCGAGATGGAGTCGCGCCTGAGCGGCCACGACATGGCCTTCGACGCGCCGACCGATTCCGACGACGACGCCAAGCCGTCGCCGGTCGCTTACCTCGTCGATCACGGCGCCGACCCTTACAACACGCTCGAGACCGACGATCAGGAAGAGTCGGATCTGGATGCGTTGAAGCAGGGTCTGGCCAAGCTCGACGCGCGCTCGCGCGACATTATCCAGCGCCGCTGGCTGCGCGACGAGAACAAGACGACGTTGCAGGAACTCGCTGACGAGTACGGCGTATCGGCCGAGCGCATCCGCCAGATCGAAGTCAACGCGATGAAGAAGATGCGCACGCTGTTCGCTGCGTAAGCGAGTCTGCTGAAGTGTTTCGAGAACGGCCCGGGAAACCGGGCCGTTTTGTTTTGTGCCGAGCAAAAAAAATTTGGACGCGGATGACGCGGATAAGAGCGGATAGAGCAGATTTATTGATGCCGATTCGCGAGACAGCATGCCGGCGCAGCGAATTCCAACCGTTCTATTACCAAACTAGTCCATTCACTCTATCCGCTCTTACCCGCGTTTCATCCGCGCAATCCGCGTCCTAGGTCTGTTCCTGCGTTTGATCCGCTCTTATCGGCGTTCATCCGCGCAATCCGCGTCCTAGGTCTGTTCCTGCGTTTGATCTGCTCTTATCCGCGTTCATCCGCGCAATCCGCGTTCTAAGCCTTTTCCTGCGTTTGATCCAAGCGCGACGACGGAGCAGAACGATGCTGGCCGACGATGATGCGCGCGGCGCGCTGATAGCTCCAGTAGGCCATGAACCAATTCAGCAGCACGACGATGCGGTTGCGGAATCCGATAAGGAAGAACACGTGCGCCGCGAGCCAGAACCACCAGGCGAGCAGGCCTGACAGGCGCAGCCCATGCAGGTCGACGACGGCGGCCATGCGGCCGATCGTCGCGAGGTTGCCGTAGTCGCGATAGCGGAATGGCGTTGAGTTCTTTCCGGCCAGGCGCGCGCGAATCGTCTGCGCGACGTGACGGCCCATCTGTTTCGCGGCGGGTGCGATCCCGGGAACGAGCTTGCCGTCCTGCGTGATCGTCGCCAGATCGCCGGCGACGAAAATTTCCGCATGCCCGGGCACGGTCAGGTCGGGCAGCACCGGCACGCGGCCGCTGCGATCGAGCGTGACGCCGAGCGACTGCGCGACCGGCGATGCCGCAACGCCCGCGGCCCAGACCACGGTGCGCGCCGGCACGAACACGTTGCCGAGCCGATAGCCTTCGGCATCGATCGAATCGACCGGCGAACCGGTGACGACTTCGACACCGAGACGCTGCAGCTGGGCGCGGGCTTTTTCCGACAGCGACTCGGGAAAGCTCGCGAGAATTCGCGGGCCGGCTTCGAGCAGGCGCACCTTCGCCGACGCCGGATCGATATGGCGGAACTCGCGCTTGAGCGTATGTCGTGCGATTTCGGCCAGCGTTCCGGCCAGTTCCACTCCGGTCGGGCCTCCGCCGACGATCGCAAAGCTCAGCCAGGCCGCGCGCCTTGCCGGATCGCTCTCGGCCTCGGCGCGCTCAAAGGCGAGCAGCAGCCGGCGGCGCAGCAGCAGCGCATCGTCGAGCGTTTTCAGCCCCGGCGCGAATTTCGCCCACTCGTCGTGACCGAAGTAGGTGTGCGTGGCGCCGGTCGCCAGCAACAGCGTGTCGTAGTCGACAGCGCCGCCGTCGTCGAGCCACACGCGCCGCGATTCGGGTTCGACGCGCGTGACGCTGGCCAGCCGCACTTCGACATTCTGTTGCTTGCGCAGGATGTGGCGCAGCGGCGCGGCGATGTCCGGCGAAGACAGACCGGCCGTCGCGACCTGGTACAGCAGCGGTTGGAACAGGTGATGATTTTCGCGATCGATCAGAAGCACGCTGACCGGCGCGTCAGCGAGCGCACGCGTCGCCCACAAGCCGCCGAAGCCGCCACCGACGATTACGACGCGATGATTCTGGTTCGTCATATTCAATCAATAGAGGTCGATCGGGTCGACGTCAAGGGACCAGCGCACGCGCCGCGCCGCATTGTCCTCGCGCAGGCGCGCGAGCCAGTTTGGCAGGAAGGCGTGCAGGGGCGACCGTTCGTCGGCGCTGAGCAGCAGTTGGCCGCGATAAAGTCCGGCGCGACGCGGCATCGGCGCCGGCATCGGCCCGAGCAGGCTGACGCCGGCCGGCGCCGCGCCGAGCTCCACGGCGCGCTGCAGGAAACCGTCGACTTGGGCCAGCGCGCTCGATTCGGCGCGCAGCAACGCCAGGTGTGCGTACGGCGGCAATCCCGTTTCGCGCCGCTCGGCAAGCAGCGCTCGCGCGGCGACCGCGTAGCCGTCGCGCAGCAGCCGGCGCAGCAATGGATGATCGGGGTTGTGCGTCTGCAGCCACACCGTTCCGGGCTTGAGCGCGCGGCCCGCGCGGCCGGAGACCTGCACGATCAGCTGGCACAGCCGCTCGCTCGCGCGGAAGTCGACGCTGTACAGACCTTCGTCGACGCCGACGATCGCCACGGTCGTCAGGTTCGGCAGGTCGTGGCCCTTGGCCAGCATCTGCGTGCCGACGAGCAGGCCGGGCTGGTCCGGCGCGATGCTGCCGAGCAGTTCGTCGAACGCGTGCTTGCGCCGCGTCGTCTCGCGATCGATGCGCACGACCGGGACATCGGGAAACAGCGTCGCGAGGTTGTTCTCGAGGCGCTCGGTGCCCAGGCCCAGGCCGGTCAAATGGATATTGCCGCATTGTGGACATTTTTCCGGAACGTGCTGTTCCGCCCCGCAATGATGGCAGCGCATGCGCGCAGCGCCGCGATGCCAGGTCAACGGCTTGTCGCAGCGCGCGCAGGTCGCATGCCAACCGCAGGTGTGGCAATGCAACACCGGCGCGTAGCCGCGGCGGTTGCGAAAGATGAGTGCTTGCTCGCCGCGCGCCAGGCAGTCGCGCAGCGCCGAGATCAGTTCCGGCGCGAGGCCGTCGTGCAAGGTCTTACCGCGCAGGTCGATGCAGTGGAACGCCGGCAGGCGCGCTGCGCCGGCGCGCGCGCCCAGGTGCAGGCGCTGGTAGCGGCCGGCCTCGACATTGGCCAGGGTCTCCAGCGACGGCGTCGCGGTGCCGAGCACGATCGGCACGCCCAGCGCCTTGGCCCGCACGATTGCCAGATCACGCGCGTTGTAGCGCAATCCCTCGTGCTGCTTGTACGAGGCGTCGTGCTCTTCGTCGACGACGATCAGGCCGGCGTTCGGCAATGGCGTGAACACGGCCGAGCGCGTGCC
>DASRTK010000456.1:0-4122 GCA_035655975.1 Rudaea sp.
GAAAGGTCCGATCCGCAAGCAGCTGTTGACGATCGCGCGCGCGTTCTTTGCCTTGATCACGAGCGAGGCGGCCGTGGCCGTGCACCGCACGATCGTCGCGAACGCGCAGCAGTCGCCGAAGCTCGGTCAGCTGTTCTGGGAAGCCGGCCCGAAGCGCACGCAGGAAGCGTTCCAGGCGTTCCTGCGCGACGAGGTCAAGGCCGGCAAGCTCGAAATTTCCGACCTGCATCGCGCAGCGTCGCAGTTCTTCTGCCTGCTCAAGGGCGAACTGCACGCACGCAAGGAATTCGGTTGTGGCGAACCGCTGATGCCGCGCGAAATCGACGAGCACCTCAATGCCACCGTCGACATGTTCCTGCGCGCGTACGCACCGCGGTAGGGGAACTGCCGCGGTAGGGGAACCCCAAATGTCGTGTCGTCATTCCCGCTTTCGCGGGAATGACGACTTATTGTAGGGTGGGCCTTGGCCCACCGCTGGTGTTGCATGGTTACGCGAAAAACACGGTGGGCCGAGGCCCACCCTACCGCGGCCGGAATTCGTTATTCAACCAGTCGAGGATCTGGCGCTTGTCGTAGCGCAGCGGGTCGGTTTCGGTCGGCAGGCCGACGTGCTGCATGAAGCCCAGGTCGGTGAGCCGCACGTCTTTTTCGCGCAAGATGCTGCCGTCGCTTGCCAGCAACGTGTAGTGCAACTTCAGGCGCGGCGGATAGATGTCCTTGACGAAGCGCGCGTCGTCCAGGCCCGGGGCATGGTGGACATGCCACGGTTCGAACGAGCCGGCTAGCGTGATGTCCTGGATCGTTACATGCAGCTGTTGCCCGGCCGGCAGAACGCGATCCGCACGCTCGCGCATGTAGTCGCCGAGCGCCTGCATCCAGTCCGCTGGCCGCAGGATGCCGTACCGCATCGGATTGTCCTGGACCTCGGTCAAGTCAGCGGGGGACGCCCACGTTACCTGCACGCGCGACGGCAATTCGGTGCGCGCTATCGCACTGCTCGAAATCACGCTACTCGACGCCGCGAACAGAAGCGCCATCGCCAGCGCGCGCCAGCAGCGGTCGCGCAGACGTATAAAAGTGGAAAACATGTTCATCGCATTCCTTGCCTCTATCGAGGCGACTACGGCCGGGACAGCCTGTACTGGCTTAGACAGATGACGGCGCCGTTTCGTCGCACGCACCGGGCAGATGCATTGCGAACGGGTTCACAAATTTCGCCGGCATCGTCGCACACTTGCGATGCTCCCACGCCGGAAAATGTCGTTGCCGCCGCGGAGACGGTCATCAACTCTTCGGGCCCAACTCCCTGCGCAGCCACTCGTCGATCATGCGCTTGTCATAGCGCAGCGGATCATTGGGATCCGCTGCGACGGCGCGGCGCAGGTACGCTCCATCGCTCAGCTTCGCGTCGCCTTCGCGAATCGTCGTGCCGTCGGCGGCGAGCAGCACAAAATGCAGGTTCATCCAGGGCCAGTAGCTTTCCTTCATGACGCGCAGGTCCTGCTGACCGGGCCGGTACACGGGCTGGAGCCTGCCGGCCAGGCTGATGTCGTCGACGTGGACCTGCAGTTGCTGTCCCGGCGGCAGGATGCGGTCGGCGGTCTTGCGCAAGCGATCGCCGAGCGACTTCATCCATTGATCCGGCCGCAGCCAGCCACGGTTGGGCGGGTTGTTCTGCGTCTCGCTGAGCTGATCGATTGGCGCCCAGCTAACCTGAATCCGCGCCGGCGGCTCGCTCGGGGCGGCGACCGCGACCATGGCAAGGCCGAGGACCAGCGCCGTCGCCCAGAAAGCGCGAATGAAACCTCCAGCGAGCAACAATCGTTTCACGCGTAACACCTCGTTGCATAGATGAGTCGGGAAGGCACCGCTTACAAGACCGGTTGGCGCGCCATTTCGTCGCGGATCGCCGCTCGCGTTTACCGACGCTTCGTGATTCAATGTGCCGCGAAGCGGGGGTGCCCCGCCTCATGGGCCAGCCCATGAGGTGAGGCTGAGAAAGACCCTTCGTACCTGATCCGGGTTGTACCGGCGTAGGGAGCTTCGATGGCGTCCGCCGTCCCCGCTTCGTGACGCGAGCAATCGCGCAGGTCCGCACATTCCGGTGCGGATTCCAGCTCTGCAGGACGACGCCATGAATGCACTAGCCTCCGATCTCGTTCGCCAGACCAGCGAATTGTCCGAATCCGTCACGCGGCCGATTCCGGGTTCGCGGAAAATACATGCGAGCGGAAGCCGCGCGGATCTGCGCGTGCCGATGCGCGAAGTCGCGTTGTCGGACACGCCGCTGATGTTCGGCGCGGAAAAGAACGCGCCGCTGGCGCTGTACGACACGTCCGGACCCTACACCGATCCGCAGGCGCATATCGATTTGTTCGCCGGTCTGGCGCCGTTGCGCGCGCGCTGGATCGAGGAGCGCGGGGACAGCGAGACGCTGCCGGGGCTGAGTTCGGAATTCGGGCGCAAGCGCGCCGCCGATCCCAAGCTGGCCGCGGTGCGTTTTGCGCACGCGGGTAAGCCGCGCCGCGCGAAGTCCGGCGCGAATGTTTCACAGATGCACTATGCGCGCCGCGGCATCGTGACGCCGGAAATGGAATTCATCGCGATCCGCGAGAACCAGCGCATCGAGGCGCTGGCCGGTTCGGATCTGTTGAACCAGCATCCAGGCGAAAGTTTCGGCGCGGCGATACCGAAGATCATCACGCCCGAGTTCGTGCGCAGCGAAGTCGCGCGCGGCCGCGCGATCATCCCGTGCAACATCAACCATCCGGAAACAGAGCCGATGATCATCGGCCGCAACTTCCTGACGAAGATCAACGCGAACATCGGCAACTCGGCCGTGTCGAGCTCGATCGCCGAGGAAGTCGAGAAGATGGTCTGGGCGATCCGCTGGGGCGGCGACACGGTCATGGACCTGTCGACCGGCAAGAACATCCACGAGACGCGCGAGTGGATCATCCGCAACTCGCCGGTGCCGATCGGCACGGTGCCGATCTACCAGGCGCTGGAAAAGGTCGATGGCAAGGCCGAGGAACTGACCTGGGAAATCTTCCGCGACACGCTGATCGAGCAGGCCGAGCAGGGCGTCGACTACTTCACGATCCACGCCGGCGTGCTGCTGCGCTACATCCCGCTGACCGCCCGGCGCGTGACCGGAATCGTCTCGCGCGGCGGCTCGATCATGGCGAAGTGGTGCCTGGCGCATCATCGCGAATCGTTCCTGTACACGCATTTCGAGGACATCTGCGAGATCATGAAGGCGTACGACGTCGCCTTCTCGCTCGGCGACGGTCTGCGCCCCGGCTCGATCGCCGATGCGAACGACGCGGCGCAGTTCGCCGAACTCGACACCCTCGGCGAGCTCACGCAGATCGCCTGGAAACACGACGTGCAGACGATGATCGAAGGTCCCGGCCACGTGCCGTTGCAGTTGATCAAGGAGAACATGGAGCGCCAGCTGCGCGTCTGTCACGAAGCACCTTTTTATACTCTCGGGCCGCTGACGACCGACATAGCGCCGGGCTATGACCACATCACGAGCGCGATTGGCGCGGCGCTGATCGGCTGGTTCGGCACCGCAATGCTTTGCTACGTCACGCCGAAGGAGCACCTGGGACTGCCGAACAAGCAGGACGTGCGCGATGGCATCATCGCCTACAAGATCGCCGCGCACGCGTCCGACCTGGCCAAGGGCCATCCAGCGGCCCAGGCGCGCGACAATGCGCTGTCCAAGGCGCGCTTCGAATTCCGCTGGCAGGATCAGTTCAACCTCGGCCTCGATCCGGAAAAGGCGCAGGAATTCCACGACGAGACCTTGCCCAAGGATGCGGCCAAGCACGCGCACTTCTGTTCGATGTGCGGACCGCACTTCTGCTCGATGAAGATCACGCAGGACGTGCGCGACTACGCCAAGGAGCACGGCGTCGACGAGGTTGCCGCACTCGACGCCGGCATGGCCGAGAAGGCGAAGGAGTTTCGCGAGTCCGGCGCGGAGATTTATCGTGCGGAGTAAGACTCTGCCGTGATAGCGGACGCCACGATAAATAGTAGTCGTCATTCCGCGAAAGCGGGGCTCTCAACAGCGGAGCTGGTCATCCATTTTTCGTTTCAAGATAATGCAAG
>DASRTK010000457.1:0-15498 GCA_035655975.1 Rudaea sp.
GGTGTTCCTTTTTATTGGGTCCGAATTTCAAGTTCGCGGGGAACTCAAAATTTACGTCATTCCCGCGTCTTTCAACAGCGGAGCTGGTCAAGCGGGAATCCATTTTGCATTTTGGTCGAGGCTACAAGATCAAAATGGATCCCCGCTTTCGCGCGGATGACGAGTGAATCAAGAGCAAAAAAGCAATTGCAGGTGCAACTTCTATTCTGACGCGTGGTTGAAGCCGGGCGATGCGACCAGTGCCTGCTCGACCAGTGCGGCCTGCTCGGCGATATGCGTGTTCGAGTGACCCGCTGCAGGCGCGGGCGAGCGCACGCGGCCGGCATAATGGAGCGAATGCTGGTCGCCGATGCAGGCGAGCAGGTGATGCTGGATCTGGTACCACGCGCCCTGGTTCATCGGCTCTTCCTGGCACCAGACGACTTCGGTCGTGGCCGGATACTTGTCGATCTGCGCGCTCACTTCGACGCGCGGGAACGGATAGAGCTGCTCGACGCGGATGATCGCGACGTCGGTCACGCCGCGCTTGGCGGCTTCCTCGACGAGGTCGTAGTAGACCTTGCCGGAGCACAGCACGATCCGGCGCAGCTGCTTGCCAGCCTTCGCCGTCGTATCGGCGATCACACGCTGGAACGAACCGTTCGCCAGTTCGTCGAGCGTCGACACCGCCATCTTGTGGCGCAGCAGCGACTTCGGCGTCATCACGATCAGCGGCTTGCGGCAATCGCGCACCATCTGACGGCGCAGCATGTGGAACATCTGTGCGGGCGTTGTCGGCACGCAGACCTGCATGTTGTCGAGCGCGCACAGTTGCAGGTAGCGCTCCAGACGGGCGGACGAATGCTCCGGACCCTGGCCTTCATAACCGTGCGGCAACAGCAGTACGAGGCCGGAGTAACGACCCCACTTGGCTTCGCCGGACGAGATAAACTGGTCGATCACGACCTGCGCGCCGTTGGCGAAATCACCGAACTGGCCTTCCCACAGCACGAGCGTGTTCGGCTCGGCCGTCGAGTAGCCGTACTCGAACGCCATGACCGCTTCCTCGCTCAACAGCGAGTCGATGATCGCGACCGTGGCGCCGTCGCGCACGCGCGTCAGTGGCGTGAAATCGCGGCCGCTGTTCTGGTCATGCAGCACGGCGTGGCGATGGAAAAACGTGCCGCGGCCGGAGTCCTGGCCGACCAGGCGCAGATCGTTGCCATCGGCGATGATCGACGCGTAGGCGAGATTTTCGGCGAAACCCCAGTCCATCGGCACTTGGCCGGCCGCCATCTTCACGCGGTCCTCGTAGATTTTCGCGACGCGCGGGTGCAGCGTGAAGTCCAGCGGTATCGCAAGGATCTGCGCATTGAGCGCGGCAAGCTTGTCCTTGGCCACGCCGGTGCTGACGCTCTGGTCGAGCTTTGCGCCGATGTGGCGGGTCCAGTCGACTGCGAACGCGTCCTTCAGGTCCGGATCGAGCGACGCGATCGGCTGGCCGGCTTCGAGCTTCGCGCGGTACGCATCGATGAGACCTTGCGCATGGCTGTCCGCGATCACGCCGTCGGCGACGAGCTTCTTCGCGTACAACTCGCGCAGCGTAGGACGCGCGCGAATGATCTGGTACATCTGCGGCTGCGTCGCGGCCGGCTCGTCGGCCTCGTTGTGGCCGTGGCGGCGATAGCAGACGAGATCGATGACGACGTCGCGCTTGAACTTGCGCCGGTAGTCGAACGCAAGCCGCGCAACGAACATCACGGCTTCCGGATCGTCGCCGTTCACGTGGAACACCGGCGCGCCAACCATCTTGGCGACATCGGTGCAATACATCGTCGAGCGCGCGTCGTGCGTGTTCGAGATCGTGAAGCCGACCTGGTTGTTGACGACGATGTGGATCGTGCCGCCGACGGCGAAACCGCGCGCCTGCGACATGTTGAACAACTCCATGTTGACGCCCTGTCCGGCGAACGCGGCATCGCCGTGGATCAGCACGGGGATCACCTGCTCGAGATCCGCGTCGCGGCGATGCGTCTGGCGCGCGCGCACCGATCCAGTGACGACCGGATTGACGATTTCCAGGTGCGACGGATTGAAGGCCAGCACGACGTGCACGGTGCGCCCGGACGTCTTCACGTCGGCCGAGAACCCCATGTGGTACTTCACGTCGCCGGAATGCGCCGGATCGTCGATGTGCTCGAACTTGCCTTCGAACTCGGCGAACAGCTTCTGCGGCGCCTTGCCGAGGATGTTGACGAGCACGTTCAGGCGGCCGCGGTGGGCCATGCCGATGACGAAGTCGCGCAGGCCGTCGTTGCCGCCGCGGTCGAGCAGTTCGTCGACGAGAGGAATCAGGCTGTCGCCGCCTTCGAGCGAGAAACGCTTCTGGCCAACGTATTTGGTATGCAGATAGCGTTCGAGACCATCGGCCTGGACGAGTTTTTCGAGCAACTCTCTCTTCTCGTCCGCGGTGAGCGCGTAGTCGCCGCCGGCGCGTTCGATGTGTTCGTGTACCCAGCGCCGCTGCGTGGAGTCGGCAATGTGCATGAACTCGGCGCCGATGCTCGATGCATACGTCGCCTTCAGGCGCGCGATCAGGTCCTTGAGTTGGAGCCGCTGCGGGCCGGCGAGAAAACTCGTGTTGAACTCGGTTTCCATGTCGGCCGGGCCAAGCCCGTGGAAAGCGGGGTCGAGGTCAGGCGTGTTGGGGCGCGACCAAAGGCCGAGCGCTTGAAGGTCCGCCGGTGCCAGACGATGTTCGAGATCCAGCGGATCGAGTTGCGCTGCGATATGGCCGCGCGAACGATAGGCAGTGACAAGCTTGAGCACGCCGGCCTGTTTCTGCGCGTGGGCGTCGGCGCCGGCCTGCGTTGAGGCGGCGCGCGCATGGCCGTTGAGTTTCTGCACCGTTTCGATACGCGCGATCGCGTCTGAATGCGGCACATCGCCAGCTTCGCGGCCCTTGAAGGTGTCAAAATAGCTGCGCCATTCCGGCGCCACCGCTGCGGGATCGCGCAGGTACGCTTCGTACAATTCCTCGACGAACGCGGCGTTGCCGCCGGACAGCTGGGACGAAGCCGCGAATTGCTGGATCAGGCTGTTGCTCAAAGTTGTGTACCGAGATGGACAAATGGAGGCGCCGCTGTGCCTCTTGCCGGGAATAAGGCCCGGAAACCCCTGAATCCGCCGCCATTCCCGTGAACTCGGGGCTTCCAACAGCGAAACTGGTCATCCAGGCTGCTTTTCTTCGATTGGACACCCGCTCGCGCGGGCATGTCGGGCAGGTCGTTCAGGGCAGTCCCTTGCGATATGCGGGCTGCGAATTATAACTGCAAGATGCTGCGCTGCGACAGTCGAAGCAGGGCTGCGGCTGGGGTCGCCCGGTCGCCGTCGGCCGCGTCAAATCGCCAGTTGGCGCAGTTCTTCGCTCGTCTCCGAACGCTCCCAGACCTGCCTGAAGTACTCGAGCAGCTGCGCATGGCGTCCGGGCGCATGGTTGATGACTTCCCCGTCGAAACGGGTACCGAGCGTGCGGAAGTAGAACCCGTAGGCATCGTTCAGCACGAAGGCCGACGCGTACTGCAGGTCTTCGGCCTGCGTCGGCGTGCGCAGGATGAAGACGCTGGTCAGGCGCTGGGCCAGGGCGATCAGGCGGTGACCACGCCGGATTGCCTGCTGCGGGTCCTGGATCAGCACGCGAATCGAGGCGCCACGGCCACGGACGGCCACGCGCTTGAGGGCATCGAGCGCCGCCTCCGTGTCGAACAGCAGCGGATCGAGATCCCGCGTGTAGATGTATACCTCGCGCTTCGCCGCCGCGATCAGCGCCAGGGTCTCGGACAGAGCCTCGTCGCGTGATTCGATCGGGACAATGCGCACTTCGGGCCGTGGTGGGGGACCGGCGCGTTCCGGTGGCTCCAGGGGCTCCAGATCCATGCGCATGTGGACGTGTGCGATATCGCACTCGACGAATTCGTCGCCGTAGCGTTCGAAGCCGAAACGTTCGTAGAACCGCACGGCCTGCGTCTGCGCATGCAATTCGATCTCTGGGTAATGCAGCGCGCGCGCCTGTTCGAGCAGCGTGCCAAGGAGCATCGCGCCGACCTCGCGTCCGCGCCATTCGCGCAGCACGGCCATGCGGCCGATCATCATGTTCGGCGTCAGCCGGCCCGTGCCGATCGGGTTGCCTTGAGCGTCGCGCGCCAGAACATGGCGCGAGGGCTCATCGAATTCATCCCACTCGTCTTCTTCACGAACCTTCTGTTCGAGGATGTAGACCTGCTCGCGCACCGTGCGGCAGGCATTGCGATCGTCGTCATTCGCCCAGTCGGCGGTCGACACGGTGAAGTCGTTCGGGATCATCGGGCGACGTTCCTGCAAAGGGTTTCATTTCGCGCCGCGGGCGACGCGAATGGGCCATTATTCAGCGTCGGCGGACGAGCCGCAAATGGCCGGCATTGACCAGGCTGGCGAGTACGGACAAGCCGATCGCATTGGCGCAGCGGGCCACATCGTCTCCAGCCAAATCCCGGCTGCTGGCGAGCAGCCGCGCGAAGGGCATGCCGCATGTGAACGACTCGCCGGCGACGAACAAATCGGCGCCGCGGCCGCGGCGTGACCAGGCGGCCCGGCTCCACGGATTGCGGACCACGCGCGAGCGGGGCAACTTCGCTGCGAGTTGTTGCGCCGTCATCGGACGCGCCGGCGGCACCGCTTCGTGCGCGCTGCGGTAGCGAGTGATGAAGCGCCCGAACCATTGCCGCGTCGCGGCCGGGTCCGCATCGCGCAGCGCCGCCAACGCGGCGTCGACTCGGCGCACGGCCGCCGCGTCGATTTCGTGCGCGTCGCGCGCGGGTGCAAGATCCGGATCGATATAGCGCGCCTCTTCCCCCAGCGGCTCGGCGAAGCTGTCGGCCAGATCCACGACCAGTTCGGCCACCGAGGGCGCGCGCATACCTACCGAAAACGTCATGCACGCGCCGACGGCGACGCCGTCATGCGCGATGCCGGGCGGCAGGTACAGCGCGTCGCCGGGATCGAGTATCCATGCGTGCGTCGGCGTGAACTCGCGCAGCAGCTTGAGTTCGGCGTCGGTACGAAACGCCTTCGGTGCATTCGGATCCGTGCTGATCCGCCAACGGCGCTGGCCGCGTGCCTGGACCAGGAACACATCGTAGTTGTCGACATGCGCTCCGACGCCACCGCCGTCGGTCGCATAGCTGACCATGATGTCGTCGATGCGCCAGGCCGGCAGGAACGCAAATTGGTCGAGCAGGGCAGCGACATCGGCATCCCACTTGTCGACATCCTGCACGAGCAATGTCCATTGAGATTTCGGAAGCTTTGCGAAGTCGGCTTCGCTGAAAGGTCCGTTGCGCAACGTCCAGCGGTCGCGACGCGCATCGCGCAGCACGATGCGCGCGAGCGCGGCTTCCTCGCAGGCCAGACCGGCAAGATCCTCCGGCGTTATCGCATTGTCGAATTGTGGAAATGCGCCGCGGATCAGTAGCGGGCGCTTTTGCCAGTAGTCGCGCAGGAAACGCGCCGGCGGCATGCCGAGCGGCCGGCGAGTCGAGGCGGGGACTTCGATTGCGACTCGCGTCATGTCACGCGGCAGCAGTCCCGGTGTTCACGGCGCACTCTTGCTTTCGATCGGCTTTGCGCCGAGCGCCAGCAGTTGGGCGAAGCGGGGATCGTTGCGAATCGGGTCCCAGTTCGGATCGAGCTTGAGCAGCGCCGGCGAAATCGACTGGCCGCCCAAGTGCGACATTGCTGTCTGCAGTAGTTCGAAGGCCGGCCCGAAGTCGCCAACGCGGACGTGAAGCTGCGCGGCATACATCAGCATTCCCGATCCGCTCAGCGCGTCGCGGCTGACGGGCAGCAATTCAAGGGCGCGCTGACTTTCGCTGATTGCTTCGTCCTTCAGGCCCAGGCCGGCGTTGGCGAACGCCAGCGCCAGATGCAGCTCCGCCCGGTCCGGTTGCTGGAGCAGGGCCGTGCTGGTGGATTTCTGGACCTGTTGAAACATCTCCTGCTCTTTCGCATGGTCGCCGGATGCCTGATATGCCCAAGCCGCAAACAGCAGTCGCGGCAGGGCGATGTTGACTTGGTCGGCCCAGTCCACGTCGGCATTGTTGACCGCCGTGCTGCTTGCGGAAGGAAAATCGCGCGACCACCAATACAATACAAAGAACGACGCCGCATTGCTCGCGTATGCATCGCTTCCCGGCGAGAGTGCAGTGAGGGCGGCGCGCAACGGAGCCACGTCGCCTTTCCAGGCGACCGTATTCAGGGCATGAGTCACGCGTTCGTCAGCGGGATCGGCGGTTACTGCTTCGGCCTGCGCGAAGGCGCGATCGGCGTCGGCGTATCTGCGCAGCGCTGCGTAGGACAAGCCGAGCTGGTCCAGTGCAAACGCGCTGCGCGGGTCGAGCAGCGTCGCTTCTTGGAATCCTGCGATCATCTCCGTGGCGCGGCCCTGGCGGCGCGCGATCGCGGCCAGAAGAGTGGCGACATCGGCGCTGTTCGGAAGCGCCTTTCGGGCCATCTCCAGTTGCTCGACTGCAGCAGCGTAGTCGCGGTGACCCCAGTAGTGATAGATCGCCATGGCGTGATGTCCTTCGCCAAGCCCGGGCTGAAGTGTCAGCGCGCGGTCGGCCGCGGCCTTGGCGGCCGCGAGGCGCGCTTCGGTGCGGTCGGGCGCATTGAAGTAGATGTGCATGTTCGCACGCGACAGGGCCGCCGCCGCCAGTGCGAATTGCGGATCGGCGTCGAGCGCGCGCTGAAACAAGACGATCGCCTGCGGCAGTTCGCTCGCGGTGAGTACGTCCTGATCGTAGGCACGGTTGGCGTGGGCAATGCCTTGCAGGTAGAGGTCGTAAGCCGCCTCGCTTTGTGTCGGCACCGCCGCCACGCGCGCAGCTTCCTCCGGAATCAGCTGGGCCTTCAGTGCGTCGGCGACCTTCTGCGCGACCTCGGCCTCGACGGCGAAGATGTCCTTGATCTCACGGTTGAAGCTTTGCGCCCACAGGTGGCTGTCGTTCGTGGCATCGATCAGCTGCAGGTTGATGTGAACCTGTTCGCCCTCTCTCTGCACGCTGCCTTCGAGCACGGTCGCGACGCCGAGTTGCTCGGCGACGACCTTGAGGTTCGGCGGATGGCTCGCGTACTGCACGGTCGAAGTACGCGAAATGACCTTGAGATCGCGAATCCCGGCAAGGCGCGTCAGAATCTCGTCCTGCATGCCGGTGGTGAAGTACGCGTTCTTGGCGTCCTCGCTGAGGTTTTCGAACGGCAGCACGGCGATCGACTTGGCCGGTGGCCTTGCACCGGCGCCAGCGGCGTCGGCCGTGGCTTGCCCGGCTGCGGCATCGGCCGCCGGCTTGCGCAGTACGAACATGTTCACGAGCATCAGCAGCACGATGAGCGCGAGCAGTACGATGATCCAGCGATCGAGCTTGCGCGCGGTAACGTGGACGATCGATTCCTCGCGATCGACTTCGCTCTGGCGCTTGAGGCCTTCGGGCGTGAACTCGTAGAACCAGGCAAACGCTATGAACGGCGGCAGGCCGACGACCGCGGTGACAATGATCCAGCGCACGACCCATTCGGGGACGTGGAAGAACGGAAAGACCTGGGTAGCGACCTGAACGAGCAGCCAAGCGGCAGCGGCGTACAGGGCTGCTGCACGAAACACATTGCGGCGCTTGAGTTCACTCAGCAACGCTATTGCGGCCAAAGTCTACCCCTGTCGATCGCGGCCACCCGCTTTAGCAAGTGTCAGGGTACCGGTGGCGCGACGCAAGACCCTATATGCCGGCGGCGCGTGCTGGCCAGTCCGCTGCAGGTTGTCGGCGTGAGCTTGAGCAGGAAGGGTTTGATGTCGACAGGAGAACGAGGATCGGGCTTACATCCCCGGCTTGATGTCGACCGGCTGTTCAAACTGCACGACCAGTTGCGCGAAGCGCGGGTCGTTGCGGATCGGCTCCCAGATCGGATCGAGCTTGAGCAGGGCGGACGAGATCGCGTAGCCGCTGAACAGAGGCAGCGCGCCATGCAATGCATCAAACGCGGCGTCGTAATTGCCGACACGCACGTAGATCTGCGCCAGATAGACCAGCATCCCTGCGCCGCTGAGGGCATCCCGGCCCGGCGAAAGCAGTTCAGAAGCGCGGCGGCCCTCGCGGACAGCTTCTTCCTTGTCACCGAGCCCGACGGCGGCGAACGCGAGGGCCAGGTGTGGATCTGCGCGTGCGTCCTGCTCGGCGACCGCGGCGGTTGCCGTCTTGCGAACCGCGGCATACGTTTGCGCGGCGTCAGGGTCGTTGACCGCCTGTTGTGCCCATGCGACGAGTAGCAGGCGTGGCAACGCGATATTCGAGGTGTCGGTCCACGCGTCATTGCTGTTGTTTTGCGCGATGCGCAGCGCATTGGCGAAATCGTGCGACCACCAGTACAGAAAGAAATAGCTGATCGCATTGCCGGCATAGGCGTCGCTGCCGGGCTCGAGCGCGCCGAGGGCGGTACGCATGGTCGCAAGGTCGCCTTTCCACAACACCAGGCTCAGAGCGCGGGTGACCCGCTCGTCGGCCGGGTCGCGCGTGACTTCCTCGGCCTGTGCGAACGCGCGGTCGGCTTCGGCGTAGCGGCGCAGTTCCGCGTAGCCGAGGCCGAGCTGGTCGATCGCGGACGAACTGCGTGGATCGAGCAGGGTTGCCTCCTGGAAGCCGGCGATCATGTCGGCCGCGCGCCCCTGGCGACGCGCGATCGCGGCGAGCATGCGTGGCACGTCGGCGCTGTTGGCAATGCTCTGGCGGGCCAGATAAAGTTCCTCTGTCGCGCGTGCATAGTCGCGATGTCCCCAGTAGTAGTACAGCGCGAGTGCGTAGTGTCCTTCGCCCAGATCGGGCTGAAGTCCAAGCGCGCGGTCGATGGCCGTCTTCGCGGATGCCAGCCGCGCTTCGGTGCGATCCGGCGCGTAGAAATACATGTGCATGTGCGCGCGACCGAGGGCCGCCGCCGCCAGCGCGAACTTCGGGTCGGCGTCGAGCGCGCGCTGGTACAGCATTATCGCTTGCGGCAGCTCGGGCGGAACCAGCACGTCCTGGTCGGCCGCCCGGTTGAAATGCGCATTGGCCTGAAGGTACAACTGGTATGCGGCCTCGTTGTGCGTCGGCACCGCGGTCGCGCGCTCGGCTTCAGCCGGCATCAGCTGGGCCTTGAGCGTATCGGCGACGCTCTGCGCGACTTCGCCCTCGACCGCGAAGATGTCCTTCAATTCGCGGTTGAAGCTCTGTGCCCACAGGTGGCTGTCGTTCGTGGCATCGATCAGCTGCAGGTTGATATGAACCCGTTCGCCGGCCTTCTGTACGCTGCCTTCGAGCACGGTCGCCACACCGAGTTGCTCGGCGACGATCTTGAGGTTCGGCGGGTGGCTCGCGTACTGCGTGGTCGACGTGCGCGAGATCACCTTGAGATCGCGAATCCCGGCCAGGCGAGTGAGGATTTCATCCTGCATGCCGGTGGCGAAATAGGCGTTGTTTTCGTCCTTGCTTAGGTTCTCGAACGGCAGCACGGCGATCGATTTCCCGGGCGCCGTCGCAGGAGTCGAGCCTGCGCCTGTCGCGGTCTGCTTGACCTCGGGCTCGCCTGACGGCTTGCGCAGCACGAACATGTTCACGCACATGAGCAACGCGATGAAGCCGAGCAGGACGATGATCCAGCGATCGAGCTTTCGCGCGGTGAGGTGGACGATCGATTCGTCTGCGTCGACTTCGCTCTGGCGCTTGAGGCCTTCGGGCGTGAATTCGTAGAACCAGGCAAACGCGATGAACGGCGGCAGGCCGATGACCGCGGCAACGATGATCCAGCGCACGACCCATTCGGGAACGTGGAAGAACGGGAAGACCTGGGTAGCGACCTGGACCAGAAGCCAGGCGGCTGCAGCGTAGAGCGCCGCGGCGCGAAACACATTGCGGCGCTTGAGTTCACCCAGCAACGATGTTGCAGCCAAAGTTCCCCCTTACACGGCTGCCGATGCAAGCCGTCCGCTCAGTGTCATGGCACGGCGCGTCGGGCGCAAGAGGCGAGTCCGTGCATGCACCACACTTGGCGCACCTCGATGAACCGTAAGCGGACTTGTTTCCGGCCGCCTAAATCGACCCGGCGAGTTTGTCAGCCAGGCCCGTGTATGTCGCAGGCGTGAGTTCGAGCAGGCGTTGCTTCGCATCGACGGGTAGTGCCTGGGACTCGATGAACGCACGCATTGAATCGCGCGTGATGCCCTGGCCGCGCGTCAGTGACTTGAGTTGCTCGTACGGTTCGGGCAGCCCGTAGCGCCGCATGACCGTCTGGACCGCTTCGGCAAGGACTTCCCAGCTTGCATCAAGGTCGGCGGCGAGACGTTCGGGAGCCGCGTTGAGCTTGGAAAGCCCGCGCGCAATCGATTCGAGTGCTACCTGCGTATGCCCGAACGCCGTGCCGAGCGCGCGCAGCACGGTCGAGTCGGTCAGGTCGCGCTGCCAGCGCGAGATCGGCAGCTTTTCGGCGAAATGCGCGAACAACGCGTTGGCGATGCCGAGGTTGCCTTCGGCATTTTCGAAGTCGATCGGGTTGACCTTGTGCGGCATCGTCGACGAGCCGACTTCGCCATGCTTGAGTTCCTGGCGGAAATAGCCGAGCGAAATGTAGCCCCAGATATCCCGGCAGAAGTCGATCAGGATCGTGTTCGCGCGGCGGATTGCGTCGCTGATCTCCGCGACCCCGTCGTGCGGCTCGATCTGCGTCGTGTAGGGGTTGAAGTCCAGGCCGAGCGATTCGACGAAGCGCTGCGCCAATGCCGGCCAGTCGACTTCGGGGTAGGCGACGACGTGCGCATTGTAGTTGCCGACCGCACCGTTGATCTTGCCGCTGAGCGCGACCGCGGCGATCTGTGCGCGCTGGCGCTGCAGGCGCGCGACGACGTTGGCGATTTCCTTGCCGAGCGTCGTCGGCGAGGCGGTCTGGCCGTGTGTGCGCGCCAGCATCGGCTGCCCGGCGAGTGCGTGCGCCACCTGTTTCAGCGTCGCGAGCAGCTTGTCGAGCGCCGGCAGCAGCACCGTGTCGCGCGCGTCGCGCAGCATCAGCGCGTAGGCCAGGTTGTTGATGTCCTCCGACGTGCAGGCGAAATGGACGAATTCCTTCGCCGTTGCCAGATCGGCGTGTTCGCCGATGCGTTCCTTGAGGAAGTACTCGACCGCCTTGACGTCGTGATTCGTCGTGCGCTCGATCGCCTTGATGCGTTCGGCGTCCTGCAACGAAAAACCATCGGCGAGCGTCTTCAGGAAATCGCGCGCCTGCGCACCGAGAGCGCCTACTTCACTGATCGCGCTTTCGTCGGCCAGCGCCAGCAGCCAGCGTACTTCGACCAATACACGGCGGTGCATGAGGCCGAATTCGCTGAAGATCGGCCGCAGAGCTTCGACCTTGCCGGCGTAGCGTCCGTCGAGCGGCGACAGTGCGGTCAGCGGTGAGGACGCGGTCATTGGAAGTTTCCTGAGGTGGCGAGGCAATGATAGCAAGACGGGAACCGGACGCCCGTGGGCGGGACCGGGGACCGAGGGACCTGGGGAACGACGCGCCGGCACTGCGCGCACCGATTTCCGTCAGTGAGGCGCCCATCGCGCGTTTTTGCCCGCACCGGCAGTTTTCCGACTGCCGGCTATCCGCTACCGAAACACACAGCCGCTATAATGGACGACTCGACTTTGCAGATGCGGACAACCAATGAGCAACTACCGAACCGAGCGTGACAGCATGGGCGAACTCAAGGTGCCGGCCGATGCCTTGTATGGCGCGCAGACGCAACGCGCGGTCGACAACTTCCCGATTTCCGGCCTGACGATGCCGCGCGAGTTCATCCGCGCGCTCGGCCTGATCAAGTCGGCTGCCGCGCAGGCGAACAGCGACCTGGGCCACTTGAGCAAGAACAAGGCCCGGATCATCCGCAGGTGCGCCGAGCGGGTCGCAGCTGGCGAGTTCGACAAGCAATTTCCGATCGACGTGTTCCAGACCGGTTCCGGAACGTCGTCGAACATGAATGCCAACGAGGTCATCGCCCATCTCGCATCGGCCGCGGGCCCGAAGATCCATCCGAACGACGACGTGAACATGGGTCAGTCGTCGAACGACGTGATTCCGACCGCGATCCAGGTCAGCGCAGCGCTGACCGTGTCGGAAAAGTTGCTGCCGGCGCTGACGCATCTGAAGTCGACGCTGGACCGGCGCGCGAAAGAGCTCAAGAAAGTCGCCAAGACCGGCCGTACGCACCTGATGGATGCGATGCCGGTTACGTTCGGCCAGGAACTTGGCGGCTGGGCGGCGCAGATCCGCTCGTCGATCGAGCGCCTGCAGGATGCCCTGAAACGCATGCGCAAACTGCCGCAGGGCGGCACTGCCGTCGGCACCGGCATCAACGCCGACGCCCGGCTCGGGCCGAAGATCTGCGTGGAATTGCGCCGTGCGACCGGCGTGAAGTTCGAATCGGCCGACAATTTCTTCGAGGGCATGTCCTCGCAGGACGCCGCGGTCGAGATGTCCGGCCAACTCAAGACATTGGCTTGTGCGTTGATGAAGATTGCCAACGACCTGCGTTGGATGAACTCCGGCCCGCTTGCGGGCCTTGGCGAAATCGAACTGCCGGCGCTGCAGCCCGGTTCGTCGATCATGCCGGGCAAGGTCAACCCGGTGATTCCGGAAGCGATGGCGATGGTTTGCGCGCAGGTGATCGGCAATGACGCGACGATTACGATCGCCGGCCAGTCCGGCAACTTCCAGCTCAACGTCATGCTGCCGGTTGTGGCACTGAACTTGCTGCAGAGCGTCGAGATACTCGCGAATGCATCGCGTGCCCTGGCCGATCGCGCGATCGCCGGGTTCAAGGTGCGCCAGGACCGGATCAAGGAGGCACTCGTCAGAAATCCGATCCTGGTGACGGCGCTCAATCCGGTCATCGGCTACGAAAAGGGCGCAGCCACGGCGAAGCAGGCCTACAAGGAAGGGCGGCCGATTCTCGACGTTGCGCTGGAAACGACTGGGTTGTCGAAGGCGCAGCTGAAACAGCTGCTCGATCCGACGACGCTGACCAAGGGCGGGGTGCATGGAGGCTCGGCGGGCGGTTGAAAAATTCGGCAGCAAACCGGGCGGAGCGACGCTTGCCGGGTGAGTGGCTTGGCGTATCGGAGACGCGCGCCCAGGCGCAATCTTCATAAGCGTGATCCTCGTCGCAAATTCATCTATGTAAAGTGATGTGCATCAGTGCTCGTGCCTTTAGGCACATGTAGCATCGCGCACCGGCGTCACACTGACGCGTTTGCGCGAATTCAATACAGGGGAAGTTCGGAGATGGTAATGTTCAAACGTATACTTTTTACCGGCGCGCTGTTTGCCGCGGGCGCCGCGTCGGCCCAGGAAGTCGCGATCAGCGGCAAGGACTTTCTCTCCGGCGCGGGCGACGCCAAGATCGCGGAGCTAGCGCGTCAGGCTGCGGCTTCGGGCAAGACGCTCGTGATCACCGCTCCACCCTACTGGCAGGACAAGGCGGCGGCGAAAGCGCATTCCGCGGCGGCCAACGCCAGCGTGCGCACGAGCGATGCCTTCTTCGAAAACGTGATGGTCCGGGTCGAGGACTCCAAGGCTGCCAAGGCCGCTGCCGCCGAACCCGCGCCGAAACCGGCACCACCGGCCAAGGCCGAGGCGAAGCCGGAACAGAAGCCGGAGCCCAAGCCCGAGCCGCGCCCAGCGCCGCCCGTGCGCAAGCCAGTCGAAGAAGCGCCCGCTCCGGCGCCGAAGCCCGCGCCGGTCGTGACGCCGCCGCCACCGCCGCCGGTCGAGATCAAGCCCGAACCGCCCGTCGCCGCGCCAGCGCCAACGCCAGCCCCGGCACCCGCACCGGTTGCCGCGCCGCCAGCGGCAGCTCCGCCAGCGGCAGCAGTGGCCAAGCCAGCCGCCGACCCGTCGGCCGCGATCAAGAAACGCTTCGAGCAAAACCTCAACGGCGGCCAGCCTGCCGAAGGAACGCTCGAGGTCGCTCAATTGCAAAAGGACGACGTGGTCTACGAGAGCGGTTCGGTACGAGCGGTCGTGCGCCGCTTCGGGCCACGCAACCAGTTGTTCTGGCTCAACGGCGACTTGAACACGGAGCGTGCCGAACTCGTGCCGACCGGCACCGATCGTTATCGCGTCAACGAACCGATCCGCAACGTCGCCAATCCATCGCTGCGCGGCGGCGCCAAGGCAACGGCGCTGAAGTTCGTCGGCAACGTGCCGGCGCCGAAGTCGCCCGCACGAACGTCGCTGGAAAAGCAGTACAACGACGGGCGCGACATCAGCGCAACCTTGCAGGCAGCCGATCTTCACGCGAGCGATCTGATCTACACCGCCGAAGGCGCTGCGGTCGTCATCCGCCGCACTTCCGTCGGCCTGGAGCGCTATTGGCTGACCGGCGAAATCGATCTGCATCAGACCGGGTTGCAGCAGACGGGCAACGCGATCCGCGTGCTGACCGACAACGTCAAGTAACGCGAGCCGTCGTCGTAAAGAAAAAGGCCACCGAAAGGTGGCCTTTTTTCTTGCCTTGGTGCTTGGCGCTCAGGCGTAAGACTCGGTCCGGACGCGGCGGAAGTACACGGCGGCCGCGATCATGACGACGCCGGCAACGATGCCGATCAGCATGCTCGGCGAGGTGAGCGCATGACCGATCGCGTCGAACGTGAATCCGGCATCCAGGCGCGGCCCCATCGATATGCGCACATCGTCTCCGGCGCGCTCGAACGTGTTGCGCAATGTCTCGGCATCCATCCAGCTGCCCGGGATGATGCTCAGCAACAGCCGGCCGACGATGTTCTGCCAGAACCACGTGCTCGTCAGCGACATGTTCTTCAGCAGGCCGAACCACGAGTTCAGCACGCCGGCCATGATCGGCAGCGCGACGGCCCAGAGGAATGGCTTGGAGCGGGCGAAGCTCGAGCATAGCAGCAGCCAGCCGACGGTCGGCAGAGCCCACAAGGCATTGACCGGAATGACGAGCACGAGCTTGACCCACAGGGCGACCAGATGCGTAGGCGACCACAGCAGCGGAAACGGATTGATCCCGTGCAACAGCGCGTACAGGCTCATCAGCAGCAGGAAGCCCAGCTGCAGTGCGATGATCGCCGCCATCGCCAGGACGGGTGCAACCAGCGTTGCGGCCACGACCTTCGACAGCACGGTGCTCAGGTCCGAGATCGGCAACGACTTCCAGAACAGGGCGCTGCGGTCGCTGCGATCGTTGTACAGCGCACCGATGCCGTAGAAAAGCACGACGAAGAACAGCGCGATGCCGATCGGAAAGCTCAGGCTGAGCAGGCCGATGTCGACTCCGGCATGCATTTTCTCGATCTCGGACTCGCCCAGGTGCTTGGTCAGCTGTTCCAGGTGGATGCCGTTGATGTTGACGCCGTTCTGGTTGGCCAGAAACTCGGCCGACACCAGCACCAGGATCAT
>DASRTK010000458.1:0-2265 GCA_035655975.1 Rudaea sp.
CGGCGAAGAGTGGCGATTAGTGCGTCGTCGACGCACGGATCGATTGATGCCCGCTCGATCATATATCCCGTGGCGCATTCGCCGCCGCCAACATGCCATCTCGCCGACCATTCGAGCGACAGCCAAATAGCCTGCAAGAATGCTGGCGCACTGATGCGTCGGACTTCGTTCTTCTTGGTAACCGTCCTCCTCGCATTCGGATTCAACTCCGCCAGCGAGGCACTTGCGGCACGTATTTCACGTCGGGGACGGCGACGACGCGAGCAGGCGCAAGCCTTTCGCACCGCGACACGCTGTAGCGATTACTTGCATCAATGAAAAAACATCAACCTTGAGGAGAGACATCAAATGATCCGTTCCTGTTCCAAAGTACGCCTGAGCACGCGCACGATGCTGACCGCGATGCTGCTGACGGCGTTCGCTTCACAATCCCATGCGGCCGTTTCGATGCAAGGCGACGAGCTTCAGATCGCTCCGAGCATGGTCGAATTCGCGCCCGGCAAGCTCGACGCGGCGTGCGCACCGCCAACCGACCTCGTGGCGTGCAAGGCATGGCACAAGGTGATTCGCGCCAATTTCTCGCCGCGCGAAATCGGCATCCTGTTCGGAACCGCCACGTCGTACCCGGAGTACGCCACGTCCTACACGCGCATCAAGGGTCGCTACGAGCGGCTGCAAGGCGAGTTCTCGGGCGAGCGCCTTTCGCCGCGCACCGCCTCCGTCGACTAGTTCGCCTTGTTGTCCTACACATTCGCCCCGCGCGAACGCGGGGCATTTTCCGATCACGAAATTCGTGCTGATGGCCGCGCCTACGGCGCCCCGTCGAAACCGTCGCCGAAGATCCAATCGTTCGTCACCGGCGATATTTCGCTGCTGTAACCGCTGGCGCTCGTCGCGATCGCGACGATCGGACCCCAGAACGCATACCACGGACCGGGGCCAGCAACCGATAGCGTGATGGGCACGGTCGCGGAGACATAACCCTGCGCTGCCGAATCTGGATAGCTGTCGGTGGCAAACCACAAACCGGTTCCGCCGTTCGCGGCGAAGTAGAAGTCGACGCGCAGCGGATACAGCGCGTTTACCGGCGTCGACGCGACCTTGTACGTGACCTTCAACGACAGTTGGCCTGAGCCCGGTCCGCGCACGGGTTCGGCGGTCAGAATTTCGGGCCAGTTCTGCTGCCCGTTCGAGCCCGTGTCGGGATCGCCGGCATCGTTGGCCAACGGCTCGGAGGCGGACGCGCCTATTGCAATGTTCGTCTGGCCCGGCCCGGCGTTGTCGTGAATCTTGTTCGCGCGGCTGTCGAAGTACGAGAATGCGCCGGTGAAGAAGTTCATGCCGTTGATGCCGGCGCCGCGATTGAAAGCGATCGTGTTCGCTTCGCCGGGCCCGAAGCCGCCGATGATCGCCGGCGACATCTCGTTGCTCGACGCCACCCTTATTCCGCCGCCCGCAGTGATGCTGTTCGGATCGGGAAACCGGTTCGGCAGCGCCGCTCCGTTCCATCCCAGGCCGATATAGTTGCCCTTGATCTCGAGGCTGCTGAAGTGAGTGCCAGCGGCGTCAGGCGTCAGGAAAATGCCTTGCGCGTTATTGCCGGAAATGATGTTGCGCGATGCCGTACTGGCGCAGCCGCCGCCCGTGGCCGTGCAACCGATCCGCAGGTTCCTCCCGGCGCCGCCAACGAAGATGCCACCCCAGTTGCTCGCGGTGCCGTTCGGAATCGATTGCGTGGCGCCGGCGTCGGTGCCGATCAGGTTGCCCTCGATGACGACGGAACTGGTTGCGTCGTAAGGCGCAGTGAGCACTCCCGCGGAGGCGTTGCCGGATAAAAGATTGCGCTGCCACGGCAGCGTGCCGCCGATCTGCGCATTGTCGTAGTTGACGCGAACGGCTGTTCCGCCGTTTCCCGTCGTCGCCAGCGCGGTGCCGTCGATTTTCGTGCCGATGAAGCATCCGTAAACGTTGATCTTTGCCTTCGGCGTCGTCGTGCCGGCCTGGCCGTTGATGACATCGCTGAAGCCACGCAATGCCAGGCCCTGGAATGTCAGCGTACGGAATGGCCCGGCGCAGCACTCGTAGTAGAAGCCGATGCCGTTGATGCCGACGATCTCGATCGTCAGCTGCGCGGTCAATCCGCCCTGGTCCGGCGCGTTCGTGTTCTGCACGCTGCCGGGCTGGCTGTAACCGTCGATCGTGAGGTCCGACGTGATCGCCGGCAACTGCGCCGACAGTGTGATCGTGTGCACTCCGCCGCCGGCA
>DASRTK010000459.1:0-2350 GCA_035655975.1 Rudaea sp.
GCCAGCGCCGGCGCCGCGTCCGCCGCCCGATCCGGATGCGATCGCCGCGGCGCGCCTGGGCAAGGCCCTGCAGGAAAACATGGAAACCGAGCTGGCGGCCTGGACCCAGTTGCTCGCGCGCTGGCAGGTCAGCTCGACGGAGGTGTCGGTGCGCGACGCGACGCATTGCCAGACGATCGTGTTCCCCGGCTTCAACTGCCTGCGCGGCCACGCCGCCCTCGACCAGCTCGTGCGCTTCGACCGGCCGCTGATCCTGCCGCTGCAGCACGACAATGCGCACGGTTACGCGCTGCTCCTCGGGTCCGGCAAGCGCGTACTGCTGAGTTTCGGCGGCGAGCCGCTGCGCCTCGGCGCGGATCAGCTGCGCGACTACTGGAACGGCGACTTCATCGCGGTCTGGCGCCTGCCGGACCACGTGCCAGCCAAGTTGCGCGTCGGCGACGCCGGTCCCGGTGTCGCCTGGGTGCAGGCGCAGGTATCGCGGATGGACAGCGCCAAGCCGGCCGATGCCGGTCCCGCCTATTTCGATGCTACGCTGGAAGAACGCATCCGCAAGCTCCAGGTCGCCTATGGCATCCGCCCCGATGGAATCGTCGGACAGGAGACGCTGTTCGCCTTGTCCGCTCTCGACCAGAACGGACCGCATCTGGCGCGCGATGTCGATTAGTATACATCTTGATATTTGAACAATGTCCCTGATTCTCGAAGCGTTGAAAAAATCCGAGTCGCGGCGCCGGCTCGGCGAAGCACCGGACATCGGCACGCCGTTCACGGTCAAGCCGCGCCGGCGCAACCCGTGGCCGCTGATCGTTATCGCGATCACGGTGGCCGGCGGCGTCGGCTGGTGGTATGCGGGCACGATGCCGGTGTCCCAGCCGAAGGATGCGAATACGGTCGTCACGCTGCCTTCCACGCCGGCGGCGGCACCGATCGGGAAAAGTCCGGTCAATGCGCCGCAGGCAGGGACGCAAGCCGCGAAAGCGGGCCCGGCGCCAACGGCGCGAGACTCCGCATCGGTGCAGGCTCCGGCCAGGACGGAGGGATCGGTTCCCGGACTCGGCGCAAAACCTGCGCTGCGTGGTGACGTTGCCGGCCCGGCAGCGCCGGGCAGCAGTGCAGCAGACCCGCGCGTCCCGCGCCCGATCAATCAGCGCTTGCCGCAAGCTGCGCCGGGGCCGGCGAATCCGAATGCGCCGGCTGCTCCGGCGGCAATCGTGCCGCCGCCGATCAGCCGCGCGACGCCGCCACCTGTCCCGGTCGCGGCCGCGCCGGCAAAACCGTCGACTGAGCCGGCGGTCGCGGCGCCCGTGCAGCAGGCCAATGTCGCAACAGCGCCACCGAATGCCACGTCGGCCAAGCCGGCAGATGTCGCAACAGCGCAGCCGAATGCTGCGCCAGCCAAGCCGGCAGATGCGATTCAGATGGCACCGACGGCGTCTGCCGCGCCCGCGGTGCCGCAGTACTACGAATTGGCCTATAGCGTTCGCAAGGACATCCCGCAATTCAACCTTAGCATGCACGTCTTTGCCGCCGACCCGGCGGCGCGTTTCATCGTCGTCGATGGCGAGCGCAAGGTCGAGGGTGATGCGGTCAAGGAAGGACTGGTCCTGCGCGAGGTGCGTACCGACGGCATCGTCCTGGAGTTTCGCGGGCAACGTTTCTTCTATCCGCGCCCCGGCCACTGACCGCGGCGCGCCGTGTTCGTCCGCGTCGAGCAACGCAACAAGCCGCATCTGCCGTGGGCGACCATCGCGATCATCGCCAGTTGCGCGGTGATCTCACTGTGGTTGGCGAGCCTTCCCGCCGACGACCGGCTGGAATGGATACGCCAATGGGGCACGGTGCCGGCGAAGCTGTTCGACAGCCAGGCGCCGATGCTGCAGCAACTGTCCGAACTGCGCATGCTGCGTCTGCTGACCGCCCTGTTCATCCATGCCGACTGGCTGCACTTGGCCGGCAATCTTCTGTTCCTGATGATCTTCGGGCTGCCAGCCGAGCGCGCACTCGGCTCATGGCGATTCCTCGCGCTGTATCTGTTCGGTGGCGCGGTCGCCAATCTGATCGGCGCGTTGACGCTGGCCAGCACGAACGCGCCGATCGTCGGTTCGAGTGGCGCCGTCTCGGCCGTCGTCGGCGCGTACCTCGCGCTGTTTCCGCGCGCGCGCCTCGGACTGGTGCTGCCGCTCGGACTGTTTCTCGAGTTCGTGCGCATTCCGGCGCCGCTGCTGATCGGCTTCTGGATCCTGCTGCAGGTGCTGTTCACGTTCGTCGGCCCGACCTTCGGCGCCGTTGTCTGGTGGACGCATATCGCCGGCTTTCTCGTCGGCATCATGTTCGCGATCATGTCGCG
>DASRTK010000460.1:0-5207 GCA_035655975.1 Rudaea sp.
GTCGAGTTCCCGCAGACGATCAACGTCCAGAAGGTGTGGAGCGAGCGCGTCGGCAAGGGCTCGCAGCACACCGGCGCGCGCATGAGCATGGCGTACGCGGACGGCAAGCTGTACGCCGCGAGCACGACCGGCGACATTGAAGCTTTCGATGCGACTAACGGCCATACGATCTGGCACAAGCAGATCGGCGAGCGCCATGGCTGGGTATGGCATCACGGCGACAACTCCGTGCGCTGGTCCGGCGGACCGACGGTGGGCGGCGATCTCGTCGTCGTCGGAACGCTCGAAGGCAAGGTTTACGGGCTCGCCGCGAGCGACGGCGCCGAACGCTGGAATGCGCAGCTGTCTTCCGAAGTGATCGCTCCGCCGGCGATCGGTGGCGGGCTCGTTGCTGCGCGCACGAACGATGGCCGCGTGTTCGGGCTCGACGAACGCGATGGCAAGCGCCTGTGGGTATTCGACCACGCCACTGTCCCGATCCTGAGCCTGCGTGGCAATTCCGCGCCGATCATCGACAGCGGCGCGGTCTTCGTCGGCGAAGACAACGGCAAGGTCATCGCGTTGCGCGCAACCGATGGCGGTGAAATGTGGGAACAGCAGATCGCGACCGGCGAAGGCCGTGGTGAAATCGAGCGCATCCAGGACGTCGACGGCGCGCTCGCCGTAGATAGCGGCGTCGTTTATGCCGCCGGCTATCGCGGCCAGACCGCGGCGCTGATCCTGCAAACTGGCCGTCCGCTGTGGACGCACGAAGTCTCCAGCTTCACCGGCGTCGCCTTGTCGGCGAGCCAGGTCTATGTCGGCGACGCCGACTCGAGCATCTGGGCCCTGGATCTGCGCACCGGCAGCTCGGAGTGGAAGCAGGACGGACTGAAATACCGCTGGGTCGGCGAGATCGGCGTGCAGGGCGATGCTATCGTCGTCGGCGATTTCGAAGGCTTCGTGCACTGGTTGTCGATCACCGACGGCAAGTTCGCGGCGCGGGCGCAATTGTCGAAGGATCCGATCGAGGCTGCCCCGATCGTGGTCGGCGACATCGTCTATGTGATGGACGTCGAAGGCGAGATCGGCGCGTTTCGCGTCGGCGCCGGCAAGTAGGCCGGCGCATTCGGTCCGGCCATGCTGCCCGTAGTCGCCCTGGTCGGACGTCCGAACGTCGGCAAGTCCACATTGTTCAATGTGCTCACGCGCACGCGGGACGCGCTCGTGGCCAACCTGCCGGGCCTCACACGTGATCGGCACTACGGAATCTGCCATCTCGGCGAACGCGAATTCGTCGTCGTCGACACGGGCGGCCTGACCGACGCGGACGAAGGAATCGCGGCGCTGACGACGCGCCAGGCGATGCTCGCGGTCGAAGAGGCCGATCTGGTGCTTCTGATCGTCGATGCGCGCGAAGGCCTGCTGCCGCACGACCGCAGCGTGCTCGATGCGCTGCGCCGTCTGAGCAAGCCGATGAGGCTCGTCGTCAACAAGATCGACGGCGTCGACGAATACACCGCACTGGCGGACTTCGCGGCGCTCGGCGTCGCCGATCCTCTGCCGGTTTCGTCGGCGCACGGCCGCGGCGTACCCGCACTGCTCGAAGCCGTGCAGCAGGGTCTCCCGGCGATCGACCCTGATGCGCAGGTCGCTGAAAATTCCGCCGATGACGGTATCCGCGTCGCGATCGTTGGCCGTCCGAATGTCGGCAAATCGACACTCGTGAACCGGCTGCTCGGCGAGGAACGAGTCATCGTCTCGGAAGTCGCCGGCACGACGCGCGACTCGATCCGCGTGCGCCTGGAGCGAGACGGCAAACGCTACACGCTGATAGACACGGCCGGTGTCCGGCGCCGCGCGCGTGTCGAGGAAGCCGTCGAGAAGTTCAGCGTGATCAAGACGCTGCAGTCGATTTCCGCGGCCAATGTCGCGGTGCTGCTGCTCGATGCGCACGAGGGCGTGTCCGAACAGGACGCGACGGTGATCGGTCATGTCCTGAATTCCGGCCGCGCGCTCGTGATCGCGGTGAACAAGTGGGACAACCTGACGACTTATGAACGCGAGCAGTGCGTGGCTTCGCTGTCGCGCAAGCTCGATTTCGTCACGTTCTCGAAACCGGTGTTCATTTCCGCGCTGCATGGCTCGGGCCTCGCGGAACTGATGCGTTCGATTGGCCGCGCCCATGCGTCCGCGACGCGCCAGTTCACTTCGTCGGAGCTGACGCGCGCGCTGGAACTGGCCTACAAGAGCTATCAACCACCGCTGGTGCGTGGCCACGCGGTAAAGCTGCGTTACGCCCATCCCGGCGGCAGCAATCCACCGACGATCGTGATCCATGGCAGCCGCACGAAGGATATCGCCGAAGGTTACCGGCGCTACCTGGAAAATTTCATGCGCAAGCACTTCAAGCTCGAAGGCACGCCGATCCGCATCGAGTTCCGCGATGGCGAGAACCCGTATGCCGGACGCCGCAACGTGCTCACCGAGCGCCAGGTGAAAAAGCGCCAGCGGCTGGTGCGCCACATCAAGCACTGAGAGGGCCGGCATGCCTGCGCCCACTGCATACGATATCGCCGACGTGACCGCTGCGATACTTGCGGGCGGCGAGGGCGCCCGCGTCGGCGGACAGGACAAAGGTCTGCTGCCGCTCGCCAGCAAGCCACTGATCGAAAGAGTCAGCAGCGCGATGCGCCCGCAGGCGGGCGCGCTGCTGATTTGCGCCAACCGGCACCATGGAACGTACGCGACATTTGGCTCCGTCGTCGCCGACGCGCTCGAAGGATATCCAGGTCCCCTGGCTGGCATTGCAGCTGCGCTTGCCGTCTGCACGACCGCGTGGCTGCTGACCGTGCCGGTCGACTGTCCGGATCCGCCCGCCGAACTCGGATCGCGTCTTCTTTTTGCAGCGATCGGAGCAGGGACGAACCTTGCGGTTGCGCATGACGGCGAGCGCACGCAACCATTGTTTGCGATCTATCGCCGTGAGTTGGCGGAGTCGTGCAGCGAGGCGCTGGTCCGCGACCTGCCGGTCTGGCGTTGGCAACGCGATGCTGGCGCGGCCGTTGTCGCCTTTTCCGATAGCGCCGCGCGTTTCGTCAATCTGAACACGCCCGAAGAATTTCGCGTGTGGGAGCGCCGCCAGCATGCCTGAAGCCGCAGAGTTTGCCACCGGACTGAGCGTCGAACAGGCGCGCGAACGCATCATCGAAATATGCAGCGCGCGAATTCTGCCGACGGAGCGCATCGCATTGTCTTCGGCTCTTGGGCGTACCTTCGCGGGCCATGCGACCGCACCGTTCGACATTCCCGGTTTCACGAACTCCGCGATGGACGGCTTTGCGGTTCGCGGCAGCGATCTGCCCGACAGGGGCAACAAGGAGTTTCAGCTGATCGGCGAGATCCTCGCCGGGGGCGCGCCACCGCCCCAAATCGGCACGGACTGTTGCGTGCGGATCATGACCGGCGCGCCGTTGCCCCGTGGTGCGGATACCGTGGTCATGAAGGAGAACACGCAGGCAAGTGGCGACCGTGTGATCGTGTCGGCTGGCACCGCGCCCGGAGCCAATGTGCGCCCTGCTGGCGAGGACTATCGATCGGGCGACATCGGCGTTGCGCACGGCGAAGAACTCACGCCGGCGCGGCTCGGCGTTCTGGCTTCATTTGGCATGGCGCAAGTCGATGTGGCACGCCAGCCGCGTGTCGTACTCCTGACGACCGGCGACGAACTCGTCGAACCGGGCAAGCCGCTCGGCTACGGCCAGATCCACGACTCCAATCGCCACAGTCTCGGTGCATTGATCGAGCAGCACGGCGGCATCCTGCTGCGGCACGAACGCGTCCGGGACGATCCGCCATCTTTGCGCGATGCGCTTTCGCGCGCCGGCGTGGAGGCGGATCTGATTCTCAGCAGCGGCGGTGTTTCCGCCGGGGATGCCGACTTTATTCCGCGGTTGATCGCGGAAATCGGCAAAGTGCACTTTTGGAAAGTGCGGATCAAACCCGGCATGCCGTTCCTGTTTGGCGAAGTTGGTGGCGCGCTTGCATTTGCGTTGCCCGGCAACCCGGTGTCCGGCATCGCCATCTTCCTGGCCCTGCTGAAACCGGCGCTGGCCACGCTGGCCGGCGCGAAAGGCCAACCCACTGTGTTGCGCGCGCGGCTTGCGCTAGCGATCGACAAGCGCCATGCGCGCGCCGAGTTTCAGCGGGCGCGGCTGGCAAGCGATGCGCAGGCTCAATTGTGGGCAACGCCGCAGACACGACAGGGATCGGGCATGCTCAGAGGCGTCGCCGAGGCCGACGCGCTGATCGTGCTGCCGGAAGGCGCGCATGCGTTCGACGCCGGCGATGTCGTCGACGTGCTCGCCCTGCCGGGCTGGCCGCGCTAGCAGCCCATATTCGGCGCCCTGATGATCCGCGCCGTATAATCAGCGCATGGCTGCCCGTCTGGATCCACCGCCGCTGGAAGTCGAGCAGATCACGCCGCTGCAGGCGCGCGAGCGCCAGCGCCGTGGCGCGCTGCTGATCGACGTCCGTGACGACAATGAACGCGCCGGCGGCATGCCGGAAGGCGCGATCGGCGTGGCGCGCGCCGCGCTCGGATCACGCATCGCGGAACTCGCGCAGCGACAAGACCAGCCGTTGCTGACGATCTGCGCGACTGGCCAGCGCTCGCTGCTGGCCGCAGATGCGTTGCGTCAACTCGGTTATGCGCAGGTTGCATCGGTCACCGGCGGCTTTCGCCGCTGGCAGGCGGACGGCTTGCCCGTGGCCAACGGCGCCTTCGACGTCGACGCGGGCGACCGCTATTCGCGCCACCTGCTGCTGCCTGAAGTCGGCGCGGCGGGGCAGATCAGGCTCGGCAAGGCCCGCGTGGCGCTGATCGGCGCCGGCGGGCTTGGCTCGCCTGCGGCGCTATACCTCGCTGCAGCCGGAATCGGAACGCTGACCCTGGTGGATGATGACAAAGTGGAGAAATCCAATTTGCAACGCCAGGTGCTGCATGCGGATGCGCGTATCGGCATGGCCAAGACCGAGTCGGCGGCGATCTCGCTGTCCGGACTCAACCCGCGCGTGCGCATCGACACACGCAACGAGCGCTTGGGCGCCGGCAATGTCGAAGCGCTGATCCGCGGGCACGATGTCGTCATCGATGGCGCCGACAATTTCCCGACGCGCTACCTGCTCGACGCCGCGTCACGGCAGCTGAAGATTCCGCTGGTGTACGG
>DASRTK010000461.1:0-5692 GCA_035655975.1 Rudaea sp.
CGGCGATGGCAAGGCCGGGTTGTACGAGCCAATCCACGGTTCGGCGCCGGATATCGCCGGCAAGGGGTTGGCCAATCCGCTCGGCACGATCTTGAGTACGGCGCTGCTGCTGCGGCACTCGCTCGGACTTGAGCAGGAAGCCGCGGCGGTCGAAGCCGCGGTCGACGCGGTGATCGAGCGCGGCGTGTTGACGCGCGACCTCGGTGGCAGTGCGAATACGACTGATGTGACTGCCGCGGTGCTGGATGCGCTTGCCGGAGCTCAACAGCGGGCAGCAGCGTAGGGTGGGCCTTGGCCCACCGCAGATGGATCGATGTCGATACACCGGTGGGCCAAGGCCCACCCTGCACAAGGCAAGCGTTTGGCATGGCGAACAAGAATACAAATGGACAAATGCGCAGCGACTTGATCAAGGCTGGCCCCGATCACGCGCCCGCGCGCGCGATGCTGCGCGCGACCGGGCTCGACGACGCGGCGATCGCGCGGCCGCTGATCGGCATCGTGCATAGCTGGTCGAATGTCTCCCCATGCAATCTGAACCTGCGTGACCTTGCCGCGGCCGCCGCCGACGGCGTGCGTGCAGCCGGCGGCACGCCCTTCGAGTTCAACACGATCGCGGTCACCGACGGCATCGCGATGGGCTCCCCGGGCATGCGCGCATCTCTGGTCAGCCGCGAAATCATTGCCGATTCGATCGAACTGGCCGTCGAAGGCCACTGTCTGGATGCGGTGCTTGTGCTCTGCGGTTGCGACAAGACTATCCCGGCTGCGGCGATGGCGCTGGCGCGCATGAATCTGCCGGGCCTGGCGTTGTACGGCGGCACGATTGCCCACGGCACGCTCGACGGCAAGTCGATCACGATCCAGGACGTTTTCGAAGCCGTCGGCGCGCACGGCGCCGGCAAGCTGTCGGACGAGAAACTCGGCCAGGTCGAACGGCGCGCGTGCCCTGGCGCCGGTGCGTGCGGCGGCCAGTACACCGCGAACACGATGGCGATGATCCTGACCGCACTTGGCCTGTCGCCGGTCGGCGCCAACGACGTGCCGGCAACGCATCCGGACAAGCGCGCGGTCGCCTACCGCTGCGGTGAACTCGTCATGCAGTGCCTGAAGAACAACCTGCGCCCACGCGATGTGTTGACGCCGGCGGCGTTCAACAACGCCGCGCGCATGGCCGCCGCGACTGCCGGGTCGACGAATGCGGTCCTGCACCTGCTCGCGATCGCACACGAGGCTGAGCAGCCACTCGACCTCGAGGTGTTCGAGCATATGTCGCGCACGACGCCGGTCATTGCCGATCTCAAGCCGGCCGGGCGCTTTACGGCGGTCGAACTTTCGGCGGCCGGCGGCACGGCGACGGTCGCAAGGGAATTGTTCAAAGGTGGATTACTGGAAAATGGTCCAACCGTGACCGGACGCAGCCTGTTCGATGAACTGGCCGCCGCGGCGCCTGCGCCGGCGAACCAGCAAGTCGTGCGGCCGCTGGCTGCGCCGGTGAAGCCGCGCGGCGGCTACTCGATCCTGTATGGCAATCTCGCGCCGGAAGGTTGCGTGCTGAAGCTGGCTGGTCCAGGCGTGCTGCGTTTCGACGGCCCGGCTCGCGTCTACGACAGCGAAGAATCGTGCTTCGCGGCGGTGCAAGCCGGCAAGATCGCCAGCGGTGACATCGTGGTGATCCGGAACGAAGGTCCGGCAGGCGGGCCTGGCATGCGCGAGATGCTCGCAGTGACTGCAGCCCTCGTGGGACGCGGCCTCGGCGGCTCGGTCGCGCTGATCACCGATGGCCGCTTCAGTGGTGCAACGCACGGCTTCATGGTCGGGCATATCGCGCCCGAAGCCGCCCGCGGCGGGCCGATCGGTCTGCTGCGCGACGGCGACCGCATAACGATCGATGCCGAGACGCGCCGCCTGGCAACCGACGCCGACCTCGAGTCGCGCCGCGCCGGCTGGGTTGCGCTGGCGCCGCGGGTTACGCGCGGCGTGCTGGCCAAGTACGCAAAAACCGTCGGTTCCGCCGCGCGCGGCGCCGTGATCGAGATCTGAGCAAGAGAATTTTGGACGCGGATTACGCGGATAGAAAGCAATGACGCGGATAGAGCCAAAACAAGATGAGCTTTTTTCTTTATCCGCGAAATCCGTGTTGATCCGCGCCATCCGCGTCCAGCTTAGCGTTTGATTCAATTCAGGAGAGATGAAATGACAACAGAAACGAAAGTGACGGCCAAGGCACTCGAAGGCAAGCGCATCGCCGTACTGGGCTATGGCAGCCAGGGCCGCGCGCATGCGCTGAACCTGCGCGATTCCGGGCTCGACGTCGTCGTCGGCCTGCGCAAGGGCGGACCGACGTGGATCACCGCCGAGTGCGACGGGTTGCGCGTCCTCGATGCGGCCGAAGCGGTCAAGGGCGCCGATCTCGTCGCCGTGCTGACGCCGGACATGGTCCAGCCGAAATTGTATACCGACGTCATTGCGCCCAATCTGAAGGCCAATGCGGCGCTGCTGTTCGCGCACGGTTTCAACGTGCACTTCAAGACGATCGCGCCACGCGCCGACATCGACGTCATCCTGGTCGCGCCGAAAGGCCCCGGTGCGTTGGTGCGCAAGGAATACGAAATCGGCCGCGGCGTTCCGTGCCTGTATGCGGTGCATCAGGATGCAAGCGGCCATGCTCGCGACAAAGCGCTGGCCTACGCGGCTGGCATTGGCGGCGCGCGTGCGATGCTGATCGAAACCGATTTCAAGGAAGAGACCGAGACCGATCTGTTCGGCGAACAGGCGGTGCTGTGCGGCGGCGTCAGTGAACTCGTGCGCCACGGCTTCGAGACGCTGGTCGAGGCCGGCTACAAGCCTGAGATCGCGTATTACGAGGTCATGCACGAACTCAAGCTCATCGTCGACCTGTTCTACGAGGGCGGCCTGACCAAGATGCTGACGTTCGTGTCCGAGACCGCGCAGTACGGCGATTACACGCGCGGCCCGCGTGTCGTCGATGCATCGACGAAGGACAAGATGCGCAAGGTGCTCGCTGAAATCCAGGATGGCACATTCGCGAAAGAATGGACTGCCGAGTACGCAGCCGGATTGCCGAACTACAAGGCCTACAAGCAGGCCGACCTCGACCACCAGATCGAGAAGGTCGGCGCAGCCTTGCGTGCGCGCATGCCGTGGCTGAGTCCCGCGGCGGCGGCCGCTCCAGCGGCTCCAGTGGCTCCGGCGTTGAAGAAGGTCGGCTGAAACGCTTTTTCCTTCTCCCTTCGGGAGAAGGTGCCCTGAAAGGGCGGATGAGGGTTCGGTCTCGAATCACGCGTCGAGCCGAGGCCGGACCCTCACCCCAACCCCTCTCCCGATTGGAGAGGGGCTCACGTGAGGACCTGGAATATGAATGCGCAATTGCAACCTGCACCGTCGAACCATCCGCTGGCTGGCGCGCGCCTCACGGGCGCGGACATCGTCGTGCAGGTCGTTGCGGACGAAGGTGTCAGCGTCGTATTTGGTTACTCGGGTGGCGCCATTCTTCCGGTCTACGACGCCGTGTTCCGCTACAACCGTGACCACTTGCGTGCCGACAACAGCGAGCCGTTGCCACTGATCGTCCCGGCGAACGAGCAGGGCGCCGGCTTCATGGCGCAGGGATACGCGCGCGCCTCGGGCAAGGTCGGCGTCGCGCTCGTAACCTCGGGCCCCGGCGCGACGAACACGGTCACGCCGGTGCGCGACGCGATGGCCGACTCGATCCCGATCGTCGTGATCTGCGGCCAGGTGCCGACGGCGGCGATCGGCACCGATGCGTTCCAGGAGGCGCCGGTCAGCAGCATCATGGCCTCGTGCGCCAAGCATGTGTTCCTGGTCACCGACGCAGCCAAGCTCGAAGCGACGATGCGCACGGCATTCGAAATCGCGCGAAGCGGGCGGCCCGGTCCGGTCGTCGTCGACATTCCGAAGGACGTGCAGAACGCGGAGCTGATCTTCGACGGCGCGAGCGCGCTGCCGGTGTCGGGCTATCGCACGCGCGTGGCAAACGTCACGGAGGCGAGCCTCGGCAAGGGCCAGTGCGCGCAGTTGCTCGCGCGCTTGCGCGAAGCCAAGCGGCCCCTGATCTACGCCGGCGGCGGCGTCGTTGCCGGCAAAGCGACGCGTGCGCTGCGCGATTTTTCCCAAGCGTTCGGCATTCCGGTCACGACCACGCTGATGGGACTGGGCGTTTGCGATACGACCGAACCGCTGTCGCTGCACATGCTCGGCATGCACGGCACGGCATTCGCCAACTATGCCGTCGAGGATTGCGATTTCCTGATCGCGGTCGGCGCGCGTTTCGACGACCGCGTCGCCGGCGTGCCGAAACAGTTCGCGCCACGGGCAAAGTTCGTCGCGCAGTTTGATATCGATCCGGCCGAGATCAACAAGGTCAAACGCGCCGACTGGAACTACCTTGGGGAGCTCACGCCCGCTCTTGACCGCTTGCGTACGTATGCGCTGGAGCATGCGTTCCGGCCGCTCGAGCAGGGCACATACGCCGACTGGCACGCGCATATCGCGCGCCTCAAGCGCGACCATGCGATGAACTACGACCGCTCCGCGGCGCTGATCCAGCCGTACGCCGTCATCGAGGAAATCAACCGGCACACGCAGGGCCGCGCGATCATCAGCACCGGTGTCGGCCAGCATCAGATGTGGGCGGCGCAGTACTTCGATTTCGCTGAGCCGCGCCAGTGGCTGACGTCGGGTTCGATGGGCACGATGGGCTTCGGCCTGCCGGCGGCGATCGGCGCGCAGTTCGCGCGCCGCGACATGATGGTGATCGACATCGACGGCGACGCCAGCATCCGCATGAACCTCGGCGAGCTGGAAACCGTGACGACGTATGACCTGCCGGTGAAAGTTGTCGTCATGAACAACCACGGCGACGGCATGGTGCGGCAGTGGCAGAAGCTGTTCTTCAAGGGACGTTTCTCGGCCAGCGACAAGAGCCTGCACAAGAAGGACTTCATCAAGGCCGCGGAGGCCGACGGCTTTCCGTGGGCGCGGCGCCTCGACAAGCCCGAAGACATTGCGCAAGTCGTCGCCGAGTTCGTCGCGTTCAAGGGCCCGGCATTCCTCGAAGTCGTGATCGATCCCGATGCCGGCGTGTACCCGATGGTCGGTCCGGGCATGAGCTACGCCCAGATGATCACCGGCGACTGGATTCCGTCGCGCGAGCAGGTCGAGGCGAGGCGGGAGGTGGACAAGTCGGAGATGTTTTGAAGAGCTGAAAGATGACTGAACCCTTCCTGGCCGTCATTCCCGCGAAAGCGGGAATCCATTTTGATCTTGACCGAGGAAGTCAAAAGAGAATGGATTCCCGCTTTCGCGGGAATGACGAAGGTTTTTTTGGCACCCCCCTAGTCCCTAGCCCCTAGCCCCTAGCCCCTAGCCCCTAGCCCCTAGCCTCCAACAACATGCGCCGAATAATCTCCATCCTCCTCCAGAACGAAGCCGGTGCGCTGGCGCGCGTCGCTGGAATGTTTTCTGCGCGCGGCTACAACATCGAGTCGCTGACAGTCGCCATCACGCACGATCCGTCGGTGTCACGGCTGACCCTGGTGACGTTCGGCGACGAAAGCGTGATCGACCAGATCGTCAAGCAGTCGCGCAAGCTCGTCGATGTGCTCGAGATTGCCGACCTGACCACGCGTGAACACTTCGAGGCGGAACT
>DASRTK010000462.1:0-3396 GCA_035655975.1 Rudaea sp.
GCGGCGGTTGCCGTGATCGTTCCGCCGCCACTGGCGACGAAGCCGCGCGCGCCCGCGCCGCTGGTCGCGAGCGAAAGCACGCCGGCAAACGAGATCGTTGCGCCACTGTTGCCGGCTAGAACGATAGCGTCGGTCGTTCCGCTCGAACCGCTCAGCGTCGTCGCCGCGTCGAACGAGATGGTGCCCCCGGTCTTGCCGCTGATACCGACCACCCTTCCGCCGAACTGGGTCAGCGGTGTCGACACGAACTGCACCGTACCGGACCCTCCGGTTATGTTGATGCAGCTGCCGGCAGACGCACAGAACAGCGAGCCGTACGTAATCGTCGACGTTCCGCCCGGACTGCCACCGACCGTCGTTCCGCCGCCATCCGCTCCAAGATTCAGCCCGCCAACGAAATTGTTGCCGCTCAACGTCACGGTGTTGCCGGCGCTGGCAGAGACGATGGGGTTGCTCGTGGCCACGGGGAACCCGCTACTCAAGGTATTTGGCGCGAGCGTGATGCCGTCGGCCGCGAGCGCGACGGAAAGATCGACGCCTTGGCCGAACAGCGCGTCGCCGGAGCCGAGCGTGACATTCGCCCCGTAGCCGCCGCTGCCGTAGTAGACATAGATCAGCGCTTTCTTGCCGGCAGGCGCGCGCGCGCCTGCGGCCGGAAGCGCAGCGAGCGAGTTGTACGGAGAGCCAAATCGCCCGTCGCCCGCCGGTGCCGTGTTGTCGATGAAGATCACGCGATCGAGCAGCGTGATCGTCACGGTCGCCGTCGAACTGCCGCCTGCGTTCGCGACCTTGTACTTGAAAGTGTCGGTTGCAACCGCTGCGCTGGCGGGAGCCTGGTACAAGAAAGTGCCGTCGCCGAGCATTCCCACGAGGCCGCCCTGGGCCGTGGCGGCATACCCGCCGACCGGCTGTTCGTCGCCCGTTGTCGCGCCGTAACTCGTCACGGCGCCGCCGTACAGCGTATCGTTGGCCGCAACGCCTTCGCCGGCCGAAATGCCGATGCTGAATCCGCCCGAGGCGGAGTAGGACGGATCGTCGATGGCCACCGGCGGCGGCGGCAGCACGGTCAGCGTGAATGTCTGCGACGCGAACGGCGCGATGCCGTTGTCGGCCTTCAAGGTCAGGCTGTACGGGCTGGACAGCCAAGCCGAAGCGTCCGGCGTTCCGGACAACGTCGCTGTACCGTTGTTGTTGTTCGTGAAAGTGATGCCGCCGGGCAGCGTGCCGGTGCGCGTGATCGCCATCGAAGCTCCGGTTGGCCAACCGGATGTCGTCACGTTGAACGTGTTGTTGCCGGTCGAAACGAAACTTGCGTTGTTGGCGCTGGTGATCGTCGGTGCCTCGTTGACCGTGAGCGTGAAGTTCTGCGCGGGAGAGCTGCCGGCGCCGTTCGTCGCTGTGAACGTGATCGCGTACTGGCCGCCCTTCCCGGCGGTCGGCGTCCCGGACAATATCCCGGTACCGTCGCCCTGGTCGACGAAACTGAGGTTAGCCGGCAGCGCGGTGCCGCCAATGGCGAGCGACGGCGTCGTGCCTTTAGTGGTCACAGTAAAGCTGCCGAACGTGCCGACCGTGAAAGTGGCCGCGTTCGCACTGGTGATCGACGGCGGGCAAGCGCCTGGTACCGCGACAGTCTGGAAGCCATCAGCAAAAATGCAATCGGTGTTCAACAGGTTCAGCAACGTCTGTACGCTCGACTTCGAGCCGTCGCCAATCGCGACATCCTGCGAAGAGGAACCATGAAAATTGCCGACCGCGACTGACACGAAATGGCTTCCGCGATCGGTCGGCACGGCCTGCGGCGCTTCCAGCGTGCCGTCACCGTTGCCGAGCAGCACCGAGATGGAACTGCTCTCGCCGGCGCCCGACGCATTGCCGACAACGACCACGTCCGGCCGGCCATCAGTATTGAAATCCGCGACCGCCAGTGCAAAGGGTTCGACGCCCGCGGGATAGGACAACGCGCGCCGCAACGTACCATCGCCGTTTCCAAGTAGAATTTCGATGGTGTGGCCGCTTCGATCCGCCAGCGCGAGATCGGCGATGCCATCGCGGTTGAAGTCCGCCGCTGCCAATGCAAACGGGGAACTGCCGGTGGCAATGGTGATGGGACTTTGAAAAGTGCCGTCGCCATTGCCGCGCAGCAAGGCGACGCTGCGGCCGCCGCTGTTGGCCACAATCAGGTCGAGTCTGCCGTCGCCGTCCATGTCCGCGCTCAGGATCCCGCGCGGCGCCATGCCAGCGCCCAATGGGTAGCGCGTTCGCTCACCGAAACCGCCGTGACCGTCGCCGAGCAGCACGGAAATGCCGCCGTCTGCGCCGTTCACGACTGCAAGGCCGAGTTTGCCATTGCCCGTGAAATCGCCCAGCGCGACCGCGCCGGGGCCGGAACCTGCGACAAACGCCCGTTGCGGCCGGAACGTGCCGTCGCCGTTGCCCGGCAACAGCGAAATGGTTCCACTGACGCGATTGGCAACGATGATATCCAACTTGCCATCGTCGTCGAAATCACCGAGTGCTACCGACTGCGGGTTGTTTCCGGCGGCATCGACGACTTGGGGTTTGAAGCTGCCATCGCCATTGCCGAGCAATACGGAAACGCTATTGCTATCGGCATTGGCGACCACGAGATCGGCCTTTCCGTCGCCGTCAACGTCCCCGACAGCGATCGCAAGCGGTCCCGCTCCGGTCGCGGATGCAGGGCCTGCGTCGAAGGCAACTTTTGCGAATGCAGCGCCCGCGGCGAGCAGCAAAGCCAGCAACATCGCGTGACGTGCGTGCGTGGCGAAGGGCCGCTCTGGCGTAGATCCCGTATGAGGCATAGAGCAGGCAGCCACGTCCGAATGTGCAGCCGATTATTGGACGCGTCCGCTCGCGAGTCAATCTTTCGGCGCAGGTGCAAAAAAAAACGGGCTTTCGCCCGTTTTTTTTGTTCTCTGTCGGCAAATTCACGCGGCCGGCGCGGCTTCTTCTTCCGTCACTGCCTTCATCGACAGGCGGATGCGGCCTTGCTTGTCGACCTCGAGCACCTTGACCTTGACGATATCGCCTTCCTTGAGCTTGTCGGAAACCTTCTCGACGCGCTCGTTGGAGATCTGCGAAACGTGCACGAGTCCGTCTTTGCCTGGCAGGATCGTAACGAATGCGCCGAAGTCCATGAGCTTGGCGACCTTGCCCTCGTAGATGCGGCCCGGCTCGACGTCGGAGACGATCTGCTCGATGCGCTTCTTCGCCGCCTCGGCCGCTTCGCGGTTGACCGACGCGATGATGATCGTGCCGTCATCGGTGATGTCGATCGTCGCACCGGTTTCCTCGGTGATCGAACGGATGGTCGTGCCACCCTTGCCGATGACTTCGCGGATCTTGTCCGGATGGATCTTCATCGTCATCAGGCGT
>DASRTK010000463.1:0-11782 GCA_035655975.1 Rudaea sp.
GCATATAAGCCTTTATTCAAGCTAAAACGCAGCTCCAGGGCCGAATCCGTCAGCCAGTTCGCCACGAGGTCCAACGGCCGCAGGACGAGCGCGCGCCGTTCCTGACGCAATCCGCAAGCGACCAGACCACGGACCAGATCATCGACCGGCGCGGCGGCATCGCGCTCCAACGCGGCGACCGCGCCGGCCGAGCGCAACTCGCCGACGCCCCACAGAGGTCCAGTCGGATCGATATCGCCGCTCGTCAACCGCGCAGACAATTCCGGTGTAAGCGGCTCCGGTCCGAAAATGCTGTGGCTGCCGGCGAGCATCCACACTTCGCCGTCCAGGGCCTGATTCCAGTTGCCAGCCAGAACGCGCTCCGCCAGCAGCCGATTGAAGAGATACGAACGCGCAGCCGAGAGCAGCAGGCCCTGCTCGTGCCGCTGCACTCGCCTGCCGGCAAACATTGCGCGCGCACGCTCGAGATTGTCGCCTCCCCGCCCGAACCGCTGTTCGCCGAAATAGTTTGGCACCCCACCGGCCGCGAGCTGCGCCAGGCAGCGTTCTGCCGCCTCGCGATCGCCATTGATGTCGCGCAGCACGATGCGAAACACGTTCGCCTTGTGGGCGCCGCGCTTGAGCTTGCGGCTGTGACGCCGGCAGTCGAGCACGTGGAATTCCGGGTGCTGAAGCGAATCCCAATCAGGATCACGCCGGCCTGGCAGGTGAATCGAAAACGTCTGCCGCGTAACCGCATGCCGATCCTTCATGCCGGCGTAGCTCACGGCATTCGGACTGACTCCAGCAAGCCGAGCGAGCTGGCGCGCGACCCACTCCGTGTTCGCCCCACGCTTCTCGATGCGCACGAACGCGTGCTCGCCGGCGCCCTCGGGCTCGAAGCCAAGTTCCTCGTCGACGAAGAAATCCTCCGGCGTCGCGCGCATCACGCCACGCAACGGCGGCCCGCCGTAGGCGAATGGCAGTTCGATTTGCGCCATCAGTCCGGTCCGGGGCCGGACCACTTCAGCAGAACGACGGCCTGCGCCGAAATGCCTTCGCCGCGCCCGGTGAAACCGAGCCGTTCGCTCGTCGTCGCCTTGACGCTGATCTGCTCCACGTCGCAGCCGAGATCCTCGGCCAGGTTCGCGCGCATTGCGTCGGCGTGTGGCGCAATCTTCGGCTGCTCGCAAACGACCGTGATGTCGGCATTGCCGAGCACGAATCCGCCTTCGCGCATGAGTTCGGAACAACGTTGCAGGAACTTGCGGCTATCGGCATCGCGCCAGCGTTCGTCCGAGGGCGGGAAGTACCGACCGATGTCGCCCAACGCCAGCGCGCCGAGGATCGCGTCGCACAGCGCATGGATCACCACGTCGCCGTCGGAATGCGCGACCACTGAGTGCGTGTGGGCAATCCGAACGCCGCCGAGCATGACGTGATCGCCGCTGCCGAATGCGTGGACGTCGTAGCCTTGGCCGATGCGCATGGGGTCAGGGCTGAGGGCTGAGGGCGGAGGGCTCAAAAGCGATATCCGAGCCTTTGCGCAATTGAATCATTTCGATGACCACAATGCATTCCTCGTGTTGGCAACCGTCTCGGCAAACTTGTATTGCCTTGAAGAAACACAACGCTCCACCCAGCCCTCAGGCCTCCGCCCTCATCTCTTCAATCAAAAACTCCGCCAGCGCCAGATCGGCCCGCGTCGTGATCTTGATATTGCTCTCGGCACCCTCGACCAGCAACGGGCGATGACCTGCGCGCTCCATCGCCATTGCCTCGTCCGTCGCCTCGATTCCGGCGGCTTGCGCGGACTCGATCGCGGCGACGAGCTCGCCGAGGCGAAAGAGCTGCGGCGTCAGCGCACGCCAGCGTCCCTCGCGCGGCTCCGTGGCTCCTACCCGACCGCTCGCATCGGCGCGCTTGAGCGTATCGCGCAATGGCGCGGCCAGCAGCGCGCCGCCCGCAGGCATGCCAAGATCGATCAGGCGATCAATGTCGGCAGCGAGCACGCAGGGCCTCGCGGCGTCGTGGACGAGAACGAAGTCATCGTCACGCACTTTATCCCGCAACGCGCGCAACCCGGCGAGCACGGAATCTGACCGCAGGGTTCCACCAACTGCCGTTGCCACAGGTTTACTCCCACACGTGGAAATTCCCGGCCAGCGGTGATCGTCTGCTGCGATTGCAACCATCAGACCCGAAACGCGCGGGTGTGCAGCCAGCCGTTCGAGGGTCAGCATCAGCAGCGGCTTGGCGTGCAGCGTCAGGTATTGCTTGGGTATCGCGCCGCCGAAACGTGATCCACGGCCCGCCGCGGGCACGACACACCACAGCCCCGCGTCAGTGGCGCTCATCGCCGCTCTTCTTGGGATCGGCCGTCGGCTCGACGACCTGGTAAAACGTTTCGTCGGGCTTGACCAAACCGAGTTCGGAGCGCGCGCGCTCCTCGATTGCTTCGTTGCCGTTCTTCAGGTCCTGCACTTCGGCCGACAACGCTTCGTTCCGCTGCTTGAGCTTCTGGTTTTCCTGCTTCTGTTCGGCCACACGCTGGCGCAGGCGCCAGACCTCGCGCAGGCTCCAGTCGCCGGTCCACAATTTGACTTCCAACGCCAGCAGCAGGATCAGCAGCAATAATGCAACGTAGCGCAGCACTCTGTCGTTCCGGTCAGCCCACCAAACCCGGCACGTTCGGGAATGCCGAGCGACCTGCGTATCGCGCCTGCGCGCCGAGGGCCTCCTCTATGCGCAGCAGCTGGTTGTACTTGGCGACGCGATCGGAGCGGCACAGGGACCCGGTCTTGATCTGCGTCGCGGTAGTCGCGACCGAAATGTCGGCGATCGTCGTGTCTTCGGTTTCGCCCGAGCGGTGCGACACGATCGACGCATAGTTTGCCGCGGCCGCCATCGCGATCGCCTCGAGCGTCTCGGTCAGCGTGCCGATCTGGTTGACCTTGATGAGAATGGCGTTGGCGATGCTGCGCTCGATGCCTTGCTTGAAGATTGCCGTATTGGTCACAAACAGGTCGTCCCCGACCAACTGGACCTTGCTGCCGAGGCGTTCGGTCAGCGCCTTCCAGCCGTCCCAGTCGCCTTCGGCCATGCCGTCCTCGATCGTGATGATCGGATATTTCGCGCACCAGCCCGCGTAGAAATCGATCAGCTGCGCGGACGACAATGTCTTGCCCTCGCCGTCGAGGCGATAGGCGCCGTCTTTGTAGAACTCGGAACTGGCGACGTCCAATCCAAGATAGACGTCCCTGCCGGCCGCATAGCCGGCCTTGGTGATCGCTTCGAGAATCACCTCGATCGCCTGCTCATTCGATTTCAGATCCGGCGCGAAGCCACCTTCGTCGCCCACTGCCGTGTTCAGGCCCTTCGCCTTGAGCACGCTCTTGAGCGAATGGAAAATTTCCACGCCGGCTCGCAACGCTTCGGCAAAATTCGGAAGACCGACCGGCAGCACCATGAACTCCTGCATATCGACGTTGTTGTCGGCATGGGCGCCGCCGTTGACGATGTTCATCATTGGGACCGGTAGAGCCGGTCCCAGGGACGAGGGACGAGGGGCGAGGGACGAGAGGTATTGCCACAGAGGTATCTTCCGACTCGCGGCAACAGCATGCGCGTTGGCCAGGGAGACGCCGAGCAGCGCGTTCGCGCCGAGACGGCCCTTGTTCGGCGTGCCGTCGAGCGCGATGAGTTTGGCGTCGAGGCCTTTTTGGTCCGACGCGTCGAAAGCCTTGAGTTTCTGCGCGATTGCGCCGTTGACGTTCGCGACAGCGTTCTTCACGCCCTTGCCCAGATAGCGTGACTTGTCGCCATCGCGCAATTCGACGGCTTCGCGCGAGCCGGTCGATGCGCCGCTCGGCACCAGGGCGCGGCCGAAGGAGCCGTCGCTGAGGGTGACCTCGGCTTCGAGTGTGGGGTTGCCGCGCGAGTCGAGGATTTCGCGCGCGTGTACGTGGGTGATCGTGCTCATCGGTCGGTGCGGTTCACAGAGAGAATTCGAGAAGTCCGGCGCGCTTCGTGGCGCGATCGAGTTCGAGCAAGGTTTGGAGCAGCGCTTCCATTTTCGGCAGGGGCCATGCGTTCGGTCCGTCGCTGAGCGCCTTGTCCGGATCCGGATGCGTTTCCATGAAAATTCCGGCGATGCCGACGGCGACGGCCGCACGCGACAGTACCGGCACGAATTCACGCTGGCCGCCGGACTTGCCGCCGGCGCCACCCGGCAACTGCACCGAATGCGTCGCGTCGAACACGACCGGACAGCCGGTGTCGCGCATCACGGCAAGACTGCGCATATCGGAGACGAGGTTGTTATAGCCGAAGCTGGCGCCCCGCTCGCAGACCATGATCTGCGCGTTGCCGGTCGCCAACGCCTTGTCGCTAACGTGCTTCATCTCCCACGGCGACAGAAACTGGCCCTTCTTGATGTTCACCGGCTTGCCGGCCTTAGCGACGTTCTGGATGAAGTCGGTTTGGCGGCACAGGAACGCCGGCGTCTGCAGCACGTCGACGACCGCGCAAACCTCATCGAGCGGCGTGTATTCGTGGACGTCGGTCAGCACCGGCACGTCGAGCTGGCGTTTGACTTCGGCGAGGATGCGCAGGCCTTGTTCCATGCCCAGCCCGCGGTAGCTCGAGGCCGATGTGCGATTGGCCTTGTCGTAGCTCGACTTGAAGATGAAAGGGATGCCGAGGCGACCGGTGATTTCCTTCAACGTGCCCGCGGTGTCGATCTGCAGTTGTTCGGACTCGACTACGCAGGGACCGGCGATCAGGAACAGGGGTTGGTCGAGGCCGACTTCAAAACCACAGAGCTTCATCGACCGCAGCCTACCCCGTCGTCATTCCCGCGCAAGCGGGAATCCATTTTGACTTCGTCTGCATAAGAGCAAATGGATTCCCGCTTGCGCGGGAATGACGTCAAGAGAAGAGCACCGACCACCTTCATGCCACCGCTTCCGCCGCAAAACGCGGCGCGTTGCGCACCGTCTTGTACTCGAGCGCGGCGTGGACGAAACCATTGAACAGCGGATGGCCGTCGCGGGGCGTGGATGTGAATTCCGGATGGAACTGGCAGGTCACGAACCACGGATGCTTCTGCGGCGACAACTCGACCATTTCCACGAGCAGATCGTCCATCGACTTGCCGGCAACGATCAGGCCGAGGTCCTCGAACTGCTGGCGATAGCGATTGTTGAATTCGTAACGGTGGCGATGGCGCTCGCGGATGACGTCCTGGCCGTACAAGTCGCGCGAAATGGAGCCGGCCTTCAGGCGGCATTCCTGCGCACCGAGGCGCATGGTGCCGCCAAGGTCGGAATCCTCGCTGCGGCGCTCGACGTCGCCGGCGCCGGTCGTCCATTCGGTGATCAGCGCGATCACCGGATCCTTGCAGTGGCGTTCGTTCTCGCTAGAGTTCGCGCCTTCCAGGCCGGCGATGTTGCGCGCGAAATCGACGACCGCCGCGTGCATGCCGTAGCAGATGCCGAAGTACGGAATCTTGTGTTCGCGCGCGTAGCGCGCCGCCGCGATCTTGCCCTCGAATCCGCGCTTGCCGAAACCGCCCGGCACGAGGATGCCGTCGACGTCCTTGAGTACTTCGGCGCCGCGCGCCTCGATATCCTCGGACTCCATCCAGCGCAGGTTCACGCGCGTGGACTGTTTCAGCCCACCATGGCGCAAAGCTTCGCCGAGCGACTTGTAGGCATCCTTGTGCTCAACGTACTTGCCGATGATCGCGATCGTGACGTCGTGCTTTGGATGCTCGATCGCAGCGACCGTGTGATCCCACTCGGCGAGATTCGCGGGCTTGGCATCGAGGCGCAGATGCGAAACGACGATATCGTCCAGACCCTGATCGTGCAGCCACAGCGGCAGCTTGTAGATCGTGTCGACGTCGACCGCGCTGATGACGGCTTTCTCAGGCACGTTAGTGAACAGCGCGATCTTGCGCCGGTCGGACTGCGGCAGCGGCTGCTCGCAGCGGCACAACAGCACGTCGGGCTGGATACCGAGCGCGCGCAGTTCCTTGACCGAATGCTGGGTAGGTTTCGTCTTGATCTCGCCGGCAGCCTTGATATACGGCACCAAGGTCAGATGCATGAACAGGCATTTGTCGATGCCCTGCTCGATGCGGATCTGGCGGATCGCCTCGAGGAACGGCTGCGATTCGATGTCGCCCACGGTCCCGCCGATTTCGACCAGCGCGACGTCGTATCCCTGCGTCGCCTCGTGGATACAGTGCTTGATCTCGTCGGTGATGTGCGGAATGACCTGGACGGTTGCGCCAAGATAATCGCCGCGCCGCTCCTTGCGGATCACCGACTCATAGATTTTTCCGGTCGTGACGGAATTCTTGCCGGTGAGGCGCGTGCGCACGAAGCGCTCGTAGTGGCCCAGATCGAGATCCGTTTCGGCGCCGTCGTCGGTGACGTAGACCTCGCCGTGCTGGAATGGGCTCATCGTGCCCGGATCGACGTTTATGTAGGGATCGAGTTTCATCATCGTCACGCGCAGGCCGCGTGCTTCGAGGATGGCAGCCAGCGAAGCGGAGGCGATGCCCTTGCCCAAGGAGGACACCACACCGCCGGTGACAAAAATGAGGGGAGTCATGACGCAGCACAATTCCGATGCTGGTAAAGCGATAGTTTACCGGCTCGCAACGATCCCGGCGAGTTTCCGGTCCAGTACCGGCAGCGAAGTCTCGGATAAGGCGCCCTCCTTCCGTGAGCTACGACACAGGTAAATATCTGTAACTTCATGTAATCTATTGTAAGTTCGACTGTCCCCAATGGGAATCGAGCAGCGCGCCGCCCGAGCGCGCGCCACCTGAGGCCTTAGGGGAAACACACCTGAAGACTTTCTCGAATGGCGAATCCGGCGTGCTCGTTGTTGCTGGCACGCGACCGGAGTGCCTCAAGCTCGCCAGCCTCGTCACCGCCCTGCGCGCCAGCGACGGCTGCGCTGCCGTGCTGCTCAACAGTGGTCAGCACGATAGCATGGTGCGCCGGACATTCTCGCATCTGGGCATCGACTGCGATCTTGCGCCCGGACAGTTGATGCCGATGTCGCTGTCGCATGCCGTGCGCGCGCTGCGCGAGCGCATCCGTGCAATCGCCTTGTCCAGCCGAGCCGCGTTGCTTGTTGCTCAGGGCGATACATCGACTGCCTACGCGACCGCACTGGCCGCGCGCGACCTTGGGTTGCCGCTTGCCCACGTTGAAGCGGGCCTGCGCAGCGACCACCCCTGGCGTCCCTTCCCCGAAGAGTTGTTTCGGCGTCGCATTGCTCCGATTGCAGCGCTGCACTTCGCCCCGACCGTCGCGGCGGTGAGCAACCTGCTGCGCGAAGGTGTTCCCGCAACCCGTGTGTTTCAGGTAGGCAACACGGTCGTCGATCTTCTGCGCACTGAAGTCGAGAATCCGATTCCAACTCCGCTTCCTTTTCTGCCCGAAACGCCCACCATTGTCACCCTGACCCTGCACCGCCGCGAAAATTACGGCCGGGGTCTTGATGTCGCCTGTGCCGCGGTGCTCGACATGCTCGAGGCCGACCCGCAACTGGGCCTGGTCTGCCCGGTGCATCCGAATCCTGCCGTCGGAGCGCGCATCCGCCGCCACCTGCGAGGGCATCCGCGAATAGCGCTGGTCCAGCCGCTCGACTACCGCGATTTCATCGCGCTGCTGCTGCGGTCGCGCCTGGTCATCACCGATTCGGGGGGCATCCAGGAAGAAGCGCCGTATCTGGGACTGCCCGTGCTCGTCGTCCGCGAGAACACTGAGCGCCCCGAGAGCGTCGCCCTCGGATGCGCGCGGCTCGTGCCGCTCGACCGCGATCGCATCGCGGCCGACGCCCTGGAAATGTTGGTGCAACCGCCGTTTCCCCGCCTGCCATTCGTCGCCGCCGCAGCCTATGGCGATGGACGCAGCGGTGAACGGATCGCCGTCGAGATTGTCCGGTTCCTCGAACGCCAGCACGACCTCATACCGGTCGCGGCGACGGCCTAGAATTGCGTTTGCCTATCATGACTCCGCTTACACGCGGCCGTGACCGCGCGACGGCAGGAGCCGCTCGCACCGCTGCGGCACGCATCAGCGCCTGGCTGCTTTCGCCGCAGGTCCAGCTGCGGGAAGGCGTTCACGCCGGCGCTGTCGCCGGAGCGATGGACGGCGCCGGCGGCGCCCGCTACGTCTATCCGGAGATCACGGGCTACTACCTCCATTGGCTGGCGGAAGCGCATACCGACCGGGCCCGCGAAACGCTGGCCGCGGCTGTATCGAATGCCGCAGACTGGACCTCGCGCCAGTTCGAGGACGGTGCGCTGGCGAGAACGCGCTCGTACCTCGGCGCCGACGTCGCCGACTGGCGCAACGATGCGGTGTTCTTCTTCGACTTCGCGATGCTGCTGCGCGGCGTGTGCGCCGCGGCGGAAGCGGATTTGATCGCGTTGCCGCGTAGTCTTGTCGAGCGACTGGTAAAAGAACTCGACATGTTTGCCGGCGCCGACGGCGAAATCCGCGCCGCGCGCGTCGTGGGCAGCGGTGTCGTCCTGCCTGCGAGATGGTCGACTATCGGTGGTCCGTTCGAGGTCAAGGCATGCTCGCGCGTGCTGCTCGCAGCGCGCCACGTCGATCTGCCGACGAAACTGTCCGGCGCGTGCGAGCGGCTGATCGATCGTTACGCACCGGACACGGCGACGCTTGCGCTCGATATGCTGCATCCGACGCTCTACTTCGCCGAAGGCATGCTGCTCGCCCGGCCAGACCGCGCGGTACACATCGCCGAACTGCTTGCCCGCATGCTGCGGCTGCAGCGTGACGACGGCACCCTGCCCGAATCCGAGCAAGGCTCGGATCTGCCGCGCAGCGACATCATCGCGCAGGCACTGCGTGTCGGCTTGCAGCTGCGAGCGCGGTCGGTGCAACAGGCGCCGGACGATCGCGCACTCGGACTTCTTGCCAGCGCTTTGCTGAGCCGGGTCGACGCCGATGGCAGCTTGAGCTTTCGCAACGATGTCGCCGGCCGGGAACCGAATGTCTGGTGCTCGATGTTTGCCGAGCAAGCGCTGCGCTGGTACGCGCAATGGTGTGAGGCCGCAACCGTCCCTGCTGCCGAGTCGCTCGTATGACCGGAACGGCGCTCGCCGTCTGGAAGCGACGAGTCGGCACTTTGGCGCGCATGAGCCGCTGCGTGCCGCTCGGACTGGCGCTCGCAGCGGCCGGCCTGCTCGCGCGGCGCCGCGCGCGCGGCCCGCAGCCGTCACCGTCGGCACAATGGAAGCCGGGCCTGAGCGTTGTCGTGCCAGACCGGGGCACGCCCGACCTCCTCGCCGAAACACTCGAGGCGCTGATGCGGGCGTTGGCCAGGGTCGACGAGCCCGCCGAGGTCATCGTCATCGTCAACGGCGCTGCGCGTGGCGACTATGCGGCATTGTGCACAAAGTATCCAATGGCCGACTGGCAGTTCCATCAGCGCGCGCTGGGTTTCAACGGCGCAATCGCTGCGGGGCTGAAGCGTGCGCATCACGACTGGACCTATCTCCTCAACAGCGATATGCGCCTCGAACCGGATGCGTTGCTCGAGGTCCTCGCGCAACGCCGGCCGTGGGTCTTCGCGATCGCCTCCCAGATTTTTTTCACCGATCCAAACCGGCGGCGCGAGGAGACCGGCTGGTCCGACTTCCGCCCGAACGCATTGACACCCGAAGTCTACGAACGCGATCCGGGTCCGGCAGCGCGCATGGTGCGCGGCTCGCTTTATCCCGGCGGCGGTTCCTCGCTGTGCCGGACAAGGACATTGCGACCGTACGTCCGCGGCAGTGCAGACTACCGCCCGTTCTATTGGGAAGACGCGGATTGGGGCGTGCGTGCCTGGGCCGACGGCTGGGAAGTGCTGTTCTGCCCGACGTCGCGCGCATGGCACCAGCATCGCGGGACGATTCGCCGCTACTATGAAACTGCGGAAGTCGACCGCGTCATCGGGCGCAATGCGCTGCTGTTCGACCTGCGTCACGCCTGGAGCGGCCGGCGTGCCGGCGCGTTGCTCCGGGCAGTTGCAGCCACGGATGCACGCTCGCGCGCCGAACTGTCAGGTATCGGCACGGCGTGGCGCGTGTTTTGCGCGCGCCTGGGGACGTTGCGCGCGCGTCAGCGCGGACTGCGCTTCGAAACGCTGCCCCTCGATCGATGGTATGACCCGGCGGCCGCACCGGCTCGCCTGCCAACCCCACGCCGCCCGCGCGTGCTGCTGGTTTCGCCGTTCGCGCTCTTTCCACCCGCGCATGGCGGCGCCCGGCGCGTGGCCGAGCTGATTGCACGGCTGCGCGATCGCGTCGACTTCCTGCTGCTCGGCGACGAAGGTTCGCTGTATGGCGTCGAAGCCGAGCCCTGGATCGATGGCATGCTGGCTGCGCGTTTCGTCGAGGGCCGCGGCGACCAGCGCGGCGTGATGCTGCCACTGGAACAACGCCTCGAACGGCACGTGTGGCCAGGCCTGGCTGAAGCGCTCCAGCGCATGATCGACCGCTACGATCCGGATATCGTGCAGGTCGAATTCATGGAACTGGCTGGACTCGCCGCGACACGCCACGGCCGCGCCAAGTGGTTGCTCGCGTTGCACGATGTCTATCTCTCCGGAAACCAACCCTCCAGCCCTCAGCCCTCAGCCCTCAGCCCTGATACGGAAGCAGCAAGCGACGCTGCGCAGCGCGCAGCAATGGAGCTCTTCGACACCTTGACTGTCTGTTCGGCCGAAGACGCGGCATTGCTTCCGGTCTCCGCGCCGGTAACGCTGATCGGCAACGGCGCGACGGATCGCCGCAACGCATATCGGCCATCGCCCGATTCTCCGCGCCTGCTGTTCATGGGCCCGTTCCGCTACGCGCAGAACCGCAACGGCATCCTCGAATTTCTCGCCAGCTCGTGGCCAGTCTTGCGCGACCGGTTTCCCGACCTTGTGCTGACGATACTCGGCGGCGCCGAGTCGGCGGAAATCGCCGCGGCCGAGCCGAACCTGCGCCAGCCCGGCATCGAACTCGTAACGGCGTTCGTCGATCCGGCAGCCTATCTCGATCAGTGTACTTTGACCATAAATCCACAACGCGACATTCGCGGTTCGTCGATCAAGCTGATCGAGTCGCTGCTGGCCGGCCGTGTCTGCGTGAGCACGTCCGATGGCGCGCGCGGTTTTTCGGAGTGCGGCCTCGAAGGACTCGTGCTGGCTCCGGCGATCGCGGCGATGGAGGCGCCGATCGCCGCGCTGCTGGCCGATCACGGCGAACGCCGCCGGCGCGAACGCTGCGACGATGCGCGCCTCGACGCGTTTACGTGGAATACGATGGCCGATCGCCAGTTCGACCTGTACCGTCAGCTGCTCGGTCACCCGGAATCGCCATGAACTCCGCGCATTTTTCCTACGACGCGATCGCCGAAGTCTATGCGACCGACATGGGCCGGAGCATGCCGTTCGACGACGTCGGCTGGTATCGTCAACAGTGCCTGGCGCGCGACGGACGCGCGCTGGAACTCGGCTGCGGGACCGGGCGCATCCTGCTCGAACTGCTCGCAAGCGGCGTCGACGCAATCGGTGTCGATCGCTCGCTGCCGATGCTGCAGCAATTGCGCCGAGACGCCGCCGAACGCGGGATCGAGGCGCGCGTGGCCCAAATGGATCTGCGCGCACTTGCGCTCTCCGGCGATTTCAACACCGTTCTCGCCCCGTATTCGCTGATCACGTATCTTACGGATCCGGAAGTGGCTGTTGCTGCGCTGGTCCGAATGCGCTCCCTGCTGGGTGC
>DASRTK010000464.1:0-23255 GCA_035655975.1 Rudaea sp.
CGCGGCGAGCTTGTCGAACTTGGCGGTTTCGGCGGAATGAACGTTCTGCACGTGATTCTCCATCGCCCTAGCCGAGGTCGGCGATCCGGCTCTGCCAGGCCTGTGCCCTGCCCCGCAGTTCGTCGGCGTCCAATCCGAGCACGGTCCCGTTTTCCACTTTGCGAACTCCGGCAATCCACACGTCGCTGACGTGACGGCGGCCGGCCGTGTAAACGAGCTGCGAAATCACATGGTAGACCGGCTGCGTTTCGAGCGCGTCGAGGCGCACGGCGGCCAGGTCGGCCTGCTTGCCTGGAATGATCGAACCGATGCGGTCCGCCAGACCAATCGAGCGCGCGCCGTTCAGCGTCGCCGCCTGCAGCGCGAATGCCGCATCGAATGCGCTGGCGTCACCGGCAACGCCCTTGGCCAGCAGCGCCGCAGTGCGCATCTCGCCGAACATGTCTAGGTCATTGTTGCTGGCGCAGCCGTCGGTGCCGATCGCCAGATTGACGCCTGCGCGGCGCAGCTTTTCCGCCGGGCAAAAGCCGCTGGCGAGCTTCAGGTTCGACTCCGGACAATGCACGACGCTGGCGCCGGCCTCGGCGAGCTGGGCGATTTCGCTGTCGAGCAGTTGCGTCATGTGCACGGCGATCAGGTGATCATTGACGAGGCCGAGCGCGTGCATGCGCGCCTGCGGCCGCACGCCATGCTGCTTGCGCGACTCCTCGACTTCCTGCGCGGTCTCGTGCAGATGAAGATGCACGGGAATGTCGATGTGGTCGGAAAGCACGCGGATGCGCGCAAACGTTTCGTCGGCAACGGTGTACGGCGCGTGCGGTGCCAGCGTCGTCGAAATAAGCGCCTCGCCCTTGAATTCGTCGTGCACGGCGAGGTTCTTGTCGAAATACTCGTCACGGCTGCGCGCCCAGGCGCTCGGGAACTCGATGAACGGCAGGCCGACCACGGCGCGAAACCCGTGACGCAGGTAGGTCGCCGCCTGCACGTCGGGGAAAAAATAGTTCTCGTTGCAGCAGGTCGTGCCGCCGCGCAGCATCTCGGCAATCGCCAGTTCGACGCCGTCGCGCACGTACTCGGGCCCCATGACGCGCGCTTCGGCCGGCCAGACATGCTGCTGTAGCCAGGCCATCAGCGGCAGATCGTCCGCCAGGCCGCGCATCAAGGTCATCGGATTGTGCGTATGCGCGTTGACCAGGCCCGGGATCAGCGCATGTTCGGATAAATCTATACGTTTGGCGCTTGTATATTTCGCCCGCGCGGCTTCGATCGGCAGCAGGTCGGCGATCGTGTCGCCGGCCAGCGCGACAGCGTGATGGTCGAGCACGACGCCATGCGGTTCGACCGGGATTACCCAGCGGGCTTCGAGAAGGGTATCTGGTGAGAGCATAGGGCTGAGGGCTGAGGGCTGAGAGGAGAAGGGAAATGCACGAGGCAACGTCACCGCCGCTCTGCGACCCTCAGCCTTCTGCCCTCAGCCCTGAAATCACTTGACGCGCCCCACGTACTCACCGGTACGCGTATCCACGCGAATTACCTCGCCATTCGGCACGAACAACGGCACGCGGACCGTGGCGCCCGTTTCGAGCTTGGCCGGCTTGCCGCCGCTGCCGGCGGTGTCGCCCTTCACGCCGGGATCGGTCTCGACAATCGTCAGTTCGACGAAATTCGGAGGGCTGACGACCAGCGGCGAGCCATTCCACAAGGTCACAATGCAGGTCTCGTTGCCCTTGAGCCATTTCGCTGCGTCGGCCATCGCGTTCTTGTCGGCGGCAATCTGCTCGTGCGTGTCCTGATGCATGAAGTGCCAGAACTCGCCGTCGCTGTACAGGTACTCCATGTCCGAATCGATGACGTCGGCGGCCTCGAGCGAGTCGGTCGACTTCATCGTCAACTCGACGACGCGACCGGTTTTCAGGTTGCGGTATTTCACGCGCGTGAAGGCCTGGCCCTTGCCGGGCTTGACGTACTCGGTATCCACGATCGTGCACGGATAGCCGTCCACGATGATCTTCATACCGTTCTTGACGTCGTTCATGCCATAAGCCATAGCAAAGCTCCGTTGTGCAGCACGCCGCCCGCGATAGCGGCTAAAATGGGAATTTGGATGAGGGAGGCCGGGACCGCCGGCCGCCAGATACGCAATGATAACCGCAAGCACCCCTCGCGCGCAGCCTCGGCGCTGGCAGGAACTGTGGCGCGAGGCCGTGACCGACCCGCGCGAACTGCTCGCCACACTCGACCTGCAGGCCTTCGCCGATTCGCTCTTGCCGGCTATGGATAGCCCACAGCGGCCGCGGTCCTCCGACACGGGCTTCCCGCTGCGCGTGCCGCGCGGGTTCATCGCGCGCATGCGCAGCGGCGATCCCAACGATCCGCTGCTGCTGCAGGTCCTGCCACAGGCCCGCGAGCTCGGCGAGGCGCCCGGATTCACGCGGGACGCCGTTGGCGACCTCGCCGCGCGCACGGCGAATGGAGTACTGCACAAGTACGAAGGCCGCGCCCTTCTGGTAGCGACCGGATCCTGCGCCGTGCATTGCCGCTATTGCTTCCGGCGGCATTTTCCCTACGCCGAACAGACCGCCGCCGCGGCCGGATGGACCGAGGCGGTCGCCCACGTGCAAGCTGATGAGAGCATCGCCGAAGTCATCCTTTCCGGCGGCGATCCGTTGTCGCTGGCGACGGCCAAGCTCGCGGAATTGACCACAGCACTGGCGCCGGTCCGACATTTGCGCCGGCTGCGCATCCATACACGCCTGCCCGTCGTGCTGCCGGAACGCGTCGATGAGGAGTTCAGCCGCTGGCTCGGCGCGCTGCCATGGCCGACGGCGATCGTGCTTCACGCCAACCATGCCAATGAGCTCGACGCGAGCGTCGCGGCAGCGTGCGTCCGGCTGCGCGACAGTGGCGCGCTCCTGCTCAACCAGTCCGTGTTGCTGCGTGGCGTGAACGACGATTCGTCAGTCCTCGCCGAACTGTCCGAACGCCTGTTCGACTGCGGGGTGCTGCCGTACTACCTGCACCAGCTCGATCGTGTCTCCGGCGCCGCGCACTTCGAAGTCGACGACGCGCGTGCCCGGAACCTGCTTGACGAACTTCGGGCCCGCCTCCCCGGCTACCTCGTGCCGCGGCTCGTGCGGGAAATTGCCGGCGCGCGCGCCAAGACGCCGCTGTGAACCCGCGCACCCGCCCGCGGGTACTCAGACCCCTGCCGATCGTTTGCTGGAAATGCCGGGCCGAATCGAGTAAAACCTGTCCCTATCCCCCATTCCGTTGCCAATGAACCGACAGGATCAAGTCCTAAAGCTGCTGTTGATCGAAGATTCGGTCGAAGAAGCCGAGCAGCTGATCAGCATGCTGCGCAATGGCGGCATTGCGGTGCGGCCATCGCGTGCGGAAAGCGCCGACGAACTCGTCGCGCACCTCGACGGGCACACGCCTGACGTCATCCTGGTCAATCCGGAAACCAAATCGATCAAGCTTTCCGACGTTGCCTCGATCGCGAACCTCGGCGGCAAGGACATCGCGATCATCGCCGTGGTCAAGCAGCCGACCGAGAACCTGATCGTCAGCGCGTTCAACGACGGCGCACGCGCACTGGCGCTGCGCAACCGTGCCGAGCACGTGCAGTCGGTCGTACGCCGCGAGTTCGAGAGCCTGAACATGCGCCGCAGCGTGCGCCGTCTCGAGGCGGCGTTGCGCGAAACCGAGCGTCGCTGCGATGCACTGCTGGATTCGTCGCGCGACCCGATCGCCTATGTTCACGAAGGCATGCACGTGCGCGCGAACAAGGCGTATCTCGACATGTTCGGCTACGACGACTTCGCCGATATCGAAGGCATGTCGATCCTCGACATGATCGCCTCGAACGATGCGGATGATTTCAAGGCACTGCTGAAGAAGGTCTCGAAGGGGGAAAAGCCGCCGCAGCGATTGAACCTGACGGTGCAACGGGCCGACGGCACGACTTTCCCTTCGGTGATGGAGTTCGGCGAGGCGAGCTACGAGGGCGAACCTTGCCAGCAGATCAGCTTCCGTATCGCCGATGACAACGCCGATCTGGCCAAGGAACTCGACGCGCTGCGTCAGAAGGACCTGGTCACCGAACTGTTCAATCGCCAATACGGATTGACCGAACTCGACCGCATGGTCGGCGCGGTCGCCGGCGGCGCGGCCGACCAGGCTGTCCTCATTCTCGAACCGGACGACTTCAAGCGCCTGCTCGACACCATCGGCCTGGGCAACGCTGACCTGATGCTCGGCGACATGGCCCTGCTGTTGCGGCGGCACCTGCGGGAAGGCGACGTGGCCGTCCGGCTGGCCGAGCATACGTTTGCGATCCTGAGCAAGGGGCGCAGCACCGATGCCCTGCGCGAACTGGGCGAAACCTTGCGCAAGGCGTTCGAGGATCACATCTTCGAAGTCGGCAAGCAGTCGATCAATGCGAACGTCAGTATCGGCGGCGTCGTCATCGGCGAGAAAAATGCCTCGGCGCAGGCCGTGCTCGCGCAGGTCGGTCAGACGTTGCGCGCGGCCCAGGCCGAAGGCGGCAACCGCGTCAGCGTGTTCGACCCTGCCGCGCAGGACAAGGCAAAGGACGAAGAAAGCCGGCACTGGCTGGCGCTGGTCAAGGATGCCATCGAGAACGGCAAGTTCGTTCTGTTCTTCCAGCCGATCATCAGCCTGCACGCCGCCGAAGGCGAGTACTACGAAGTCTTCCTGCGCATGCGCGGCCCGAAGGGCGACATCAGTCCGAGCTTCTTCATGCCCGTGGCCGAGCAAAACGGTCTTCTGCAACGCATCGACCGCTGCGTAATCCGCGATGCGATCGTCGCGCTGGCCGAGCGCGAGAAGGCCGGACACCGCACGACGTTTTTCATCAAGCTCACGCCGCAGTCGCTGGAAGACCAGACGCTGGTACCGTGGATCGCGCAGCAACTGAAGAATGCGCGCGTGCGCGGCGATGCGATCGTTTTCGAAATGCCGGAATCGAAGGTCGTGACGAGCTTGAAACCTGCGCGCGCTTTCGTCAGCGGCCTCAAGCAGATCCACTGCGGCTTCGCGCTCGAGCAGTTCGGCTCAGGCCTGAACTCGTTCCAGTTGCTCAAGCACGTCGACGCCAATTACCTGAAGATCGACCGCAGCTTCATGGTCGACCTGCCCAAGACGAAGGAAAACCAGGACAAGATCCGCGAAATCTGCGATCAGGCCCGGCAGACCGACAAGATGACCGTCGCCGAATTCGTCGAGGACGCGGCCAGCATGTCGATCCTGTTCACCTGCGGGGTGAACTTCGTGCAGGGTAATTTCCTGCAGGAACCCGAGAAGGTTATGGCGTACGAGTTTGGGAGCTGAGGGGCTAGGGGCGAACCTATAGCCTCGTCATTCCGGCGAAAGCCGGAATCCAGTGTCTTCCCAGGGTCAAGAAAAGGCGCTGGATCCCGGCTTTCGCCGGGATGACGAGAAACGAGTAGCCTGGGTTCGCTCAGGCCGCGCTACGCAACGCCGCGATGCGCTCTTCGATCGGCGGATGGCTCATGAACAGCCGGCTGACGCCGCTCTGACCGGAAATGCCGAACGCCTGGAATGCCTTCGGCAATTCGGCCTCGGCGCGGTTGCCGGACAACGTCTGCAAAGCCGAGATCATGCCGTTGCGCCCGCCCAAGCGTGCGCCGCCGGCATCGGCGCGGAATTCGCGCCAGCGCGAGAACCAGGCGACGACGATCGAGGCCAGCACGCCGAGCACCGTCTGCAGCAGCATCACGATAAGGAAATAGGCGATGCCACCGCCGCGCGATTCGCCATCGCGGTTGCCCGATATCGCGCCGTCGATGACGCCGCCGATGATGCGCGCCAGGAACATCACGAACGTGTTCAGCACACCCTGGATCAACGCCAAGGTCACCATGTCGCCGTTGGCGACGTGAGTGACCTCGTGGCCGAGCACGGCCGAAACCTCGTCGCGATTCATGCTGCGCAGCAAACCGGTGCTCACGGCGACCAGCGCATGATTCCTGCTCATGCCGGTCGCAAAGGCATTCATGTCCGGCGCGTCGTAGATCGCGATCTCGGGCATGCCGATGCCGGCCGCTTCTGCGTGATGGCGTACGGTCGCGAACAGCCATTGTTCGTCCGGGCTGCGCGGCTGGTCGATGACTTTGGCGCCAACCGACATTTTCGCCAGCCATTTCGACATCGCCAGCGAGATGAAAGCGCCGCCCATGCCGAACACCGCGCACAGCACGAGCATGCCCGACAGGTTCATTCCGGTATGGCTGTACGCCCAGCGGTCGATGCCGAACAGCGACACGACGACACTGAGCACAAGCATGATCGCAAGGTTGGTGCCGAGAAACAGGATGACGCGCAGCATGGAAATCCTCTCGTTGTCTTCAATGCCGCGACACGCATGTCCCGGCGGGATCAACTTTGGGTAGACTCGCGCAAATTCAAGCCGGCCGATACCGTTACCAATGAACTACCGCGGCCGTTTTGCCCCCTCGCCTACCGGCCCGCTGCACCTGGGTTCGCTGGTCGCGGCAGCCGGCAGCTGGCTGCGCGCGCGAACACAGAATGGCGCATGGCTGGTGCGTATGGAAGACCTCGATCCGCCACGCGAGGTTCCCGGCGCCGCGGCCGATATCCTGGCCACCTTGGCCGCGTTCGGACTGGAATCGGACGAACCGGTCATCTACCAGAGCGAGCGCGAGCCGGCGTATCGCGCCGCGTTCGACCGGCTCCGCGCGGCCGGGGAAGTCTTTTCGTGCTGGTGCAGCCGCAGCGATCTGGAGCCGGCGCGCGGCATCCATCGCGGCGCGTGCGTGGCGGCGCCAGACAACGAGCGGGCCCCAGCGTGGCGTCTGAGTGCACCTGACGTCACGATCGAATTCGTCGATGCAGCGCTGGGCGCGCAAGCGCAAAACCTGCGCGAAGCGGTCGGTGATTTCGTCGTCCGCCGCGTCGAGGGCTGGTATGCCTATCAGCTCGCCGTCGTCGTCGACGATGCGCACCAGCGCATCAGCGAGGTCGCGCGCGGCATAGACCTGCTCGACTCAACGACACGGCAGATCCACCTGCAGCGCCTGCTGGATCTGCCGACGCCGGATTACCTGCACCTGCCGCTCGTGCTCGACAAGGATGGCCGGAAGCTGTCCAAGCAGGATCGCGCGCGGCCGGTCGATCGTCACGACCCGGCGCCCGCGTTGCGCGCCGCGCTTGGGTTTCTCGGCCTCGATGACGCCTTGCGCGGCGTGCCTTCGAATTGTTCCATGCTGCTCGGCGCGGCCTTGCGGAGCTTCGATGTCGCGCGTCTGCCAGCAGCGGGGGCGACCTGCGCCGGATCGCCTGCAGACGTGTAGTATGCTGGCGAAAAAGGTGCGGCCTCGTGCCGCCACACAACAAAGGTGAATGGAGGGAGTCATGACATCACGAGTAGCGTTGGTTACCGGCGGCACGGGCGGCATCGGCACGGCGATCGTCAAACGGCTTGCATCGCTTGGCCACAAGGTCGCGACGAATTATCGCGACGAGACCAAGACCCAGGCGTGGGCAGCGGAACTCAAGGCAGCCGGCGTGAATGTCGTGACCGTCAAGGGCGACGTCGGCGATCCCGGCTCGGCCGAAGCGATGGTCAAGGCGGTCGAGCAGCAACTTGGTCCGGTCGACATCCTGATCAACAATGCCGGCATCACGCGCGATACGACATTCCACAAGATGACCGCCATGCAGTGGCAGGACGTCATCAACACGAACCTCAATTCGTGCTTCAACGTCACGCGCCCGGTCATCGACGGCATGCGCAACCGCAAGTGGGGCCGCATCGTCCAGATTGCCTCGATCAACGGCCAGAAAGGCCAGTATGGCCAGGCGAACTACGCGGCGTCGAAGGCCGGCATGCATGGCTTCACGATCTCGCTGGCCCAGGAGAATGCGAAGTTCGGCATCACGGTCAACACCGTGTCGCCCGGCTATGTCGCGACCGAGATGGTCATGGCCGTGCCCGAGGACGTGCGCAACAAGATCGCCGCGCAAATTCCGGTTGGCCGGCTCGGCGAACCCGACGAGATCGCCTATGCCGTCGCGTTCCTGGTCAACGCGGAAGCGGCCTGGATAACGGGCGCCAATCTGTCGATCAACGGTGGCCAGTACATGGGTTGGTGATCCGGGCACTGCGGGTAGGGGAAGGCCAGGAACTGAGGCCCGGAGCAACTCCGGGTTCTGGCGTGTGGATCACATTGCTGCGCAGCAAATCCGCTGGTGCGATGCCGCACAATCTGCTAACTTTGTCGCATGGCACAAGCCCGAATCATCAAGAAATACCCGAACCGCCGCCTCTATGACACCGAGATTTCGAGCTACATCACGCTCGAAGAGGTGCGACAGCTCGTTCTCGACGGCGAAGACTTCGAAGTTCGTGACGCCAAGTCCGGCGACGACCTGACCAGATCGGTGCTCTTGCAGATTATCTCGGAGCATGAGGAAACTGGTTCGCCGATGTTTACGACGCAATTGCTGTCGCAGGTGATCCGTTTCTACGGCGACTCGATGCAGGGCTTCATGGGCAGTTATCTCGAGAAAAGCCTGCAGATCTTCCTCGATCAGCAGCAGAAATTTCGCAGTCAGCTCAACAACATCCTCGGGCAGACGCCGTGGTCCATGCTCAACGACATGACCGAGCGCAACATGGATCTTTGGAAGTCGGTCCAGGAAGGCTTCCTGAACGCCGCTGCCGGATCCGCAGCCAAAGGCGTCCCGCCGCCGAACAAGGGCCCGGGCCCCAACAAGTCCTGAACACCCGGGCGCGTTGACAGCGCCTTAACGCCTCTCTAAGATCGCGCGATTGTTGCACTGCGTCATGCTCGGCGCTGCACGAAACTGCGAGAGAGGTTCGAACAATGGACAAGCGCATCGCGCTCGTTACCGGGGGCATCGGCGGTCTCGGGACTGAAATCTGCAAGCATCTTGCGCGCTCCGGCCGCACCGTCGTTGCCTGCGACCTGGCCAGCCGCGCCGAACGCGTCGAAGAGTTCCGTCGGGAAACCGCCGAGTTCGCCGACCATATCTTTTTCGAGCCTATCAACGTCGGTGACTACGAAGCATGCGCCGCCGCGATCCAGGCCGTCGAGGCGAAATACGGCCCGGTGTCGATCCTGGTCAACGCAGCCGGCATCACGCGCGATACGACCTTGCGCAAGATGAGCCCGCAACAATGGGTCGACGTGCTGCGCATCAATCTCGATGGCGTGTTCAACATGTGCCGCCACGTGGTCGAAGGCATGAGCGAGCGCGGCTTCGGCCGCATCGTCAACATCTCCTCGGTCAACGGCCAGACCGGCCAATTCGGCCAGACCAACTATTCCGCAGCAAAAGCCGGCATGCACGGCTTCACGATGGCGCTGGCTCGCGAAGTCGCGCGCAAGGGCGTCACCGTCAACAGCGTGTCGCCGGGTTATTGCCGCACGGCGCTGGTCGCCGCGATCGCCGAACCGGTGCGCAACCAGATCATCGCCAGTATTCCCGTCGGGCGCCTCGGCGAGCCGTCCGAGATCGCCCGCGTCGTCGACTTTCTCGCCTCCGACGATTCCGGCTTCATCACCGGCGCGAATATTCCGGTGAATGGCGGCTATTTCATGGATAACTGACTGCAACTGTATATTTTTACGCCTATTCAGGATTTTTGCCCTACCCAGTGATACATTCTGTCGCGGCGCCAAGCTTGCCGGCGTCTGCGCTTTCGAGATTGGTGAATCGGTCAGGTCGATACCCGGGGGGTGAGACTGTCGATGAAACGCGTTCCTCCGCTGCTGTTGCTGGTGGCCTGCGTGCATGCAAGTCCCATTGCCGCGTACTCGGGAGCAGACCTGGAAACCGCGCTGCAGCACGAAGAGGATCTGCGTGCGGGTGTCAGGCTCTCCGAAACCGACATGTACCTGGTCGGCTATGCGAAGGGTTTCGTTCGGGCAACCAGTGAGGCGCTCGGCGCCCATGTCCTCTGCCTGCCGGCAGACGCTACCGCGGCTCAAGCCGAAGCAATCGTCCTCAAGTATCTGAAAGCGAACCCCGAACTGTGGCAGAAGAATGCCGTGGATCTTGTCGCCGCCGCATTGATGGTTACCTTTACCTGCACCAAGCAATGATCGCCTTCCGAGCGCCCGCTCGGACGCTCAGTACTGAAACCCTTCGATAAAGATGAAGTCTTCCGGCGTGCGCACGCAGTCGTAAGTGACCGTCATCGGATCGCCGGCTTCGATGACTTCGAAGTCGGTCGGCCTGATGCCGAACAGCGAGTGCGAATTGACGCTGACGTCGGCATCGGCCCATTTGTGCGTCGTGTAGTAGTCGGACTCCGCACTCACCGGAACGCCACCGCCGTCCGACAGGAACATCCCGTATTTCTGCAGTGAACGCAGGATCGCGCGTATCGCCGGATTGCCGCTGAAGCCGTTCACGTCGAATGTGGATTTCAACCGCAGTTGCGATCCGTACGGCACCGCGTTCTGATCCGCGTCGGTCGTGACTTTCGTGCCGTGCGACGCCGGATGCACGTAGAGGGACGCGGCCATGCGGTTGTTGCCGAGGATGAAACGGATTGCATGGCCGATGTCACCGTTCGATTGCGCGGCGGCCCACACTTCGTCGGCGTTCAACAACAGCGGCGCCATCGGGAAGCCCGCCGCATCCGCGCTCGTGCAGTGCTCGCCGCGTCCGTAGCGCGGATAGACGCGCGTCAGGTCCCAATTTAGACCGCAGAGCGCGTGCACACCGGTCGCATCGGCCTTGCTGACGTTGTAGGCCTCGTAGAGGATATTGGTGTCGTCATTGACGACAAGCAGATGGCAATCATTGTTCTTCGCATTGCAGGTATATGACGGGGGCGGACCTGTACCTTCCATGCCCCCGCCCACTGGAACCGGAAAGAGGAATCCAGCAGCGTCGCAGTCGGGCAAGTAATAGCCGGAATTCTCGACAATCGCTCGAGTCGTCGTCGCCTGCACGGCGTGCAATACGTAAAACGAAATGTCGAGCTGAAAATCGAAGATGCGGGTGTCTCCCCAACACCCCGATCCGGTACCCGGCGCAAAACAGTCGCTCCCACGGATCGCACTCGCCAGATTCTCAAGGTGCGTCATCATCGCTGCCGAATTCGGACGCAATGCAGCGCCGCTGACATCCTGATTCCAGATGGCATTGGGCTGGGTAAAATGCGGGAGTGGCGCAGCGGCGGCGACTAGCGGCAGCAGAATCAGCGCGTAAATCAGCAGGATTGCGGGCGGGCGAGTCGACACGGCGGCATCCTTTTCCGAGATGGGCTTGCCGATGATACGTCCGCCAACGTGCACGCCATGTGTGTGGCGATCACACTTTTGCCCGCGTCACCATACGAGGTCAGCGGGAACGTCATCCTCCGGCGGTGCGTTCGGATCGCACAACAGCACGAGCGCATCTTCCTGGATTGACTTCGCCCGCTCAGCGACAACCTGCTCGACGAGCAGATAGCGGCCGGAAAGCTGGACGACGGCCAGTTCGCCCCGGTTGAGGCGTGCGAGTTGCTCGGCGGTGCAATAGATGCGGCGGATCTTGTTGCCGTGCGGGAAGTGGCGCGGCAGGTCGGCATCGGGCGAGTTCAATGCCTTGCCGTCGAGCAGGGTCGCGAGCTTTTGCTTGCGTTCCTTCTTTTCGCGCGCGGCGCGTTCGGCCTCGCGCTGCTGGCGTTCGCGCTCTTCACGCTCCTGACGCGCGCGCAGAGCGTAGGCCCGCGCCAGATCGGCCTCGTCCACCCCGGCGGGACGTGCTGCCTGCTGCGGCCTCGGTGCTTGCTGTTGCCTGGCGCCCTGCTGCGGCCTGGATGGCGGCCCTGAGGGATGTTTCGTGAAAGCCCTGTTTGAGCCAGGCGCCGGCCGCGCCACGGGCTTGGCCTCAGACTTGAGTTTTTGCACAAGTCCACTTTTCAGCAACTGGTCGCGCAGCGAGTCCGACATGACGACTTTCAATAATGTGGAGGCGGCGGCTCGTCGCGCGCATCGTCGTGCAGCGACAGTTTGATTCCACCGAGTTCTTCGCGCAAACGGGCGAACTCGCTGCGCAGCTGCGCGAGCAGACGATCCTGCTCGGCGACAGTGGCGTCGAGCGACTGCACCGTGTGGTCGAGGAATGCCATGCGCACTTCGAGTTCGGTGAGACGTTGTTCCAGCGCGATCGTCATTGCTTCACAGCCGGCCATCGACGGCATCCGCCGGCAATACGTACTTTACATCATAGATGACGGCATTCGGCTTGGCGAACGCGCGAATGCCGGCGACGCCCCACTCGTGATACTGGCTGTGGCCGACCGCGATGACGATTGCGTCGTAGGCCCGCGGCCGCGGTTCGGACACCGGGCGAAATCCGCACTCCCGCTCGCACTCGTCGGCGTCCGCCCACGCATCATGGACATCGACCGCCGCGTGGCAGGCGGACAACTCGTCGACGATTTCGCGCACGCGCGTGTTGCGCAGGTCCGGGCAGTTTTCCTTGAAGGTCGCGCCGAGCACCAGGATGCGGCTGCCGACGACGCTGATCTGCTTGAGCGCCATCAGGCGCAGTATCTGCGCCGTAATGTGCGCACTCATGCCTTCGTTGATGCGCCGGGCCGCGCTGATCAACTCGGGGTGAACGCGCACTTCGTTGGCCTTGTGGATCAGGTAATACGGATCCACGCCGATGCAGTGGCCGCCGACGAGACCGGGACGAAAATTGAGAAAATTCCATTTTGTCCCGGCCGCCTTCAGGACTTCTTCAGTGTCCAGCCCCAGGCGCGTGAAGATCAGCGACAACTCGTTCACGAGCGCGATGTTCACGTCGCGCTGCGTGTTCTCGATCGCCTTGGCGGCCTCGGCCACGCGGATGTTCGGCGCTCGATAGGTACCGGCGCGGATAATGCGCGAATACAGCTTGTCGACGAATTCGGCGACTTCCGGCGTCGAGCCTGCCGTGACCTTGACGATGTCGGCCAGCCGGCGCGTTTTGTCGCCAGGATTCACGCGCTCGGGGCTGTAACCGCAAAAAAGGTCGTCGTTCAACTTGAGGCCCGAGGCGTCCTGCAGGGCCGGAACGCAGACCTCCTCGGTCGCTCCCGGATACACGGTCGACTCGTAGATCACGACTGCGCCGGGAGCCAGCACGCGGCCGACCATCTTGCTGGCCGCGATCAGTGGGCTCAGGTCGGGCCACTTGTGCGGAGTGACCGGCGTGGGCACAGCGATGATGTAGACGTTCGCATCGCGCAGCGAGGCCGCATCGGCGCTGTAGCGCAAATGCGCCGCGGCGGCGAGTTCGGCCGCGTCGACTTCGCCGGTGGCGTCGTGGCCGGACTCCAGCTGCGCGACGCGTTCGCTGTCGATGTCGAATCCGAGGGTCGGAAATTCGCGCCCGAGCGCAGCGGCGAGCGGCAGGCCGACGTAACCCAGACCAACGACCGCGATCCTTGTCTGATCGAGGGTCAACGCGAATGTCATCAATTGCTCCTGCAGTTCAATGCGGCGTGCGCTGCACGCTGCGGCCGCGGCCGATACCGTAGTAGGCGATGCCGGCTGCTTCCACCGCCGCCGGCTCGTAAATGTTTCGGCCGTCAAATATCACCGGCGTGCGCAACGATGCACGGATGCGCGACAGGTCGGCGCTCCAGAACGCCTTCCATTCGGTGACGACCGTCAGTGCATCAGCTCCCTGCAGGGCGGTCTGTGCGTCATCGCACAGGACCAGGTCCGGGCGAGTGCCGTAGATGCGCTGCGCCTCGGCTCGCGCCTCGGGGTCGTAAGCGCGAACGCTGGCTCCTTCATCCCACAGCTGCTGCAACAGGCGCCGGCTCGATGCCTCGCGCATGTCATCCGTGTTTGGCTTGAATGCCAGTCCCCAGACGGCAATCGTCTTGCCGCGCAGCTCGCCACCGAAATGGCCGTGGATCAGTTCGAACAGCTTGCCTTTCTGTTCGTCGTTGACTGTTTCGACGGCAGTCAGCAACCGGGCTTCATAGCCGTGCTGACGCGCCGTATATTCGAGTGCGCGCACATCCTTCGGGAAACACGAGCCGCCGTAGCCCGCGCCTGGATAGATGAACGAATAGCCAATGCGCGGATCCGAGCCGATGCCGTGTCGAACGAGTTCAATGTCGGCGCCAACGCGCTCGGCAATATTTGCCATCTCGTTCATGAAACTGATTTTCGTCGCCAGCATCGCGTTGGCCGCGTATTTGGTCAACTCGGCCGAGCGCACGTCCATCAGCACGAGCCGTTCGTGATTGCGGTTGAACGGCGCATAGAGCGTCTTGAGCTGCTCGATCGCGCGTGCGCTGCCCGAGCCGATCACGATGCGGTCCGGCCGCATGCAGTCCTTGACCGCGTCGCCTTCCTTGAGGAATTCCGGATTCGAGACGACATCGAACGCGATGTCGGCCTTGCGCTCGGCCAGTTCCCCTGCGATTGCCTGCTGCACCATCGCAGCGGTACCGACCGGGACGGTGGACTTGTTCACGACGATCGAATAGTCGCGGATGTTCTTGCCGATAGTGCGGGCGACGGCGAGCACGTGAGACAGGTCGGCGCTGCCGTCCTCGTCCGGTGGCGTGCCGACGGCTATGAACAGCATCTGCGCATGGGCGATCGCCGCGACCGCATCGGTCGTGAAGCGCAGGCGCCCGGTCGCACGGTTTTCTGCGACGACCTCTTCCAGGCCAGGCTCGAAGATCGGAATCTCACCGGCCTCGAGCCGTGCGATCTTGGCCGCATCGACATCGATGCAGACAACGTCGTTTCCTACTTCGGCGAGACAGGCACCGGTGACCAGGCCGACGTAGCCCGTGCCGAAAATCGTGATGTGCATATGCTGTCTGTTCTGCGGATACCGCGCGGTTACGCGGAATCAGTATTGTAGGGGTCGAGGCCGAACATGGCCACGACAATAAAGACTTTCCGAGGTCGTCATTCCCGCGAAAGCGCGAATCCATTTTGCTTTCGGATCAATAAAATAAGATCAAGATGGATTCCCGCTTTCGCGGGAATGACGACCTTTTTTGAGGTTGTGCGCTGTCGGTTTTTCTCGGTACCTGCGTTACGGTCGCCGCAGGATCTGCAAAGTCCTGACATGCAAAAGGCGCGGAGTCCGCGCCTTTTGTGTTTGCTGATGCTGCCTGACCGGATCAGTGCTTCTCGGCTGGCGGCACGATCTTCGGTGCGTCGGCCTTGGCCTCGGCCGCCGGCGGCTCGATGCCGATCAGCTTGACGCTGAATACCAGTGTCGCGTTCGGGCCGATCTGCGCCGGGCCGCGTTCGCCGTAGGCCAGCTTGCCCGGGATGTAGAACTTGTACTCGGAACCGACCGGCATCAGCTGCAGGCCTTCGGTCCAGCCCGGAACAACCTGGTTCAGCGGGAAGGTGGCCGGCTGGCCGCGATCGACCGAACTGTCGAACTTGGTGCCGTCGATCTTGGTGCCGGTGTAGTCGACCTTGACGACATCCGTCGCCTTCGGCTTCGGACCCGTGCCCTGCTTGACGACTTCGTACTGCAGGCCCGACGCGGTGACTTTCACGCCCGGCTTGTCCTTGTTCTTGGCCAGGAACGCATCGCCTTCCTTCTGGTTCTTGTCGGCCTCGTCCTTCATCTTGGCTACCTGGCGTCCTTGCAGCTTCTGCATGAAGTCCTGGCGCACGGCGACGGCCTCGGCGTCGGTCAAGGTGGTCTTTTCACCCTTGAGCGATGCCTGCAGCGCCTGGATCACGGCGGTGGTGTCTACCTCGTCCTTGATCTGGCCGATGCTGCGGGCGACGTCCATGCCGACCATGTAGCCGTACTTTTCCTTTTCGTTCTTGAACTTCGCGTCGATCGCTTTGGTATCGACGGGGGGGCCGGCGGGCTTCGCGGCCGCGCCTGGGGCGGCTCCCGGAGCTGCGGCGCCTGGATGGCCAACCGGCGCGGCGGCAGGCTTGTCCTGTGCGAACACCGGACTACCGGCAACGATCGCCGCAGTGATCGCCGCGGCGGTCAAGGTCTTGCGCAAAAACTGAGTCATGAGGTCTCCTGAAAGGTCGGGTAATCAAAGCAGTAAGCGCCTGCCGGCCTGCGGCTTCCCATACGTTACGAGAGGGCCGGGGCAATTTAAGGGCTGCGTATTGTGCGGGCAGCCCGTGTCGAAGGCAAACGTGCGGTGCCTTGGATGGTGCGGGGAGCATTAGGTTCCCGGCACGGTATGAATTTATTCAGCCTGGAACCGTTTGACTGCCGGTAATGAGACGTGGTTCCCAGGCCGCGTGCGCCGGACACCGCAGCCGCTTCCGCCCGGTCACGGCCGGCGCGCCCGCCACGGCTGCTAAACTATACGGATGTTACGATTCGAAAATCTCTCCCTTCGCCGCGGCCCACTGCTGCTGTTCGATCAGGTCAGCCTCGGCCTGCACGCCGGCTGGCGCGTCGGCATCAGCGGGCGCAACGGCGCCGGCAAATCGAGCCTGCTGTCGCTGATTGCCGGCGAACTCGGCCCGGATTCCGGCCACTTCGAACGTCCGCGCGACTGGACGTTGGCGTTCGTTCGCCAGGAAGTTCCGGCCCTGGATTCTTCCGCGCTCGACTATGTTCTCGACGGCGACGGCGAGTTGCGCCGCATCGAACAGGATCTGGTCGATGCCGAAGCGGCGCACGAAGGCACGCGCATCGCGACACTGCACGAACGCCTGCTCGCGATCGATGGCTACGCAGCCCGCTCGCGTGCCGGCGCGCTCCTGCACGGTCTCGGCTTCAGCTCCGAAGACGAATCTCGTCCGGTGCGCGAATTTTCCGGCGGCTGGCGCATGCGGCTGAATCTGGCCCAGGCGCTGATGTGCCGTTCCGACATGCTGTTGCTCGACGAACCGACGAACCACCTCGATCTGGACGCCGTGCTCTGGCTCGAGCAGTGGCTCAAGCGCTACCCGGGCACCTTGCTTCTGATCTCGCACGACCGCGAGTTCCTCGACGCCGTAGTCACCCACGTGCTCAGCATCGCCGACCAGCGCATCGAACTGTTCGCGGGCGACCTGACCGGGTTCGAGCGCAAGCGCAGCGAGCGCCTGCTCCAGCAGCAAGCGCAGTTCGAGAAGCAGCAGCGCGAACGCGCGCATCTGATGCACTTCGTCGACCGCTTTCGCGCCAAGGCGAGCAAGGCACGCCAGGCGCAGAGCCGGATCAAGGCGCTCGAGCGTATGGTCGATCTTGCGCCGATTCGCGCGGCCTCGCCGATCACGTTCCAATTCCGCGAGCCCGCGGCGCTGCCGGTTCCGTTGCTGCGACTCGACGAAGTTGCCGCAGGCTATGGCAAGCGTCATATCCTCGACGGCGTGAAGCTGAGTCTTTCACCGGGCGACCGCATTGCCCTGCTCGGCGCCAACGGCGCCGGCAAGTCGACGTTGATCAAGCTGCTGGCCGGCGCCACGCCGCCGCTGGCCGGCGAGCGCATCGCAGCGAGGGATCTCGCGGTCGGCTATTTCGCCCAGCACCAGCTCGAGCAGCTCGATTCGGCGGCCTCGCCGGTCGATCATCTCAAGCGCCTCGACGCGCGCCTCGGCGAACAGGTCGCGCGCGATTTTCTCGGCGGCTTCGGCTTCGACGGCGACCGCGCCTTGACTCCGGTCGCGCCGTTTTCCGGCGGCGAGAAGGCGCGCCTGTGCCTGGCGCTGACGATCTACGCGCGGCCGAATCTGCTGCTGCTCGACGAACCGACCAATCACCTCGACCTCGACATGCGCGAAGCGCTGACCGAGGCGCTCAACGATTTCTCCGGCGCCCTCGTGCTGGTATCGCATGACCGCTCGCTGATCCGCACCTGTTGCGACACGCTGCTTCAGGTCGGCGGCGGACGTGTCGAAGATTATTCCGGAGACCTCGACGACTACGCGCGCAACGTGCAGCGGCAAGCCGCGGCGGAGCAACCGGCCTCGGCGCCGGCAGCGTCGTCGAGCCGGCGCGAAGGCCGCCGCGAGCGCGCAGAGCAACGCGCACGCACCGCTCCGCTGCGCCAGCAGGTGCAGAAACTCGAAAAACGCCTGAGCGAGCTGACCGAACGCAAACGCGCGGCCGATGCGGCGCTGGCCGATCCGGACCTCTACGACAGCGATCAGGCCACGCGGCTCGGCGAGCTCACGCAGAAAGCCGGCGAACTCGCCTCGGCAGTCGCCCAGCTCGAGGAACAATGGCTGCACGCGCACGACGAACTCGAGCGCGCGACTGCGGCGTGAATTGCGGCGGCTGATCGCACGGACTGGTGAATATCGATATCGCCGGTGGTGATCATCGATGCCCGGCCAACGCGCCGCAGTGCCGTATAATGGGCGTTTGCCCCGCCCTCCCCGAAAATTCCGGAAAACCCGATGTCACAGCTGATCGCGCCGCACGGCGGCTCCCTCGTCAATCTGATCCCCGTTCCCGCCGCTGAGCGCGTCGCGCTGAAGCGCGAAGGCGCGCAACTTCCCGCCTGGGACCTGTCACCGCGGCAACTGTGTGATCTGGAATTATTGCTGTGTGGCGCGTTTTCGCCACTCGACGGGTTCATGACGCGAGCCGACTACGACCGCGTTTGCAGCGAGATGCGTCTGGCTTCCGGCGTACTGTGGCCAGTGCCGATCACGCTCGATGTCACGCGTGAATTCAGCGAAAAACTCGGCGCGGGCAAGAGCATCGCGCTGCGCGACCCCGAGGGCGTGATTCTCGCGGTTCTCGACATCTCCGACTCGTGGGAAGCCGATCGCGAGCGCGAGGCGCAAGCGGTGTTCGGCACCGCTGATCGCCTGCATGCCGGCGTCAACTACCTGCTGACCAAGTCCAACCCGGTTTATCTGGGCGGCAAGCTCCGCGGCTTGGAACCTCCGCGTCACTACGATTTCCGTCATCTGCGCGTGACGCCGCGCGAGACTCGCACGCATTTCGAAAAGCTTGGCTGGCAGCGCGTGGTCGCCTTTCAGACGCGCAACCCGATGCATCGCGCGCACCTCGAATTGACGTTCCGCGCAGCGCAGATCGCCGAGGCAAACCTGCTGATTCATCCGAGCGTCGGCATGACCAAGCCCGGCGACATCGACCACTACACGCGCGTGCGCTGCTACGAGAAATTGATCTCGCATTATCCCGAGCAGACGACGATGTTAAGCCTCCTGCCGCTGGCAATGCGCATGGGAGGCCCGCGCGAGGCGCTGTGGCACGCGATCATTCGCAAGAACTACGGCTGCACGCATTTCATCGTCGGCCGCGATCACGCCGGCCCCGGTAACGGCGCCGACGGCAAGCCGTTCTACGGTCCGTACGCCGCGCAGGAACTGGTGCAGAAGCATCAGGAAGAACTCGGCATCACGATGGTGCCGTTCCAGGAGATGGTGTTTGTCCAGGAGCGCGCGCAATACGTGCCAGCCGACGAAGTAAAGGGCGGCGAAACCGTGCTGAACATCTCGGGCACGGAATTGCGCCGTCGCCTGCACGAAGGTCTCGACATCCCGGACTGGTTCACCTATCCCGAAGTCATCGAGGAACTGCGCCGCACGCATCCGCCAAGGCACAAGCAAGGCTGCACGATTTTCTTCACCGGGTTGTCCGGATCCGGAAAGTCGACGCTCGCCAACGCGCTGCTCGTGCGCCTGCTCGAACTCGGCACGCGGCCGGTCACGCTGCTCGACGGCGACGTCGTGCGCAAGCATCTGTCGAGCGAACTCGGCTTCTCGAAGGAACACCGCAACCTCAACGTACAGCGCATCGGCTTCGTCGCCAGCGAGATCACGAAGAACGGCGGCGTCGCGATCTGCGCGCCGATCGCGCCGTACCACCACGCGCGCCGCGAAGTCCGCGAGATGATCGAGCAGTACGGGATGTTCGTCGAAGTTTATGTGTCGACGCCGATCGCCGTTTGCGAAACGCGCGACCGCAAGGGTCTGTATGCGCTGGCCCGCGCCGGGAAGCTCAAGGAATTCACCGGAGTCAGCGATCCGTACGAAATTCCGGAAGACGCGGAGATGCGCATAGACACGACCGACATCAGCCCCGACGAAGCCGTGCAGCGCATCGTCCTGAAGCTCGAATCGCTTGGACTGATTCGTCCGCACAACTGACGTTGACGGCGTCAAGGGCGTTGTCTTTGGTAGTGACGCCCTGCGAGATTGAAGCGCCCGCCAGCTAGACGCCTTCATTATTGGTCGTCATTCCCGCGAAAGCGGGAATCCATTTTGATCTGCTTGCTTGTTCAAAGAGGCAGATGGATTCCCGCTTTCGCGGGAATGACGTCATATCGGAGGGTTGTTGGGAACCTCTGGGGTCGGAACTTCCCGCGTGTTTCTCAGCCGGGCAGCCTGTCGGCGGCACAACGGCGACCGGCTTCGGTCGACACAATAAAACGCAAGTACCTGATTTATAAGTTTTTAAGGTAATACTCCTCGACCCATGACTTATGGATTCCCACAAAGTTGTTGACAAGTTCCGACTAGGTGTTATACTTAGCTACAACACTAGAACTACAGCGCACCCGGATCGGAGATTGTCATGTACATGCGAGCCTTTGTTTACCGCTTCGTATACGTCGGCGTAGTGAGCCTGGGCGTCGCCCTCGCCGCTGCCTTCCACCAGCCGGTTGCGCATGCTGCGGCGGCGCAGCCAGGATCCGAACAGGCGGTCGTCGTCATCCCGGCGCCACTGCCCGTCGTCACCCTTTCCACCGTTCATGTCCATGCGGACTCCGTGCGGACTCCGGCCGTCAAGCCGGCTACCCCGGCCCGTGTTGCCCCGGTGGTGTCACCCGACCTCGTCAGCAGCGTCGCGGCGGATCATCGCGGCGGCGGGTCGGTAGCGACCCTTCGTCTGGACATGCCCTACTACTCGTTCGGCAAGATGCTCCCGCGCGTAGGCAAGGAATGAATCGATGAGCATCACCTGGAACGACAATGCTCCGATCTATCGTCAACTGCGCGATCGCGTCGTGGCGATGATCCTGGACGGCATCCTGAAACAGGGCGACGCGCTTCCTTCGGTGCGCCAGGTCGCGGCGGATTTCCAACTCAATCCGATCACCGTGTCCAAGGCATATCAGGAACTGGTCGACGATCAACTGGTGGAAAAACGGCGGGGACTCGGTATGTATGTAGCTGAAGGGGCACGCAACGCACTGTTGCACTCGGAGCGCGAGCGCTTCCTGCGCGAGGAATGGCCGATGTTGCGCGAGCGCCTCGAGCGGCTCGGGCTGGATCTACAGGCCCTGCTGTCGCAGCCGAAGAACGGAGCGGCGTCATGAACATGGACATGCCGCAAGTGAGCAACACCACGCCGATCGTCAGCGCCAAGGGCCTGAGCAAGCGCTACGGGGCCACGGTAGCACTCGACAACGTGAACCTGCAGATCGCACCAGGCCGCATCGTCGGGCTGGTCGGTCCCAACGGCGCCGGCAAGACCACGGCGTTGCGCGCGATCCTCGGCCTGACCGAATTCGACGGCGAGTTGACGGTTCTGGGCCTGGATCCGCGCACGCATCGCACCGAACTGATGCAACAGGTCTGCTTCATCGCCGACGTGGCGGTTCTGCCGCGCTGGCTGCGTGTCGGCGAGGCCGTCGATTTCGTCGCCGGCGTGCATCCGCGCTTCTCGCGTGAAAAGTGCGAAGCATTCCTGGCGCGCACGAAGATCAAGCACACCCAGCGCGTGCGCGAACTGTCCAAGGGCATGATCGTGCAGCTGCATCTGGCGCTGGTCATGGCGATCGACGCCAAGCTGCTGGTTCTCGACGAACCGACGCTTGGCCTGGATATCCTTTACCGCAAGGAATTCTACGAAAGCCTGCTGAACGACTACTTCGATCATGAGAAGACGATCCTGGTCACGACGCATCAGATCGAGGAGATCGAGCGCATCCTGACCGACCTGATGTTCATCAAGGACGGCCGCATCATCCTCGATGCAAGCATGGAGGCCGTCGGCGATCGCTACGCGGAAGTCATGGTCGCGCCGGACAAGGCCGAAGCAGCGCGCGCGCTCAAGCCGCTCAGCGAACGCCAGATCTTCGGCAAGTCGGTATTCCTGTTCGACGGCGTCGATCAGGGACATCTGGCCACGCTCGGCGAACTGCACAAGCCGAGCGTCGCCGATCTGTTCGTCGCTACCATGAAAGGAACCTACGCATGAACGCCGTTACTCCCGTGAACAAATTCACCTGGCTGCTCAAGCGCGAATACTGGGAGCATCGCGGCGGATTTTTCTGGACTCCGATGATCACCGCGATGGTCATTCTCTCGATCATGATCCTGGTGCTGGTGTCGGCCGAGTTTCTGGCCAACCAGAACGGCGTCAACATCAACGGCATCCACCTGGAACAGCTGACCAAGCACCTGGGCGAGTCCGAGATCGAGAAAATGCATGCCGGAGTCGACATCGGACTGCTCAGCCTGAGCTTTCCGATCGGCATCGCGCTGTTCTTCGTCGTGCTTTTCTACGGCATCGGTGCGTTGTACAACGATCGCAGCGACCGCAGCGCCCTGTTCTGGAAGTCGTTGCCGATTTCGGACCTGAGCACCGTGCTGTCGAAGGTCGTCGCCGCCACTCTGGTTGCGCCGGTCCTGGCGATGGCTGCGATCATCGCGCTGCAGTTGGGCTTCCTGGTATTGATGAGCCTGTACGCGCTGTTGCACGGGATCAATCCGTTTCCGCTGCTGTGGTCGCCCACGCACCTGTTTGCCTTGTGGGTCAAGCTCGTGCTCATCATTCCGGTCAATGCCCTGTGGGCGCTGCCGAGCGTGGGCTGGCTGCTGCTGTGCTCGAGCTTCGCTCGCTCCAAGCCGTTCCTCTGGGCCGTCGCGCTGCCGATCATGGCCGGCGTGCTGAACTCGTGGTTCGGCCTGCTGAAGACCATGACGCTGACGAGCACATGGTTCTGGCAGAACATTGTCGGCCGGCTGTTGCTGAGCATCATCCCGGGCAGCTGGATGGATGCCGATACATTGCGCAACACCTTCGAGCGCGCAGGAGAGGACGTGCGCATCGAAATGGGTCCGCGTCTGGATGCCGGATTCACGCTCGACGCGATCGGTCATGCGCTCGCCTCGCCGAGCATGCTGATCGGCATCGTTGCCGGCGTCGCCATGATCGCGGCCGCGGTGTACTTCCGCCGCGTCCGCACCGAGTCTTACGCCTGAGCGGGCGACAAGGATAGTGTCTACTTCCCTCCGCTCTTCGGGACTGGCCTATTGAAGGCACCCGCCGAAAATTGCTCCTGCATTTTCGGCGTACACGCC
>DASRTK010000465.1:0-2713 GCA_035655975.1 Rudaea sp.
ATGGTGCTGCACGATCAGGAGATGACGTTTTCGATCGGCTCCGCCTACGGCTATGGCGAAGGCAACACTGGAACTGTCGAATGGATGGCGTCGCTGAAAGTGCTGCACTGATCCGCGCGTCGCGGGCGCCTGCGAGACTGCGGATATGAGCGTCGCCTGGCTGGTCCGCGCGCTGGTCGGATTGCTGCCGGCCTTGTGCTTCCTCGGCGCATTGCTGCTGCTCGACAGTTACAAGCTCGTGCGGCTGCGCATGGTCGTGACCACGATCGTGGTCGGCGGCGCGCTTGCGGGCGTGTGTTATCTGCTCAATCTGGCCGTGATCAATGCAGGCCATGTCGATTTTGAAAATTACTCGCGCTTCGGCGCGCCGCTGGTCGAGGAGTCGATCAAGAGCGTCGTCGTCCTGGTCCTGATCCGCACGCGGCGCATCGGTTTCCTCGTCGATGCGTCGGTGCTGGGTTATGCGGTAGGTGCCGGATTCGCGACGGTCGAGAATCTGTACTACTTGAGCACGCTGACCGATCCACACATGGCCGTCTGGATCGTGCGCGGATTCGGCACCGCGATCCTGCATGGCGGCGTGCAGGCGATCTTTGCGGCGCTCGTTCTGGCCAACGCCGACCGGCGCAACGGCAAGCTGGATGCGCGCAGCATCGTTCCGCCGCTGGCGCTGGCCGTCGTGATCCATTCGGCGTTCAATCAGTTCGTGCTGCCGCCGATCCAGGAAACGCTGCTGGTCCTGGTCAGCATCCCGCCGCTGATGCTGTGGGTGTTCATGAGCAGCGAAAAAGGCGTCAGAGGCTGGATCGGTTCCGGTTTCGACGCCGACACCGAACTGATCGAACTGCTCGACTCCGGCAGCTTCTCCGAGTCCAACGCGGGACAGTACCTGTTCGCGTTGCGCGAGCGCTTTCCCGGCGAAGTCGTCGCCGACCTGTTGTGCTACCTGCGCCTGTACGTCGAACTCGCGTTGCGCGCCAAGGGCATCCTGATGATGCGCGAACATGGAATCGAAACGGTCATCAGCGAAGATGTCCGGGAAAAACTCGAGGAGATGCGCTATCTCGAGCGCAGCATCGGACCAACCGCCCTGCGCACGCTCCAGCCGCTGATGCCGATGAGCCGTCGCGATCTGTGGCAGTTGTACATGCTTGGCAGTTGATCGCGAGAGGTGCGTCAACCAGTACCCGACGGCGGTTGCGGGCGGCAATTGCACCGACGGGGGCCTTGCGACTTGAAGTGCGAGTGCATCACGGCGCAGGATGCCGTGAAGCAAGCTTCCAGCAGGGCGGTCATCGCGCGGCGAATCAAGAACCGACGGAGGGCAAGAATGGAGGCCGCTTTCACCGATTTCGATGCAACCCTGCGCGATGGGCGCAGCGTGCGCGTGCGTGCAATGAGCGGCTCGGACGACGTGGAAATTCTGCAGGCCTTCGACCACTTGAGCGCGGACACGCGCTACATGCGCTTCATGCGCGTGGTGCGCGAAGTCGACCAGGATCGACTGCGCAAGACGCTCGCGTCTTTCCCCGAGCGCGGGTTCGGCATCGTTGCGACGGTTCCCGCGGCCGACGGGTTCGACATCGTGGGCAGCGCCATCCTGGTCATCGGGCACAATCCTTCGATCTGCGAGTTCGCGATCACCATCCTGCCCGAATTCGGCGGCGCGGGGCTGGGGCACACCCTTCTGAGCGCACTGATCGCCACCGCGAAGCGACGCGGGCTCAAGGAGATGGAAGGCTTCGTGCTGGCGGCGAATCACCCGATGCTGAAACTCGCATCCCGCCTGGGCTTCTCAGTCGCCCGAGATCCCGATGATGGTTCAATGTGCAATTGCCGGCTGAGTCTTGGATGAGCGGAACCGCACCATTGACTCGCCTGCGGGACGACGCGTGCTTGCGTAGGACTTTGGGGCAATGTTGCCGGGACTCAAATGAGCGTAGCGTCGTGCGCTTCACGCTTGCCGCGCCCCTCGACGGCGTACTGTAGCGCTCGTAATCCCCGGGGCGAATCGACACGATGGCGCTTTGACGAAAGGTCAGGAGGATCGCATGGCCACGCCCAACGCAACGCTTCCAACCGACGCGTCAAGCACTCGCGACGGCGTCCTCGCCCGCATCGCTATCGGCTTCACGGCGTGGGCCGAGAAGTGGTTCCCCGACGCGTTCGTGTTCGTGGCGATCGCGGTCGTCGTCGTCGCCGCCGCGGCGATGCTCAACGGTGCTTCGCCCGCTTCCGTCAGCATCGCGTTCGGCAACGGCTTCTGGAGCCTCATCACGTTCACTATGCAGATGGCCTTCGTCGCGATAGGCGGCTATGTCGTCGCGACCTCGCCTCCCGCGTCGCTCCTGATCCATCGCCTCGCGCGCATCCCCTCCTCCGGCGCGGGCGCGGTCGGCCTGGTCGCGGCGGTCAGCATGCTCGCGTCGCTGCTGAACTGGGGTCTTTCCCTCATCTTCGGCGGGCTCCTCGTACGCGCCCTCGCCGAGCGCGGCGAACTGCGCATGGACTATCGCGCCGCGGCGGCCGGGGCCTATCTCGGGCTCGGCGCAACCTGGGCGATGGGACTTTCCTCGTCTGCCGCACAACTCCAGGCGAACGCCGCAAGCCTGCCGAAATCGCTCCTTCCGATCACGGGCGTGATCCCGTTCTCCGAAACGATCTTCCTCTGGCAGTCGGTCGTCATCACGGTCGTTCTGGTAGTGGCGTCGGT
>DASRTK010000466.1:0-2928 GCA_035655975.1 Rudaea sp.
GACGCCGTCGATGTAGTACTCGATCGGATCCTCGACCGTCATGATGTTGCTGCTGCGATCGTTCAGGCGCAACAGCGATGCGTACAGCGTCGTGGTCTTGCCCGAACCGGTCGGACCGGTGACCAGAAGGATGCCGTGCGGCCGCTCGATCGTTTCGGCCAGCCGCCGCAGCGTGTCCGGCGCCATGCCGAGTTGCTGCAGGTCGAGCTTGCCGGCCTGCTTGTCGAGCAGGCGCAGCACGACGCGCTCGCCGTAACCGGCAGGAATCGTCGACACGCGCACGTCGACCGGGCGTCCGGCGATGCGCAGGCCGATGCGGCCGTCCTGCGGCAGGCGTTTCTCGGCAATGTCCAGGCGCGCCATGACCTTGATGCGCGACACGACCGCACTCGCGATCGCCTTCTGCGGCGCGAGCACTTCGCGCAACACGCCGTCGATGCGGAAGCGCACGACCAAGCGATTCTCGAACGGCTCGACGTGAATGTCGCTCGCCCCTTCCTTGACCGCTTCGGTCAGCAGCGCGTTGATCAGGCGGATGATCGGCGCGTCGTTCTCGGACTCGGCCAGGTCTTCGGGTTCCGGCAGTTCGTCGGCGAGCGTCTTGAGGTCGAGGTCGTCGTCGAAGTCCGCAACCATCGCGCGCGCGTCGCCGCCCTGTTCGTACAGCGTGCGCAGCAGGCGTTCGAAACCGGCGCCATCGTGGCGCACCAACTGCAGCGATGCGCCGAGATACCGGCGCAACTCGGCCAGCGCTTCGGGACGCACGCCGTCGCGATAGGCAACCTCCGCGACATCGCCGTGCCAGCCGACCAGCGTCGCGCCATTGCGTCGCGCGAAACCGAAACCAGGGCGGGGGGGATGCTGTGCTGGGGCGTTCATGCTCAGGGAGATACCAGAAGAGATTCGCAGCGTGAGAAGCAAGAATAATCAGGCGTCATTCCCGCGCAAGCGGGAATCCATTTTGCTCTTTCCCCATCGTCCGGCAAGATCAAGATGGATTCCCGCTTACGCGGGAATGACGTCAATTTTTTGATCTCGTGGCCGCGGGATCAATGCTTGTCCTTCGGCGGCGGCGTGTTCGGCGCAGGGTCGAGCGTAGGGCTGGAGAGGAAATCGTGCACGTCCGGCAGCAGCGGCATGTCGTGTTCCGGCGTCAGGACCTGGCTGTTCTCGCGCATCTGGATCTGCTCGGTGCGGATGAAGTTGTATTTCTCGCTCGCCACCGATGCCTCCGACACGGCGTCGCGCAGGATGCGCGGGTGCAGGAACACCATGAGGTTCTGCTTGACGTGATCGTTGCTGCGATAGCGGAACAGGTTGCCAAAAAACGGAATGCTGCCGAGGCCCGGCACCTGCTGGTTGTTGTCCTTGATCGTGTCGGAAATCAGGCCGCCGATCACGAACACCGAGCCGTCCTTGATCAGCACGGTCGTCTGCACTTCGCGATTGTTCGTGACGAGATCGGATGCGCCGCTGACCGGCGGTGCGAGCGAGGAAACGATCTGGTGGATTTCGAGCTTGACCGAATCGCCCTCGTTGATATGCGGCGTGACCGTCAACGTCAGGCCGACGTCCTTGCGCTGGATCGTCTGGAACGGATTGGAGATGCCGCCGGCCGTTGCGCCGCCGGTGCCGACACTCACCGAACTGCTGGCCGTGGTCTGGTAGGAACCGGTCAGGAACGGCACTTCCTGGCCGACCTTGATGACCGCCTGCTGGTTGTCGAGTGTCATGACCTGCGGCGTCGACAGGATGTTGCTCTTGCCGTCGCTGCGCAACGCCGTGACCAATGCGCCGAGCTGGAACAGCTTGACGTTGCCGACCGACACCGTGCCTTCGATATAACCGAGGTTGAAACCGTTGCCGACGCCGAGCGGATTGACCGCGGCGCTGAGGATGTTGTTGCCGGCCGCGCTCGAATTGCCGCTGCTGAAATTCGTGCCGCCGAAAACGTGATTGCCGTCGCCGAGCGGCAATTGCCACTGCACGCCGAGCTCGTTCGCGGTTTCGTCGGAAACCTCGGCGATGACCGCTTCGATCAGCACCTGCGAGCGGCGCACGTCGAGCTGGCGGATCACGTTGAGCAGCGAGCGGAACACCGCCGGCGGCGCACTGATGATCAACGCGTTGTTGTCCTCGTGCGCCTGGATCGTCGCGATCGAGGCGGGGTTGGCAGCGCCAGCGTTTTCGCCGCCGCCGGCTTTCGCGGTGATCGGCACCTCGTTCGTCAGCGTCGCGGCGACGCCGCGCAGGATCGGCACGAGATCCTTGGCGGCGGCGTAGTGCAGGTAGACGACGTTCGTGTCGCCGCCGGTGCTGATCGGCGTATCCAGGTGGGTGATCAGCGCGCGCAGGCGCAAGCGGCCGCTCTTGCCGCCGGACAGGAGGATCGAATTCGTGCGCTCGTCGGCAAACACCTTCGATGCGTCGGCGCTGAGGTCGCTGGACCTGCCCTCGTTGAGCTGGGTCAGTGTGCGCGCGAGTTCGGCCGCGCTGGCATGCTGCAGCGTGATCATCTCGACGCCGTTGTCGGACGCCGTGTCGATCCGGCCGATGATGCTGATCAGGCGTTGCACGTTGCCGGCGCGGTCCGAAATCACCAGCGAGTTGGAGCCCGGATGCGCGATCAGTTGTGCACCCTGCGGCATCAGCGGGCGCAGGATCGGCACGAGTTCGGTCGCCGAGACATGCTTGAGCGGGATGATCTGCGTGACCAGTTCGTCGGTCTCGTGCTTGCGCCCGGCGTCGAGGCCGCCGGAACCGTCCTGCTGCGCGGTCGCCTCGGCGACGATCTTGACCATGCTGCCGGACTGGATCGCGGCATAGCCGTTGACGCGCAGCACCGACAGGAACGTGTCGTAGATCTCGTCGGGTTTCATCGGCGTGGCCGACACGACCGTGACCTTGCCCTGCACGTTCGGGCCGATG
>DASRTK010000467.1:0-11069 GCA_035655975.1 Rudaea sp.
GAAACCGGCGCGCGCACCTTGAGCATTTCGACCTGGCGTTCCAGATCGGCAACCAGCAGCTTCTGCCGGTCGAGCGACAGGCGCTTCGTGCGCAGTTCGAATGCCAGAGTCTCGTCCTGCAGCCTGGAATCGGCCTGCGCATGCTCGACTTCGATGGCGGCCTTGGCCAGCGCATCCTTCGCGCGCAGCACGTTGATCTCCGGAATCGCGCCGGCCTTGAAGCCCCGCTCGTTGCGGTCGACGTCGCGCGCCGCCGTCTGCTGGTCGATCATGGCCTGGTCGTAGGTCTTTTTCGCAGTCAGCTGCTTCTGGCGATTGTCGATGCCGGTGCGCTCGACTTCGATGCCCAGGCTGTCGAACGTCGACTTTTCCTGCGCGAGCTTGCTGGTCAGTTCCGGGCTGTACACTTCGGCCAGCACCTGATCCTTCTCGACCTTGTCGCCGGCGTGCACGTCGAGCGTCACGGTGCCCGCGGTGTTCGCGTACAGCGTGGGACTCACGGCCGCGACAACCTTGCCCTGCGCCGAGATGTCGCGCGTCAGCGTGCCGCGCTTTACCGCCGCGATGCGCACGCTCGAAGTGCTGACGGAGGATCCGGCGGAAATCAGCCGCGCAACCGTCGGCACGACCCAGACCAGGGCGACAAGCACGGCAGCGGCGGCCGTACCGATGACGATCCAGCGCTTGCGCGGTGAATGCGTGGTTTCGATACGGCGGTCCTGGGCGGAGGTGTCGCGGATCATCGGTAAAGTTTCCGTAGTTCGGGTTCGGCGAAATTCGCCACTTGCTCTCATTGAGCAACGCCTGTGCCAAGCGCCGGAAATGCCGCAGTTGTCTGATTTATAACGACAAATGTTTCCCGCGTCGGCACCAACAAGTGTCCGGCCGAACAGTGCGGACAACCGCGCGGACAGGCGTCCGCGAGCGGACAACTTCCTTCACTTGCGACCATCGAGGGCGCTGGTGCATCTATGCAAGCAGAATGGAAAGGCGCCGCGAAACGAAGAAACTCGTCTCGTTGAGTGCACCAGCAGATCAAGACGTCATCCCCGCGAAAGCGGGGATCCATCTTGATCCTGCTTGTTCGCTCGCAAAGAGCACAATGGATGACCAGCTCCGCTGTTGAGAGCCCCGCTTTCGCGGGAATGACGATCAGTTAGTAGGTATCCATCCAGGTTCAGCCGTTTGAGCGAAGCGTTCTCCCAACTCGAAGTGCCAGCCAGCGTGATTGACCGCGCGCGGGCGGGCGAGCTCGCGGCATTCGAGCAAATCTATCGGCGCTTCGAGCGTCCGGTCTATACGCTCGCCTTGCGCATGCTCGCCGATGCGGAGTCGGCGCGCGAAGTGCTGCACGACGCGATGCTCAAGGTTTTCCAGCGCATCGACCAGTACCGCAACGACGCGCCGTTCTGGGCCTGGCTGCGGCAGATCGCCATGAACGAGGCGCTGATGCGCTTGCGCCGCGATCGCCGCTTCGACGTCGACGCCGGCGCCGAGACCGACGAAATCGCCGATGGCGACGCGCCGCCCTGGGTACGCGCCGATGCCCTTGCGCTGGAGCGCGCGCTCGGCAAGCTGCCGGCGCTGACGCGCAGCGTGTTGTGGATGTATCACGTCGAGGGTTACTCGCATCCCGAGATCGCCGACCTGGTCGGCAAGACTGTCAGTTTCTCCAAATCGCAGGTCGCACGCGGCACTGCCCGCTTGCGCGACCTGCTCGCTCCCGTAACGGAACATGTGTCATGCCGAATCCAGACATCGATGGCGCTGTGATGCCTTTGCCCGAAGCCTTGCGCGCGCTGCCACAAGTGGCGCCCGCGCAGAGTGCGTGGCCGCAACTGGCCGCAGAGCTTGCCGCGCAAGGGCGCGCGCGCGATCGCGTCAGCCCGCGCCGGCGCTACCTCGCTGCGATCGCCGCGGCCATCCTCCTGGCGGTGATCGCAGCGCCGCTGCTGCTTCAGCTTCGCAGCCCTCAGCCGTCAGCCCTCGGCGCTCAGCCTGCGACCGTTGCGCAGCTGGCCGCATCTTCCAGTACAAATGCGGCAAACACGACAAATGCTACAAATCCACAAACAGCGACCGACGCCGGCGCGCAGCTTGCAGCCCTGCAGCAACGCTCGCAGGAACTCGAGCACTGGTTGCGCGAGACCAACCGGGCGGCGGCACCGTTGTCGGGACAGGACCTGGCCGCGGCAACGGAGATCGAGGACATGATCGGCATGGTCGACATGCAGCTCGGCGCGCAGCAGAGCAATGGCGGCCTGCCGCTGTGGCGCCATCGCGTCGCCCTGCTCGAGGACCTCACGGTCCTGCGCTATTCGAGTTACAGCGTGGCTGCAAGCGGCATTGACGTGAAGGCGTTGATGCCAACCAACGGGACAAATTGAGGTCAAAGAACATGCATCGCATCACCCGCAACATCTTCCGTCACCGCACGATGCGTCAGGTCCGCCTGGCCGGCGCAATCGCGCTGGTTCTTTGCAGCGCCGGCGCTATCGGCGCAGAGGCTGCCGCGAAACCGCAGCCGGCAGCCAACGCCGCCACCGTACCTGTCACCGCACCGACGGCCGCGGAGACCGAGCAGGCACGCAAGGATCTCGAACAGATGCGCGCGCAGATGCGTGAAATGTCGAAGAAGATGGCGGAACTGTCCGCCAGGCTCGGCGACGTCGGACCGCGCGCGTACGCCTACCGCTATTTCGCCGATTCCGATCGCGGCATGATCGGTGTCGTGTTCAACGACGATGAGCAGGCCGGCGCCAAGGGCATGCGCGTCGATGCGGTCACACCGGGCGGCCCGGCCGACAAGGCCGGCATCCGGCACGGCGATGTGATCACCAGCGTGGACGGCAAGCCGGTTCCCGCCGGCGATGCCGGCCGCATGTCGCTGCCGCTGGGCGAACTCAAGGTCGACCAGACGATCAAGCTCGGCGTGTTGCGCGAGGGCAAGACCCTGGACATCGCGGTCAAGGCCGAGCGCCGCGAGCCGTACAACATGGCTTACTCGCTCGGCGATGGCGACATGCACGACTTCGAGCATTTGCCGCCGGATTTCGACAAGCGCATACACGAGCGCGTTGAACAGGCGATGCAGCGCGCGCATGTGGCCGAGCGCGCCAGCGAGAGCGCCAGTCACGCGCTGGAGCACCTGAGCTTCTCTTCGCCGTGGTGGGGCCTGAACCTGGCCAGCCTCGATGCCGACCTCGGCAGCTATTTCGGCGCCGACCACGGCGTACTGGTGCTGTCCGCGAAGGACGACGCGCTCAAGTCGCTCAAGTCGGGCGACGTGCTGCTCGACATCGACGGCAAGAAGATCGATCGCCCGGAAGACGCGCTGCGCCTGTTGCGCGAACGCCCGGCTGGCAGCGACCTGAAAGTGCAGGTGCTGCGTCAGCACAAGACGCAGACGCTGAGCATGAAGGCCCCGGACTACAAGGGCATGTTCATCCCGCCGCCACCGCGGCCACCGGTTGCGCCGACGCCACCGGCGCCGCCAACCGCGCCGGCGCCTCCGGCACCACCCGCGCGCGCCGCGCGACCGGCCGCGCCGCCCGCGCCACCGCCACCACCGGCGCCACCGGCTGATCGCGACACGGCGTAAATCGCCGGCACGATTAGGTATCACGGCGCTGGGCCAAGGCCCACCCTGCTCGCCTTGGTAGGGTGGGCTTCAGCCCACCGCATCATCGTCTCGACATCTCATCGGTGGGCCAAGGCCCACCCTACATTGACGCAGAGTCGGCACATACTATGGCGTGCTAGCATCTTCCGTAGTCACGATGGAACGCCGATCGGATGCCACATCCAGGGAGCAAATCCCGCCGCCTGCGCAGCGCGATTATCGTGGTGGCCTTGGTCGCGGTGATTGGCGCGATCACGTGGACGCTGATTCGCGACGAAAACTCTTCGCCCGCGCCCGCCACTTCGTCGACAGCCGGCGCTACGGCGATTGCGGCAGTGCCGTCTGCCGATCGGAACCGTGCGGCGAATGCTTCGAAGCCCGCAGCGCAACTCAGGCACGCAGCCGCCACGCGGGCCCTGCCGCCGCCCGGCACTCCGCTGGCCCAAACCTACGCTGACCTGAAAGCGCGCGCCGATGCCGGCGATGCGGCAGCCGCCTCGCGTCTGTTTCACGACATTTTTCGATGCGTGATGGCGAGGGAACAACTCCTGAGCGCTCCAACTACTGCCGCCCTTTTGCTCGAAGGCGACACGTCGAAGCTGAGCGCCGAACAGCTTACTGCACGCGAAAAACATCTGGCGAACCTCGAGGAGACTTTGGGCAAGGCGCGCCGGAACACCCAGCTGTGCGAGGGACTCGACGAAACCCAATCGCTGCTCACACCCGTCATGCTCCAAGCTGCGCGGCTGGGTGATGTGGCCGCCAGCAATTGCTATGTGGCCGGGAACATGCTCGCCGATCCGCGGCTGTTCGATCACCCTGAATGGCTGACGGAATACAAGGCCAATGCGCTCGCGATGGCGCAGGCGGGAGTTGCGCAAGGCGATTGGGGCATGGTCGCGCAGCTGCAGCACGCCTACGCAAGGGATGGCTACGCGATGCTTGCGCTCGGACGGATTACCGGACCCGATCCGGTGCAAAACTATCGTTACCTGAAATTGCGCCGCCTTGGCGCTAACAGCCAGAACGCCCCGTACTACGACAAGAATCTGGCATTCGTGGCCCATGACCTGTCGGCCGACGAGGTCGCCGCCGGCGATGCCTGGGCCCAGGATACTTACCTGCGCTACTTCAGCGCCGTCCCGGAAAACACGATAGGCGCACACAACTCGCCGACCTGCGCCGACGACTGACGGCGGGCTCGGGAGGCGTTGACGCGCACCGGCCATCCTTGCGCACCCACGATTGCGTCGCTACGCTGCGACGACCACCGGGGAGACTGCTGCGCGTGAACCTGAAGCTTCGCCTGATCGTCATGAACTTCCTCCAGTTCTTCATCTGGGGCTCGTGGCTGCTGACGATCGGCGCGTACTGGTTCCAGAACAAGCACTGGTCGGGCACGTCGTTCGGCGCGATCTTCTCGACGATGGGCATCGCCTCGCTGTTCATGCCATCGATCGCCGGCATCATCGCCGACAAGTGGATCAACGCCGAGCGTCTGTACGGCTTGTTCCAGATCGCCGGTGCGGTCGTGCTGTTCTGCGTGCCGATGGTCGAGAGTCCGACCGTGATGTTCTGGGTCATGCTGCTGAACATGATTTTCTACATGCCGACGATCGCGCTCGCAATCGCGGTCGGTTACAACGCGCTGAAGAACGACGGCAAGGACGTCGTGATCGACTACCCGCCGATCCGCGTCTGGGGCACGATCGGCTTCATCGTCGCGCTGTGGACCGTGAGCCTGCTGCATCTGGAAACTTCGTCGGGACAGTTCTATGTCGCCTCGGCGGCCTCGCTGGTGCTCGGCCTGTATGCGTTCACGCTGCCGAAGTGTCCGCCGAAACTCGGTAAGGCCGAGGCGAACCGTTCGCTGATCGATGCGCTCGGCCTGACGTCGTTTCGCCTGTTCAAGAATCCGAAGATGGCCGTGTTCCTGCTGTTCGCGATGCTGCTCGGCGCCGCGCTGCAACTGACCAACGCGTATGGCGATACGTTCCTGCACGATTTCGCCACGAACGATGCGTACAAGGATTCGATCGCCGTCCGTTATCCGGCGATCATCATGTCGATCTCGCAGATTTCGGAGACGCTGTTCATCCTGGCGATCCCGTTCTTCCTGCGCCGCTTCGGCATCAAGACCGTCATGGTCATCAGCATGCTCGCCTGGTTCCTGCGCTTCGGCCTGTTCGCCTACGGCGATCCCGGTCCCGGCCTGTGGATGATCGTCGCCTCGTGCATCGTCTACGGCATGGCGTTCGACTTCTTCAACATTTCGGGTTCGCTGTTCGTCGAGACACAGAGCGACGCGAAGATCCGCGCGAGCGCGCAGGGGCTGTTCATGGTCATGACGAACGGCGTCGGCGCGGTGCTCGGCAGTTCGATCAGCGGCTTCATCATCGACCGCTTCTTTACGCACCCGGACCAAAGCAAGGACTGGCACGGCATCTGGATCACGTTCGCGCTGTACGCGCTGGCGACGGCGATCCTGTTCGTGCCGTTGTTCAAGCACAAGCATGATCCGGCGATGTTGCGCGACATGCATCCGGATGTGAAGGTTGGTGCATGAAGCGGGAGAGGGGAGACGGGAGAAGGGAGAGGAGGACAAGCAGGAGCATCGATGCCTCGCGGACATCAACAACTCGATACTTGGAAGGAAGCGATCGCACTGGTTGAAGCGATCTATCGTTTGACCGCGCGATTTCCCAACGAGGAGCGATTCGGCCTCAGCAGCCAGATGCGTCGAGCGGCAGTTGGGATACCATCCAACATTGCTGAAGGCGCAGCGCGCGCCTCGACGCGGGAATATTTGCGGTTTCTCGACATCGCGCGCAGTTCGCTCGTCGAAATCGAAACTCAGCTCGTGATCTCCCGGCGACTTGGTTTGGCTGACGGCGATGACGGCTTGGACCGTCAGATGGACTTGCTTTTCGCGCGCCTGAGTACCCAAATCAAGAAACTGACTGCGAAAACACGGCAAACCTTATGAGTTCTTCCCTCTCCCCTCTCCCCTCTCCCCTCTCCCCTGCCGTAATCATCGTCGGCAGCTACGTCCAGGACCAGGCCTGGTTCGTCGAGCGCTTTCCGCGCCCTGGCGAAACGATGCGCGCGAATCGCTACAACACCGGACCGGGCGGCAAGGGTTTCAACCAGGCTGTGGCCTGCGCGCGCCAGGGCGTGCCAACCGCGTTCGTCGGTGTGCTCGGGCGTGACACGTTTGCTGAATTTGCCAAGCGATTCGCCGATGCCGAAAGCATGCCGTGCCGGTGGCAAATCCGTGACGATCAGCCGACATCGACGTCCAGCATCACCGTCAACTCCAATGCCGAAAACCAGATCGCGATGATCTTCGGCGCCAACGAACATCTCGATGCGGCGTTCGTGCGCGCGCAAGACGATTTGTTCGCCGGCGCGAAGACACTGCTAATACAGCTCGAGAACAATCTCGACGCGTTGCAGGCCGCGCTCGACATGGGCGCAAAGCACGGCCTCACGCGGATCATGAATCCGGCGCCCGTCGCCGCCGACCTATCCTTCGACATGCTGCGCAGCGCCGACATCATCACGCCGAACGAAACCGAGTTCTCGCTGCTGCTCGAGCGTTTCGCCAAGAACGACGTCGATCCGGCGACGCTCGCCGAGCGCGGCGATGCCGACCTGCATGCGCTCTCGCGCACGCTCGGCGTCGAGACCGTTGTCGTCACGCTAGGCGCGCGAGGCTGTTTCATCTCGCACGGCGCAAACCTGCGCGGCGACGCGCAGGCGGCCTATCGCCTGCCACCGGAAAGGGTCAATGCGATCGACACGACCGGCGCCGGCGACGCCTTCAGCGGAGCACTGACCGCCGGACTCGCGCGCTTTGCCGGCAAGCCATTCCGCGATGCGGTGATCCACGCCAATCGCGCCGCGGCGATGTCGACGGAGATCGTCGGCACGGCGCCGGCGATGCCGACGTACGACGCGGTAATCAAGCGCTTCGGCGGATCGTAATCCGCGTCAATAATTCCGCAGCTCTTGGTTGCCGCTTTGAAGGGCCCGGAGTATGTTGAGCCACGCCTGACGCCGGGCCATCGCCAGGGAGCGAGCCATGAACGGAATTCGTGGTGTCTTGATTGGATCGATCATGCGCACTGCATTTGCAGCGCTCGCATGGCACGCTGCCTCGGTGGGAGCGCAGGACGGAGTTCTCGATCCGACATTCGGCAGCGGCGGCATCGTCGAGATTCCGTGGCCAGCCGGCAGCGCTGAAGGCAACGCCATCGGCATCGCGCCGCAAGGCAAAATAATCATTGGGGGTCATGCGATAGGAGCGTTCGGCGACTCCGATTTCACGCTGTTTCGCCTGTCCCCCAATGGAGCGGTAGACCCAACATACGCGGCCGACGCTGGCGGCTTCCGACTGATCGATTTCAACCTGGATGGCATCGGCAGCTACAGCGACGATCTCATTGACGATCTGGCGCTGTACCCCGACGGCTCGGTTCTCGCGCTCGGTGAGGCGCACTTCGGCTTTTTTGGTGTGAACTCACAGTTTGCGCTGACTCGGCTCGATTCCGGGGGCACCCTCGACAGCACGTTTGGTGATGACGGAAGTGCGCATTTCGCTTCAGGTTCGTTTTCGAACATCGATTACGGTCGCCTGCTCCGGATCGACGATCAACAGCGCATTCTCGCTGTCGGAATGATCGCGGAGCCGTCAACCGATGTTCCTGGCTCGTTGCGCTGGTGGCTCGGGTTCTCCCGGCTGACTGCACAAGGGCAGTTTGATTCAAGCTTTTACAACGAGGGGTTCTACTTCACGTTTTTTTGGTCGGACCCGACGATCCCGCCTCCACGACATAGTGATTTCAATTCGCCTCTGGCGGTCGCTCTCGACGACTCATCGCGCATCCTCAGCGCAGGCTATGTCGAAAATCCAATCGCGCCCGGAGGGGCCGTATATCGCGCTCCCGTCGACGGTGGCTTTGACCCGACTTTCGGATTGAACAGCCGAATTCAGTTGGAATTGAGTGGGGGACAAGCATCTGCATTACGCCCACTGCCGGGCGGAGCATTCCTGGTCGCCGGCGGCTATGCGACAGGATCGAACACTTACGCCATCTATCTTGCGCGACGCCTTACCGATGGCAGCCCCGACGTGACGTTCGGCGAACAAGGCATGGTCTCGCTGCCGATGACAGATGCGTACCCAGAACCGTCGCTCATTGAAAAAACTCGCGATGGCGGCTGGTTGGTAGCCGGCCGACTAACCGCACCCTACGCCGACGGAATGGGCGTGGTCCTGGCCAGATTTACCGCGCAGGGCCAACCGCAGACCAGTTTCGGTGCAGGTGGGCTGGTTGTCATCGATGCCAACGATGGCCGCCACTTCACGGCTGGTCGTGCCGCCATGCAGGATGACGGCAAACTCGTCATCGCAGGCCACTTGGCAAACTCGCTTGACGATTCAACACCTCACTTTGCGATCCTGCGCATCCTCGCTGACTTCGACACGTTGTTCGTGAACGGATTCGACGGCGCGCCGTGAACGGCACCCCTCCGCTACAATATGCCGATGCGCATCGGACCCTACCTCATCGATCCGCCAATCGGCCTCGCGCCGATGGCCGGCGTCACCGACAAACCGTTTCGCCAGCTGTGCAAGCGGCTTGGCGCCGGTCTGGCGACGACCGAGATGACGACGTCGGATCCGCGCCTGTGGACGACGCGTAAGTCGCTCAAGCGCATGGATCATGCCGGCGAGCCGGACCCGGTCAGCGTGCAGATCGCCGGCTACGATCCGCTCATGCTGGCCGACGCGGCACGCTACAACGCCGACGCTGGCGCGCAGATCATCGACATCAACATGGGCTGCCCGGCGAAGAAAGTCTGCAATGTGTACGCCGGATCGGCGCTGCTGCAGGATGAAGCGCTGGTCGCGCGCATTCTCGGCGCCGTCGTTGGCGCGGTCGAGGTGCCGGTCACCCTGAAGATTCGGACCGGCTGGAACCGTGACAACCGCAATGGCGTGCGCATCGCGCGCATCGCGGAGGATTCCGGCATCGCGGCGCTGGCCGTGCACGGGCGGACGCGCGCGGATCTGTACGAAGGCGACGCCGAGTACGACACGATCGCAGCGATCAAACAGGCCGTCGGGATTCCGGTGCTCGCGAATGGTGACGTCGAAACGCCGCAGAAGGCGCGTCATGTGCTCGAATATACAAAGTGCGACGGCCTGCTGATCGGACGCGCCGCGCAAGGCCGTCCGTGGGTCTTTCGCGAGATTGCGCACTATCTGGCCACCGGCCAGGAATTGCCGCCACCCACTTCCGCCGAGGTCTGCGCCACGCTGGTCGAGCATCTGGAAAATCTCTACGCGTTCTACGGCGAGCAGGCCGGCGTGCGCATCGCCCGCAAACACCTGGGCTGGTACGCGAAGGATCGAATCGAAAACGCGGCGTTTCGTGCGGTCGTCAATCGCGCCGAGAGCGCTGTGGAACAACTGCGATTGACCCGGGAATATTTCGAGGCGGACGAGGAAGGCCTTGCGCTCGCCGCGTAGTGCAAGCGCTTCACGAGCATCCAGCCAGCCCGGCGAGCGCCGGGTTGGTAGAACCGTCATTGCAGATCCGTCATCCCATAGCTCGTCATCCCGCCGGAATGACGAGGAGGCAGGTGACGCCCCGCGCGGAGCGTGAATCCCCCCCGATTTGGGGCCAGAATAGCGCCACGGCGCCGCGGTGGCGACCGGGTCTGGCCGCGAAATCCAGGCGATCGCCGGCCTTGGACGTTTAGCCGTCTATATCGAGATGAGGCGCAGCAACCTGAACCGCCGCCCGAGCCCGCAGCCGCGCAAGGCTGCAATCTTGCCCGCGCGCGTGTATCATGCGCCACCTTTTTATCCATTCATCCGCATCGAGGGATGAATCGCCAACCCGAGGCCCCGATGAGCAGCTATCTCTTCACTTCCGAATCCGTTTCCGAGGGTCATCCGGACAAGGTCGCCGACCAGATCTCCGATGCCGTGCTCGACGCGATCATCGCGCAGGACAAGCGCGCGCGTGTTGCCTGCGAAACGATGGTCAAGACCGGCGTGGCAATCGTGGCCGGCGAAGTCACGACCAGCGCGTGGATCGACCTCGAAGCGCTGACGCGCAAGGTCATCCTCGACATCGGCTACAACAGTTCCGATGTCGGTTTCGACGGCGCGACCTGCGGCGTGCTGAACCTGATCGGCAAGCAGTCGCCCGACATCAACCAGGGCGTTGACCGCAAGAATCCCGAGGAACAGGGCGCCGGCGACCAGGGACTGATGTTCGGCTATGCGACGAATGAAACCAAGGACATGATGCCGGCGGCGATCTTCTACAGCCATCGCCTCGTCGAGCAGCAGGCCAAGGTGCGCAAGAAGGGCAAACTCAAGTGGCTGCGCCCGGACGCGAAGTCACAGGTCACGCTGCGCTACGAGAAC
>DASRTK010000468.1:0-1820 GCA_035655975.1 Rudaea sp.
CGCTGGTCAACGCGCACGAATACGGCAACGGCGTCGCGCTGTTCACGCGCGACGGCGACGCGGCGCGCGACTTCGTCAGCCGCATCCAGGTCGGCATGGTCGGCATCAACGTGCCGATCCCGGTGCCAATGGCGTTCCACAGCTTCGGCGGCTGGAAGGCCTCTTTGTTCGGCGATCATCACATCTACGGCCCGGAAGGCGTGCGCTTCTACACGCGCCAGAAAACCGTGACCACACGCTGGCCCGCGAGCATTCGCGCCGGCGCGCAATACGTCATGCCGACCAGCGGATGATTGGGCAGCGACTCAATGCCCTCCCCTTCAAGGGGAGGGTTGGGTGGGGATGGTGTTGCTGTGCCGACACCTTCGCAGGCAACATGCGCCTCGACGGTGAAGATGCGAGCGCGTTGGATCGTTAGCGACAAGGGGACTTAATGCATCGTAAGGAAATTGCAGATATCGCCGCCGGGCGTCTGTCTGCTGAACAGCTCGCAGACAATTTCGCCGATGTTTCGCCGCCGCTCGATCGCCAGCGCGCGCTGGTCGCGGCGCAACGTTGCTATTACTGCTACGACGCGCCGTGCATACAGGTCTGCCCGACCCGCATCGACATCCCGTCCTTCATTCGCCGCATCACGACTGATAACCTCGATGGTGCCGCGCGCGACATCCTCGGCGCGAATATCCTCGGCGGCATGTGCGCGCGCGTATGCCCGACCGAAATCCTGTGTGAAGGCAGCTGCGTGCGCAACGGGCCGGATGAACTGGCGCCGGTGCAGATCGGCGCGCTGCAGCGCTACGCGACCGACTGGGTGTTCGAACACGATGCGCGCCTGTTCGAGCGCGGCGCCGATAGCGGATTTTCGATCGCCGTCGTCGGCGCGGGACCGGCCGGCCTTGCCTGCGCGCATGCGCTCGCGCGCGCCGGCCACCGCGTGACGATATTCGATGCGCGCGAAAAGCCCGGCGGGCTCAACGAATATGGCATCGCGGCCTACAAGGTGCCCGGCTTCGCTGCGCGTGAGGTCGAATGGCTGCTGTCGATCGGCGGTATCGAATTGCGTGCCGGCCACGCGCTAGGAAAGGACCTGAGCCTGGCGAAGCTGCAAAACGATTTCGATGCCGTGTTCCTGGGTGTCGGACTGACCGGCGTCAACGCGCTCGGACTCGATGGCGAACAACTGGCTGGTGTCCGCAATGCCGTCGACTTCATCGCTGAACTGCGCCAGTGCAAGGACTTGTCGCGTCTCGCGGTTGGACGCCGCGTCGTCGTGATCGGCGGCGGCAATACCGCGATCGATGCCTCGGTGCAGAGCCGCAAGCTCGGCGCCGAGTCGGTGACGATGGTTTATCGGCGTGGCGCGGCGGCGATGGGCGCGACGCCGGCCGAACAGGAGTTCGCAAAGACTCAGGGCGTGACGATCGTCGAGTGGGCGCAGCCGCGGCGCATCGTTGCCGCCGATGGCGCGCTCAGCTCAGTCGAATTCGAATACACGCAGCTCGACAGCCAGGGCCGCCTGATCGGCACCGGCGATGCGATGCGCCTGGAAGCCGATACGCTGCTCAAGGCAATCGGTCAGGTGCTTGTCGCGGGGGAAACAGGCAGCGGCGGTGCGCTGCTCGACATCCGCGGCGGCCGCATTGTCGTCAATGCTGACTATCAGACATCCCTGGCCCGCGTCTGGGCCGGCGGCGATTGCGTCGAGACCAAACACGATTTGACGGTCCAGGCGGTCGAGGACGGCAAGCGCGCCGCGGCTTCGATCGATCGCGCGCTGCGGCAGCGCGCTTCCCGAAACGGCGGAGGCTGACCATGGCCGA
>DASRTK010000469.1:0-2951 GCA_035655975.1 Rudaea sp.
ATGGCCCAAGCGCCAGCGGGCGAGGCCATGGCGACAGGAACGATGGGACAGCAGTTGTGCTCAACTGGTATGTTTCTGGTATTATTGTGGTGTGCAACCGACCATTGCCCAGGAATATCGCCACCTCGCCCGCAGTGCGCCGTCGGGCGAACCGCACGCCTACGCGCGTCTGCGCCGGGCGATCCAGCTGTCGATCAAATCCGGGACTCTCGCTCCCGGTCATGCGCTGCCGAGCGAGCGCGAGTTGTGCCGGCAACTCGCGCTGTCGCGCGTCACCGTGCGCAAGGCGATCGCGGGTCTGGTCGAGGACGGCGTTCTGATCCAGCGCCATGGCGCCGGCACGTTCGTCGCCGAACGCATCGTCAAGTCGTTCTCGAAGTTGACCGGCTTCACCGATGACCTGCGTGCGCGCGGCCTGAAGCCGCGCGTCGAATTCCTCGAGCGCAGCATCGGCGAGGTGACGCCCGAGGAGGCGATGGCGCTGAATCTTTCGCCCGGCGCGCGTGTCATCCGCTTGCGTCGCCTGCGCTTCGCCGACGACAAGCCGCTGGCGCTCGAGCACACGGTCGTGCCGCAAGCGTTGCTGCCGAATCCGCGCTCGATCAAGTTGTCGCTTTACGACGCCCTCGACGCAATCGGCTGCCGCCCGACACGCGCATTGCAGCGGCTGCGTGCCGTCGCCCTCGACGACGACCAGGCGCGGCTGCTCGGGCTGCCTCAAGGCAGTCCGGCGCTTTCGATCGAACGTCGCGCATTTCTCGACGATGGCCGCGTCGTCGAATTCACCACGTCGTTGTACCGCGGCGATGCCTACGACTTTGTTGCCGAACTGCAGAGCGAACGCCAACCATGACCAGCGCCACCCTGCCTGCACCCGAGCAGACCGCCATGTATCGCGAGGCGCACGAAGCCGCGACCGCGGTCGCGCGCCAGCTTGAACGCAATGAGCCGGCAGTCGCCCGGCTCGCCGCACGCCTGCGCGCCGATCCGCCGCGCTTCGTCGTTACGTCCGCCCGTGGCAGCTCCGATCATGCCGCGACGTTTGCCAAGTACGTATTCGAAACCCAGCTCGGCTGCGCAACGATGTCGTCGTCGCCGTCGGTCAGCTCCGTGTACGCCGCGCCGCTGCGGCTCGAAGGCGCCTTGTACCTGGCCATTTCGCAGTCCGGCAAGAGTCCCGATCTTGTCCGCCAGGCACAACTGGCGCGCGAAGCCGGCGCGCATGTTGTCGCTCTGGTCAATGTCGAGGACTCACCGCTGGCCGAAGCAGCAGACAGCGTCGTGCCGTTGTGCGCCGGCCCCGAGCTCAGCGTCGCCGCGACCAAGAGTTATATTTGCGCGCTTTCTGCCATTCTCCACATTGCCGCCCGCTGGAAGGACGATGCTCAACTGGGCGCCGCTCTTGCCGCCGTGCCACAGGCATTGGCGAACACCTGGGATATGGACTGGTCGCCACTGGTCGACGGACTCGCCGATGCACGCAACCTTTTCGTGGTCGGCCGCGGGCTCGGTCTCGGCGCAGCCCAGGAAGCCGCGTTGAAGCTCAAGGAAACCTGTGGCCTGCACGCCGAGGCTTTCAGCGCCGCCGAGGTACGGCACGGACCGATGGCGATCGTCGGCCCGGGGTTTCCTGTGTTGTTCCTGACCCAGGACGACGACACATCGAGTGGCACGCTCGACCTCGCCCGCCAGTTCACGGAGCGCGGCGCGCACGTCTGGATCGCCGGCAACGACGAAGGTTCGGAACGCCTGCCGGTGAGCGCGACGCTGCACCCCGCGTGCACGCCGATCGTGACGATCGCCAGCTTTTATCGCGCAGCGAACGCGCTGGCATTGCGCCGCGGTCGCAACCCCGACATGCCGCCGCATCTGCGCAAGGTCACGGAAACGGTGTGATGAGCAAGGCGTTCGTCAATGGCCGGGTTCTCACCGGCGAACGCTTCCTCGCCGGGCATGCCGTCCTCGTCGACGACGGCCGCATCAGCGCCGTCGTCAAGGCGACCGACCCGCGCGCCCGCGGCGCCGAAGCGCATGATCTGAATGGCGCCAGCCTGGTTCCGGGATTCATCGACTGCCAGGTCAACGGCGGCGGCGGCGTGCTGTTCAACGATGCGCCAAGCGTCGAAACGATCCAGCGCATCGGCACAGCGCACGCAATGTTCGGCACGACCGGCTTCCTGCCAACGCTGATCAGCGACGACGTCGAGGTCATGCGGACGGCAATCCAATCCGTCGACCAGGCCATCGGTGCCGGCGTGCCCGGCGTGCTCGGCATCCACCTCGAGGGCCCGTACCTCGCCCCCGACCGGCGCGGTATCCACAATGCGGCAAAGTTCCATATTCCCCGGGAAGACGATCTCGCGCTGGCGGCGTCGCTGCGGCACGGATGCACGCTGCTCACGTTGGCTCCGGAGCGGGTCTCGGCACAAGCGGTCGGCACCCTGGCTGCGCGCGGAGTCATCGTCGCGGCTGGACACACCGCTGCGGACTACGCGGCGACGCGGCGCGCGCTCGACGCCGGCATGCGTGGCTTCACGCACCTGTTCAACGCGATGACCCCATTGCAGAGCCGCGAGCCCGGGGTCGTGGGCGCCGCGCTCGAAGATTCGGCGAGCTGGTGCGGCTTGATCGTCGATGGCTATCACCTGCACCCGGCTGTCCTGCGCATTGCCCTTGCCGCGAAGGCACAAGGAAAACTGTTTCTCGTGACCGACGCCATGCCTCCCGTGGGATCCGCCGGCGACACATTCGAACTCAACGGCGAGACGATCACCTGCCGCGATGGACGTTGCGTCAATGCGCGAGGCACGCTCGCCGGTTCGAGCCTCGATATGGCCGCGGCCGTGCGCAACACGATCGAACAAGCCGGCATTTCGCCAGAGGAGGCGCTGCGCATGGCTTCGACCTACGCTGCCGACTTCCTTGGGTTGGGCGCGACTCACGGACAGATC
>DASRTK010000470.1:0-9219 GCA_035655975.1 Rudaea sp.
TTCGGCGCGCCGGCCTTCATGCTGCTGTGCTCGACGCTCGAGCGCCTGGCGCGCGGTTACGTCAACGCGATGCAAGGCTGGCGGCATCACGTCGCCCTGCTCGAACCGGCGCTGTTTTCGCTGCGTCACGAGGACCTTCTCGCCGATTTTGCCGGGACCGCGCAGCGCATCGGCGATTTCATCGGGATCGCCGACGCGACGCCGATGCTCACGTTCCACGAGCACGCAAAGCAGAAGGGATATATTGCGACGCCGAGCTATGCGCAGGTAACCGAACCGGTCAACCGCAAGGGCGTCGACCGCTGGCGGCGCTACCGCAGCCACCTCGAACCGATCCTGCCCGTGCTGAGACCGGTATTGGAGCATTGGCACTATGCAGACTGACGTCGCAGCGCCACCGGGCCTTAGCCTGCAGCGCTGCATCCAGGTGTTCGACGCCGCGCTGACGCCGGAGTTCTGCGCGCAGATGGTGCAGTCGTTCAACCGCATGAACCAGTTTCATGTTCCGAACGGACGCGGCCAGAAGCGCGGCTTCGATGCCAGCGCCTGGACCGAGTTGAACATCTCGCCGCTGGCCGACGCCGGCATGAAGGGGTTTTTTCTCAAGCAGATCGACGACCACCTGGCTCTTTACAACCAGCGCCTCGGCCTGACCCTGCCGGTGCCGACCCGCCCGCGCATCGAGGACATCCGCATCAAGCGCTACCGCGTCGGCGCGGACGAGCAATTCGAGCCGCATTTCGACTCGATGGACGACAAGGCCAACCGGTATCTGGTGTTCCTGTGGTATCTGAACGATGTCGCCGATGGCGGCGAAACCGAATTCTGCAACCTCGACATCAAGGTCGCTCCGCGCGCGGGGCGGCTACTGATGTTTCCGCCCTACTGGATGTTCCAGCACGCCGGCCTTGCGCCGCGATCGAACGACAAATACATCGTTTCGACTTACCTGTTGTTCTAGCCCGCCACGATGACCATCGACCAGAACGCAATCGCCAAGACCCGTCTCGACGGCCTGACGCCGCAGGCGATCCGCTACGTAATCGCGACGGCGAATGCGCTCGAGCTTGGCCGCGTCGACGAAGCCGAGCGCCACATCATGGGCGTCATGGCGCTCAACCCGAATCATCCGGAAGTACTGCGCCTGCTCGCCGGCATCCAGAACCTGCGCGGCGACAAGGCCGGCGCTATCGCAACGATGCGGCGCGCCGTCGCCCTGCGCCCCAACGACGCGCTGTATCACAACACGCTCGGCGCGGTGCTCGGCGAGAACACCGACCTCGACGCCGCGATCGAAACCCTGCGCCGCGCCTGCGAGCTGCAGCCGAACCTGCCGTCGCCATGGTTCAACCTCGGCCTGCTGCTGATGCGCTGCGTGCGCCCGGAAGAATCCGTCGAGGCGCTGCGCCGCGCGGTCGAACTGCAACCCGACCATGCGCACGCGCGCGTGATGCTCGGCGAAATGCTGCGCGCCAGCGGCCGCTTCGAGGAGGCCGGGGCCGAATACCGGCGTGTCATCGCCCAGAAACCAGACGCCGGCACGGCGTGGTGGGGTCTGGCCGACCTCAAGACCGGCAAACTGGCCGACGCCGACATCGAGGCGATCCGCCGCGCGATGCAACGCCCGAGCGCAGGCGACGACGATCTGATCGCAATGGGTTACGCGCTGGCCAAGGGCCTGGACGACCACAAGCAGTACGCCGAATCGCTTGCGGTCCTGGCCCAGGCGCATGCCCGCTCGCGCAACCGGCGCCAGTGGAATGCCGCTGAGGCGTCGAGCCGCATCGATGCGATCCTGGCCGCGTCGACGCCGCCCAGCGTGGGTGCATCCGAGCCGATCGGCGGCGAAGTCATCTTCATCGCCAGCATGCCGCGCTCGGGATCGACGCTTACCGATCAGATTCTCGCCTCGCATTCGCAGGTCACCGGCCCGGGAGAACTGACCGAGTTGCCGCAGGTCCTGACCGAGGAATCCAAGCAGCGCAGGCAGCTGTTTCCGCACTGGGTCAAGGCGCTGACGCCGGCCGACTGGCTGCGCCTGGGCAATCGCTATCTCGAGCGCACCGCCCATTTTCGCAGACAGGGCCTGCGTTTCACCGACAAGCTGCCGAACAACTGGCAATACGTCGGCGCGATCAGGGCGATGCTGCCCGCGGCAAAAATCATCATCGTCCGCCGTGATCCGCTCGAAACCTGCCTCGGCTGCTATCGCCAGTACCTCGGCAACAACGAGTACACGCACACCTTCGCCGACCTGGCCGCCTACTGGCGCGACTTCGACCGTGCCACGCGCCACTGGCTCAAGCTGTATCCGGACCGCGTGTATGAAAATGTATACGAGGACCTCGTCGCCGATCCGCCGACGAAGATCCGCGAACTGCTGGCGTTCTGCGAGTTGCCGTTCGAGCAGGGCTGCGTCGACTTTCACAAGACCGAGCGCGACGTGCACACCCCGAGCGCGGCCCAGGTACGCGAACCGATCCGGCGCGACACGGCGCGCGCGCCACGCTATGGCGCCCTGCTCGATCCTCTGCGCAAGGAATTGGGGTTACCGCCCTTCGTCGCGAAGTCGTGATGACGGGCGCATGTTTTTTTTCAACGCGGATGTACGCGGATCAACACGGATGAACGCGGATAGAGCAATTTCAGTGGATCGTCCGTATTGGTAGCGGCTGCCTTCATTTCGGCTTGATCTGCTTTTATCCGCGCAAATCCGTGTTCATCCGCGGCAATCCGCGTTAAAAAAAGAAACGTTTGCACCTTCACCGCGTCCGGAAGAACGATCGCAATGGGAAACATCGTCTGGCTCGCCTCGTATCCGAAATCCGGCAACACTTGGCTGCGCGCATTCCTGGCCAACCTGATTGCCGGTCGGCCGACGCCGGTGCCGCTCGCCGAACTGCCGCGCTACGCCGACCAGGATGCGCGACCCGAACTGTTCGCCGAGGTCGCCGGAGAACCGGTTGCGGGGATGGATCTTGCCGGGGTCTGCGCCCTGCGCCCGCGCGTGCACGCACACATTGCCGCGCGCGCCGTGAAGACCGTCTTCGTCAAGACCCACAGCGCCGCAGGGATGCACGATGGCGTTCCGCTGCACAATCCCGACGTCACTGCCGGGGCGATCTTCGTCGTACGCAATCCGCTCGATGTCGCGATCAGCATGTCGCACCACTTCGGCATCGGTATCGATGCGGCGATCGACTACCTCGGCAACGACGATACGGCGAGCGAGAACAGCGACCTGTTCGTCAGCGAATTTCTCGGATCCTGGTCGTTGCATACCCGCAGCTGGGCCGACCAGGAAGGCCCGCGTGTCCTTGTGCTGCGCTACGAAGACTTGCTCGAGAAGCCGGCCAAGTGGTTCGGCAAGGTCGCGCGCCTGGTCGGCCTGGACGCGGACCGCGCCCGCGTCGAGCGAGCGATTCGCCACTCCGGGTTTGCCAGCCTCAGCGGCATGGAGCGGCGTGACGGTTTCGCCGAAGTACCGATCAAGGGCAAGCACTTTTTCCGCGCCGGGCGCGCGAATCAGTGGCGTGACGTGCTGACGCGCGCCCAGGTCGAGCGCATAGTGACGCGCCACCGCGAACAGATGGCGCGTTTCCGCTATGTTCCCGCGGGCTACTGAGCGAACCGGATGACCACGCCGAAAATCGAAGCCGCGCTGATCGACGAACTGATCGCGACATTCGCCGCAGGCGCAACGCGCAGCGGACCGTTGCTGCCGCTGGCCGCGCTGATCGCTCGGCTGCGCGAAACCCAGTATCCGGCCGTGTTCTGGGCACACCTTGGCGAAGCAATGATCCGCGGCGGTTTTGCCGAACCGGCCGCGGCCGTGCTGGCGTCGGCGCTCGAGCATTATCCGGAAGACGTCGAGCTGCACTACCTGCGCGGCAATGCGCTTCGCGTCAGCCAGCGCCATGGCGAAGCCGAACAGGATTTTCGCCAAGCGCTCGCGCGCAAGCCCGGCCACCGGCAGGCTTCGTTGTCGCTGGCCTTCATGCTGAGGGAGCACGGCCGCATCAATGCCGCGGCCGAAGTCGCGCTGGCGCTGTGGCGCCACCATCGCGACGATCCGGTCCTGGCCCTCGCGCTGCTCGACTTCCTGCGCGATTCCGGCGCGCACCTCCAGGCGAATGCGATCGCCGAAGCGGCGCACGCGCACTGGCCGGACCATGCGCGCATTGCCGCGGTGGCCGGAGAGGTCGCGCTAGCCCTCGGCGACTTCGCGGCCGCGCGCAAAGCCTTGCGCCGCGCCGTCGAGATCGATCCCGGGCAAAGTTCGGCCTGGCTGCGCCTGAGTTACTGCCAGCGCTGCGAGGATCCGGCGGACGCCGACCTCGCGCTCGTCGAAAAGGCCTGGAACGATTCGCAGCTCGCGCCGCAGTCGCGCATCTGCGCTGGCTTTGCGATCGGCAAGCTGCGCGACGACTTGAATGACGCCGCCGGTGCAAGCGCGGTGCTGCGCGAAGCGAACGCACTGGCGCGCGCGACGTCGCGCTGGAATCCAGCCGAATGGCGCGCGATGATCGAGCAGCAAATCGCCAGCCGTGCACCACCGCCGATTGCGTTCGATGCGAATTTCGTTCCGGTCTTCGTCGTCGGCTTGCCGCGCTCCGGAACGACGCTCGTGGCGACGCGGCTGGCCCGCCACCGCGCCGTGCGCGATCGCGGCGAACTGAACTGGATCGCGGCGATGCACGCGCACCTGCTTTCGCAGGATGCGCTGCTCGATGCGTCGGCGCTGCAGACAGTCGCGGCGCTGATCACCACGCAAATGCGCCGCGACGACGCTCCGGCGCGCTGTTATGTCGACAAGAATCCGCTGAACTTCCGCTACCTCGGCCTGATCCAGGCGCTGTTTCCGAATGCGCGCATCGTGCACTGCCGGCGCGGCGCGCGCGATACGGCGCTCTCGCTGTGGTCGCAGCACTTTGCACATCCGGACCTGGGGTTCACCTACGATTTTTCCGCGATTGCCGAGGTCGCGCGCAGCCACGACCGCCTAATGGCACACTGGCGCGCGACGCTGCCGCTGCCGACCCTCGACGTGGTTTACGAAGATCTGGTCGCCGCCCCCGCAGCGCAGTTCGATCGCCTGGCCGAGTTTCTCGACCTGACCGATGCGCCGGTCGCAGCGAACGACGACACCGCCGCGCCGCAAGTCATCTCGACCGCCAGCGTCTGGCAGGCGCGCCAACCCGTGTACACGCATGCGGTCGGACGCTGGCAGCGCTATGCGGAGTTTGTGCCGGAGTTGACGGCGCTGTTTGGTGAAGCAGGGGCGAGGGACGAGGGACGAGGGACGAGGGAGTAGCAAATCAGAGTCGAGCGCCTCGCCCCTCACCCCTCGCCCCTCGTCCCTGCTCCTCACTGCTTCCGCAAAATATCCACATTTCCACTAAACGACTTGACCGAGACCTGCGCGTCGCCGTCGCCGACGCGCGCATCGAGGTTGCTGCCGGGGCCGTATTCGGGTTTTTCGACCTTGCCGAAATCGCTGCGGATGCGCCCGCTGAAAGACTGCGCCTCGATGCGCGCCGAGATATCGGCCGGCAACTCCGTGCGGACGTCGCCGCTCATTGTGTCGACGTTGACGCGGCCATGCTTGCCGAAGCGCGCTGCACTCATGTTGATGTTGCCCGATACCGTGCCTGCTTCAAACTCCTGCACGTCGCTGCCGCTCATGCGCGCGCCCCCCGAAACGGTCTCGAGCTTCACGCGCCCGCCCGCCCCGGTCATTTCGATGTCGCCGCTGACCGTCTGCAGGTGCATGCGCGAATTTGCGTCCGCGTGAGTCGCGGTCAGGTTCACGTCGCCGCTGACGCTTTCGACGTCGACCTGAGGGGCGCCGCTGCTCAAGGTCAGCTTTCCGCTGACAACCTCGACCTTGAGCGACTTGCCGTCGATGCCGGTGACCTTGCCATCGGCGCTGACGAGTTCGAGTTTTACCGACGCGCCGGCCGGGACCTTGAGCGTCAGCTCACTGTCGGAGCGTGGTCCGTGCGTGCCGAACCAGCCGTGCTCCTGGTCGGCGGCTTCGACACGCAGTTCCAGATGCTTCGCATCGCCGGCCACGACCAGCTTCGAGCCGGAGCCGAGACTGCCCTCGAGTGACGCGCGGCCCGGTTCGCCCGCGCTGATGTCGACGTTGCCGCGCACGTTGTGCACTTCGATCATTGCATCGTTGTCGATGCGCCAAACCTGACTGAGCGCCTGCGCCGACTTGTCGGCGAGGATCGTCGCGCTTTGCGGCGGGCCCGGGTCGGCGGCAAACGCGCTGGCGGGGAGGACCGCGATCGCAGCCAGCAATGCCCAATGCAAGGGCTTGCGGCGGCCTCTCTCGGCCATCCATGGCCTCCGAGGGCCCGCTTCCGCCATCCTTGGCGCCGCGGGCACTTGGGCTCCTGCCCGGCGCACTTGGCCTCCTGCCCGGCGCTTCTGGTAATCGGGGGTTTTCATGATTGGCTCCAGATGTTCAAGTTGTCAGCCCGCGTTTGGCGACTTGCGCAACAAACGCAGGCGCATCGAATTGGTGCGATTGAGCAGACCGACCAGGAACACCGCATCGGGCCGCTGTTCGAGCGCGTCCTGCAACTGCGCGCTCGCGTTGTCGAGGTTTTGCGCCGACGCGGCGAGCGTCGGATCGTCCGGCACGGCCCAGTCCAGCGCCGTGAGTTCAGGCGCCGTCGCAGTGGTGCTCGCGACTTGCTGCGCGGCGACTGGTTGCGCGGCATCCGCGTGTACTTCGGTCACCGCGACCGGCGCCGGCACGCGCACTGCGTGCTGCCAGCGCCAGGCGGTCAGGCCCGCGCCGCCGGCGACGACCAGGGTCGCCGCAATCGCGAGCCAGCCGATTTGCGATCGCCGCGATCGGCGATGGGAAGCCGCTGTCGTGGCCAGTCGCGCGGCAATCGCCGGCCACAGATCGCGCGCCGGCTCGACCACTTCGGCTTGCTTGCGCATCTGGTTGCGCCACAGGAATTCATTGTTCATGACTCACCTCACCTTTCCGGATCTTCGCGGACATTTCTCAACTGTCCGTGAGGGCGCGCCGCAACAAGCCGCGCGCGCGATGCAATTGCGCCTTGGACGAACCGACGGCCATGCCGAGTTCGTTGGCGATTTCCTCATGCTTCCAGCCTTCGACGTCGTGCAACACCAGCACGGCGCGCGCCCGCGGCGGCAACTTCGACACTGCACGTTCCAGGTCGCCGCGCTCGCCCGCGCAGAACGGCACTTCACCACCGGCGGCGAATTCGAGTTCGTCGTCCGGCGCCGCGATTTCGTCGTGCCTGCCGCGCAAATCCATCAGCGCGGTATTCACGCCGAGCCGATACAGCCAGGTCGAGAACGCGCTTTCGTGGCGGAAGCCGGACAGCTTCTGCCAGGCTCGCACGAAGGCATCCTGCGTCAATTCTTCGGCGCGTGCGCGATCCATTCCGACCAGCCGCAGGATCGCGCCGTGCACGCGGCCGACATGGCTGCGATACAACGCCTCGAACGCGCCGACGTCGCCGGCAAGCGACTGCCGCACCAGTGCCGCGTCGTCACGCGGCCCCGAGGTGTCAACCATTGGTAAATTCATGCTGAGGGCGGCGCTTTGCATCGTACCGCCTAGGATGCCCCAAACCGCGCAAGGGTTTAACCGCGACCTCGGAAATCACGTTAAGCGGGCCCGATCCGGGCTGAGCCTCCGTCTTTTTCCGACCGTTGCTTTTTTGGCGCAGATGAACGCGGATTAGCACGGAATGCCGCGGATAAAGAACAAGCATTTTTCGCTTTCATCCGCTTTTATCCGTGACAATCCGCGGTAATCAGGGTTTAACCGCGACCTCGGAAATCACGTTAGGCGGGCCCGATCCGGACTGAGCGTCCGTCTTCTTCCGACCGTTGCTTTTTTGGCGCGGATGAACGCGGATTAGCACGGAATGCCGCGGATAAATAACAAGCATTTTTCGCTCTCATCCGCTCTTATCCGCGACAATCCGCGGCAATCCGCGCTAAAAGGCTTTTGCTGTCCACGCCCCGCGGCTTCGGGGATCACGGCGAGCCGGGCGTGATCGATTCTTCGGTTTCCTCGGCCAGCAGCGCCGACACGCGGCGGTGCTCGTCGCGCAGCGCCCTCGGCATGCGCGCGCCGTAGGACGCCAGGTACTCGCCGATGCTTTCGTATTCGGCGATCCAGCCTTCGGTATCGACGTGCAACAGCGCTTCGATGCGCGCTGCCGCCACGTCGAGCCCCGCGAGATTCAGGTCCTCGGGCTGCGGCACGAGTCCAATCGGCGTTTCGATCGCGCCCTCATTGCCGGAGCAGCGCCCGACGATCCACTCGAGAACGCGCATGTTGTCGCCAAACCCCGGCCACAGGAACTTGCCGTCGGCCCCCTTGCGGAACCAGTTGACGTGGAAGATCTTAGGCAGGTTCATCCCGGGCTTGTCGACGCTGAGCCAGTGAGAGAAATAGTCGGCGAAGTTGTAGCCGCAGAACGGCTTCATCGCCATCGAGTCGCGGCGCAGCACGCCGACCGCGCCGGTCGCGGCGGCGGTCGTCTCCGATCCCATCGCGGCGCCGACGAGCACGCCATGCTTCCAGTCGCGCGCTTCGAAGACGAGCGGTACGAGATGCTCGCGCCGGCCGCCGAAGATGATTGCGGAGATCGGAACGCCTTGTGGATCGTCCATGCGCGGGGACCAGCTCGGGCATTGGCGCGCGGAGACGGTGAAGCGCGAATTCGGGTGCGCCGCCGGCCCGCTCGATGCGGAGTAGTCGCGTCCCTGCCAGTCCCTGGCCGGCTTCGCGTCGGACAGGCCTTCCCACCACGGTTCATCGTCCGCGGTCACGGCAACGTTGGTGAAGATCGCATCGTGGTTGAGCATCGACAGCGCGTTCGCATTGGTTTTCGCGCTCGTGCCCGGCGCCACGCCGAAGAATCCGGCTTCCGGGTTGATTGCCCAGAGCCGACCGTCGGCGCCGGGCATCATCCAACAAATGTCGTCACCGATCGTCCAGATTTTCCAGCCGGCCGAGGCGTAGCTCTCCGGCGGAATCAGCATGGCCAGATTGGTCTTGCCGCAGGCCGAAGGAAACGCTGCAGCGACATAGAACACTTCACCTTTCGGGTTTTGAACGCCGAGAATCAGCATGTGCTCGGCGAGCCAGCCTTCGCTGCGAGCCTGCCACGAAGCAATTCGCAGCGCGTGGCATTTCTTGCCGAGCAA
>DASRTK010000471.1:0-2685 GCA_035655975.1 Rudaea sp.
CGCGGGAATGTCGCTCATATGGATTCCCGCGCAGACGACGCTTCCACCCCTTCTGACCGAGCGCAAGGCGGCAGGAACTAGGCCGCCGACAGGAGCGAAGATCAACGCCGCATCGAGCGGCGTCGGTGGCTGTTCGTCCGACGAACCGCACCATGTCGCGCCGAGGTCGAGCGCGAATGCGTGCGCGGCGTCATCGCCGCGGCGCACGAACGCGTAGACCTCCCTGCCCTGCTGTACGCAAAGCTGCGCAAGGATGTGCGCCGCCGCGCCGAACCCGTACAGCCCGATGCGCCGCGCATTGTCGCCAACCATGCGCAGCGCTCGAAAGCCGATGAGCCCAGCGCAGAGCAACGGCGCCGCCTCGGCGTCGGAATAGCGCTCGGGGATGCGAAAACAGTAGCGGGCATCGGCAACCGCATATTCTGCATAGCCGCCGTCGATCTGGTAACCGGTAAAGCGCGCCGCGGCGCAGAGGTTTTCCTCGCCGCGGCGGCAAAACTCGCATTCGCCGCAGGTCCAGCCTAGCCAGGGAACGCCGACCCGATCGCCGAGCGCAAAATTGCCGCTACGGGCACCAAGCGCCACGACGTGACCCACGATTTCGTGACCGAGCACGAGTGGCAACTTGGGTTCCGGCAACTCGGCGTCGACGATATGGAGGTCGGTGCGGCAAACCCCGCATGCCGCAACGCAGATCAGGAGTTGTTCGGGCCGTGGTACCGGTGTCGGCAAAACCATGGATTGCAGCGGTTCGCCGGCACATCGAAGAATCTGGGCGCGCACGGTGTCTTGCCCCACGGAAATGGTATACGGAGTGACTCTACACCCAGGCCGTGACGAGCCGCCGCGTCGCGCATGCTGACAGGCTGGCGAAAGGCCGGAACCTCGCTCGAAGATCACTGCGTCGCGAGCAGCGCACCGGAGGCCACCGCCAGAAGTGCGGTGGGTGCTGCATGAGAAACGTAGACGCTGACCTGCCCTCGGTGCATGATGCGGGCACCCTTAAGCAAGTTCACGCGCAATGTCGGTCGACACCACCGCTGGCACGTCCGGCACAAAACAACCTCACTTGCTGGTTGTCGATGACGATCAGGACGTAGTCGACATCATCAGGCGCTATTTTTCGGCGCAAGGTTTCGACGTCGCCGTGGCCGCCGACGGCTTCTCGATGCGTACGGTGATCGATTCCCAGGATATCGATGTCGTGCTGTTGGACCTGGGATTACCGGGCGAAGACGGCTTCACCTTGACGCGATATCTGCGCGAGCGCTGGAAGGGCGCACTGATCATCGTAACCGGGCGCGGTGATTCGATCGACCGCGTCGTGGGCCTCGAGTTGGGCGCCGACGACTACGTGACCAAGCCGTTCGACCTGCGCGAACTTCTGGCACGCGTGCGCAGCGTGTTGCGCCGTGCTTCAGAAGCGGCGGCAAGCGCGGCCAGCAACGTGCAGGACGTCGTGCGTTTCGGCGGATTCCGCCTCAACATCGGCTCGCGCGAACTGACAGATGCCGCCGGCAAGGTCGTGCCCTTGACGACTGGAGAGTTCGACCTGCTCGGCGCATTCATCGCCAACCCGAACCGCGTGCTGTCGCGCGACGATCTGATGAACCGGATTCATGGCCGCGACGCGGGGCCGTTCGATCGGGCCATCGACGTACAAATCGGGCGCTTGCGGCGCAAGATGGAGAAGGACCCGGTCCAGGCAGCGTTGATCAAATCAGTGCGCGGCGCAGGCTACATCTTCACCGCGCGAGTCGAGCGCGGTTAGCCGGCATGACCAATCGCGCCACACTGCACCCTGCCGCGCTCCAGGCGCTGTTCGAGATGGCGCCGGACGCGATGATCATCAGCGACGTCGAAGGCCGCATCGTGTTGGCCAACCCGCAGGCCGAAAAGCTGTTCGGCTACACGGCAACCCAATTGCGCTCGTTGTCCGTCGAAGCGCTGGTGCCCGAGCGGGTGCGCGCCACGCACCATCTGCATCGGGAACGCTTCATCGCTCACCCGCGTATGCGGCCGATGGGGACCGGCCAGGAACTCGCCGGCGTGCGTGCCGACGGCACGCTGTTCCCGGTCGAAATCGCGCTGAGTCCGATCCAGACCGAAGATGGCAACTTCTTTGTCGCTTCCGTACGCGACATCTCGGAGTCACATCGCGCCCGTCAGGCCCTGACCCGCGCGCGCTACGATGCGATTGTCGCCGACATCGGCCGCCTGATGCTCGAATCGGCAAACCAGGACGTTGCCTTCGAAAGTGTTCCCGCACGGCTCGCGCGCGAGCTCGACATTGCTGCCGTCGCGATCGTGTCGAGCCAGCCTCACATCACACCGGTTCGCATTCGCGCCGCAGTCGGCCTGACGAGCGAATTGCAGGAATTGCTGCCAGAGTTGCTGCCGGCAGAATTTTTCGCTGCGGCATCGACAATCCATCTCGACGCTGTGGACGACGCGGCGACAGGGCGTGTGCGCTCCGTGCTCGCAGAGGCCGGCTACGGCGATTTCGTTGCAGCGCCGCTGTTCGACCGGACGCAGCCCCTGGGCGCCCTGATCGCCGTCGCGCGCGGCGCGGATACTTTCAAAAGTGACAAAGTACAGTTCCTGCAATCCGTGGCCTATCTGCTCGCTGCTACGATGCAGCGCTACCGCACGGAAGAGCAATTGGCGCATGCGCAGCGACTCGAC
>DASRTK010000472.1:0-3847 GCA_035655975.1 Rudaea sp.
CTTGCACGACCTGCGCCTCGACCCGCGGCTGACTGCGCGCAATCGCATCGTGAAAGCCGCGCAGGCGCTCGCTGGCGTCGAAATTGCCGTCGGGGCCGCAGACCATCGCGATCCGGCGATAGCCGCGGCCGATCAGGTGCCGGGTCATCGCCAGCGCGCCGCCGTAGTTGTCGAGGTTCAATGTCGAAAAAGCCGCCTTTTCCACCGACGTGTTCATCAGCACGGTCGGCAACGCTTCGGGCAGGTTGTCGCGCAGGAAACTCGCATCGACATTCGGCCACATGACGAGCAGGCCGTCGACGCGCCCCTGCAGGGCGCGCAGCGCAGCGCCGGCCTCGCCGACATCGCCGTGCGAACTGGACACGAGCAGATGCAGACCGCGCGCACGCGCCGCCAGGTCGATGCCGCGAATCAGTTCGGAGAAGAATTCGCCGTGCAGGTCGGGCAGCAGCGCCCCGATCGTGTGCGTGCGCCGCATGATCAGGCTGCGGGCGCCGGCGTGGGGCACGTAGCGCAGGCGGGCGGCAACGCCGAGGATGTGGCCGCGGGTGCGTTCGGTCATGCTGCTGTGGCCATTCAAGGCGCGCGACACGGACGCGACGGATACGCGTGCCTCTCTGGCGACGTCTTTGATCGTTACCGCCACTCAACACCTCTCCGGGCACTTTTGACAAATATTAAATATTTGTCATCGGGCCCGGAATGTAAACGTTTTCATACGTGAATGCAAAAGCACTGCAGCATAGAAAAAAGCCCTATGCGACGGGCATTTGCGTGATATGGCTGGCTCATCTGGCAGGTTCGCCGGCAAAACGGCGTTTGGGCGTGCTCCGAGCCCGGCAAGGACCCGGCAGCCGCCAGTCCTAAGCTTCGGAGTTTCATGGTTTTCCGCGCACCGAGCCGAGCCACGGCAGCGCCGGCACGGCCATTTGTCAGGCAGGCGCAGGAGTCATTTCAGCTGGTCGTGGAACAGCTTGCGGAATTTCGCCACCTTCGGCGCGATCACCAGTTGGCAGTAAGGCTCGCTGCCATGCAACTTGAAATATTCCTGGTGGTAACCCTCAGCCTTGTAGAACTTCGACAGCGGCACGACTTGGGTGACGATCATGCCGTTCCACTCGTGGCTGGCGGCAGTGGCCTGGATCGCCGTTTCGATGGCCGACTTTTGCTCGGCACTCGTGTAGAACGCGACCGACCGGTACTGCTCGCCGACGTCGTTGCCCTGGCGATTCAGCGTGGTCGGGTCGTGGATCGTGAAAAATGCGCGCAGGATCGTGTCGCGGCTGACGACCTCAGGATCGAACGTGATCTGCACCACTTCGGCATGGCCGGTGGCGCCGTCCGACACTTGCGTGTAGGTCGGATTCGGCACATGGCCGCCGGCGTAGCCCGATTCGACCTTGCTGACGCCCTTCAATTCGGCAAATACCGCTTCGAGGCACCAGAAACAGCCGCCGCCGAGCGTCAGTGTTTCGGTTCGACCGGGCCTCGCGCCAGATTCCGTGGCTGCAACCTCCAGCGCCGCAATGGTCAGAAGCAGTCCTGCCAATAACAGGAATCGCGTGAAGAGTGGACGCATGTGGTTCTCTGCACAGAGTTGTAACCAATTAGACGTTCGACCGCCCCGCTACCTTACATCCTTGTCCGCACTCAAGCGCGATCCACGCGCGCCGCATAACAGCCCGGCCGGGCAAAGTGGATATGCAGATATTGCGTCTGCGCGTTGCCAAACTGGCGCTCGATCAGGGCCTCCAGATCGGTGCCGTCGGTGACGTCGGCGTCGGCCAGCATGCCGTCGGCGTCGAACGCGCGCACTGACAGCAAGCGCGAGCGCAGCATGGGCGGGACGCTATCGACCGCGTCGAATTGCTGTTCGCCCTTGCGCACGTAGATCGCGTGGCTCGCGCGGAACGGCGACGCGACGGCATGATGTTCATAGTGGACGAGAATCACTTCGTCGCCGACTTCCGCGTCGGTCAGGCTGATACGACACGGAAAGCCCGGCTTGCTCGCGGCGACGCGGCGCACGGCGGCGCGTTGAGCGAGCTGCTGGTCGGACAGCGAAAACAGCGCGGTAAACGGCGCGGCATCCAGACCGCTGATGCGAAAGCTCATGCTGAGTACTCCTTCGACGATGACGTGTCGCGAAGTATCGATGCGATCCTGCTCGCCGGCCATCCGCTTCTTGTTATCTCCCGGTTCCTGCGATGCGGCGCCTGTCGTTCAGCCGCGATTTCACACGGTTTTGACAACAATGGGCGCGAACTGCGAACTGGTTCACGTGGCACTTGATGATTGTGCAGCCGAGCCGGCCGTTCGATCTGGCTACGCTGTTCGCCACGGTGATGGATGCAAGGACACGCCATCACGGACGCATCGATGAGGAGACAAGCATGTTGAGCGAAGCCCATAACAGCATCTACGAATTCCACTGGATGCGCCATGCCGACCGTTACCTGGCACTGGTGCGCACCGCGCTGGAAAAGGATCCGAACGATCTGGAACTGCGCGAACTGCTCGAAGCGATGGAAGCCGCCGTGGCGGCCAAGCAGCGGCCGCTGCACTGAGCGGCCTGCGTTAATCGAGGCGAACTCCCTCAGCGCGTGATGGCGCGCGCTCACCGGCCAGAGCCCTGCTCGAGAAAATCCAGACAGTCCTGACGAACGTGTGTTCAGGCGGCCGAAAAATGCTCCTGCATTTTCGGCGTACACGCCAGCCAGCGTGATCGATCGACCGCTTCGTTTTTTGGGATGCCAGCGTTAACGCACCCGCCGAAAAATGCTCCTGCATTTTCGGCGTACACGCCGTCCCTGGCGATAAAAAAGCGGCTGCATTTCGCAGCCGCTTTTATTCCGTCATCGAACCTTGTTTTCAGTTTTGATTCTTGTCCTTGCCGCCACCGTTGTCTTTTTCCGGCTTGTCCTTGTGCTGCTTGTGTTCCGCCACCGTCTTTGTTTGCCCATTGCCGTGCTGTGCGGACCCGTTGCCGTGATGCGCGTTCGCCGCGTTTTCCTCGCCGGTCGAATGGCTCGCATAGCCCTGCGCGTTGCGTCCTTCCGCGGCCTTCGAACCTGTGTGCGTTACGCTGCCAGTGTGCCTTCCCTCGACCGACTGCGAGTGCGTTACGCTGCCTGTCTGCCGCCCTTCGGAAGCGGACGTCGCGTACCCGTTCTGGTACGTGGCCTGCGTCCGCCCGCTTTGATAGCCCCCGCTTTGATAGCCGGGTTGCGTCGTGACGACCGTGGTCTGTCTCGTTCCATTCGTGTGGTAGCCATTCGTGCGATACGTCGACGATGTGTGTGCCTGGTTGGGCGTCACGTAGTGCGTGCCAGTGCCGTACGAATTGGCACGCGAGCCGCCGTAGGAGCTGCCGTACGAAGTCCCGTGCGAGCCGCCGTAATAAGTGGAGTAGTGAGGCTGCACGTGGCTCCAGTGGTCACGGTTGTGGTACCAGGAACGGTCGCTGTAGTAGTTGTCCCAGTAATTGCCGAACACGAACGAGACGATCGGAATGCCGATCTGCACGCCGTACTGCGGCACCAGAACGCGCTGGCCCTGATATTCTTCCTGCAGATAGTTCGCCGAGACCCAGCCGCGGTCATTGCCGGTCGTGACGTCGCACCACGACCATCCGTCGACGCAGCCCTCGATGCCGACCGGTGTGCCGGCGCGCAAGCCGACAACGCTCGGATAACCTACGTCCGGTCCGGCGCGCAGCGTTACGTTCGCGACCAGATAGCCTTGGCCGGCAAAGGCCGACGATGCCGCGGCGAGTGCGGAACAACCCAACATCGAGGCAACAAGTATACGTTTCATTGTGCGACCCTCCTCCAGACCAGGCTCAGGT
>DASRTK010000473.1:0-29677 GCA_035655975.1 Rudaea sp.
CTCGGCTAGCCGCCATCCGCCCCGCCGGAACTTGCTCGTGCATTTCCGGCATTCCGGCCGACCATGGCCATAAAAAAACGCCGCGTTTTTTCGACGCGGCGTCTGATTTGTTGTTTCCCTGCCCGATGGTCGGGCCGGCAGGTTTACTTGACGTCGAACTTCTGGAGTTTGACCGGCAGTTGAACCGCGGTCAGGTTCGAGCACGAATTGTTACCCGCGTTGTCAGCTCCAACCTGCAATGCGCCAGGAGCCGGCGTCACGGTCAGCGTGTTGACGACGGAGCTCGTGTTGCCTGAAGGGTAGCTGGCGACGATGGTCAGGGTCACGGTGCCGCCACTCGGAAACGGCGAGATCGTCCCCGATACGGTCAGGCCGTTGGGAGGATCGAGCGTACAGGTCGCGCCATTGCTGCCAACGCAGGTCGCGGTGCCTCCAGCACCGGGGCCGACGACTGCCAACAACGGAGCCGGAAGCGTGTCGGAAAAAGTCGTCCCGTCGGCATCACCGGCCACGCCGGCGTTCTGGCCCGGATGGTTGGTTATGATAAACGTGCCAGTGACAGTGTCATCTGGATCCGGTTGAAACGTGACCGTCTGGCTGTCGCACGCCGGATCGGCGTTCGTCAGCACCGTGACGTTGCTGACCGCCGCGTTGAGAACCTGACACTTGGACGAAGTCCCCGCGCCTGCGTTAGCGGCACTCGAACACGTGCCGTTGTTCACGCCGTAGGTGAGCATGAACGGCACCGTGAGATGATGCGTGGCGTCGCGCTGACAGATCGCATGGATTCCCGTGATGATGCTATCCGTCGCACCATTGGCTTCGTGATCGCCACAAGCGTTGCTTCCGCCGGCGTCATTGAACCAGCCGCCGCCCTTCAAAGTGCCACCCTGCATGGTGCCCTGGTTGGCTGGGTCGGCATCGGTGGTCGGGAAAACCGCTACCGAGCAGGTACCGGCATTGGCGACGCCAGCGGTGCTGCCTGCGGTATTCGGGGACACGCCGATTTCATCGGCGAAGAACGCGACGTCATTGCGCGTGGCATTCGAGGCGACGAGTGAAAGCTCAATATCGAGGCCGGGGTCGCCGGGCAGTGCCGGGATCGGGTCGCCCTCGTTGCAGTTGAGCTGCGTGGGGCTCATCGAGGTCGCAGTCGCGATGAAATCGTTGGCCGTGCAATTGAGCGCGGCCCCACCGGCCGGTGGGCAGGGCAAGCCATTTACCGCCACCACATTGGCATCGGGTGTTCCATTCAAAGCGTAGGCGGAAGACGCGAACATCGCCGTGGCAATCGCAGCATAGAGCGCACGCACGGGCAGGGATGCCTGGCTGCGGGTCAGCCCTCTTACAGTAGCCTTAAACATATCGTTATCTCCGGATTCCAGGTTCAGCGCAGGGTCAAATCTCTATGGCCATGCACAATCAGTGCCGCCGGCCACAAAGCCGCGGAGCGTCGTGAGATAAAAACTGACCGGGTTGACCGTGGGAACGGTATTTGAGGAGCAAGTTATTGAAAAATAGCGTACCGAAACCCCAATCAACGTGCCTTCCTCACGTTTTCGACCGCAAATTGTGACGCTCCGCACAGAAGAATAGGTTGGAAACCACGGAAAAGCAAGCCATTAACGGTCAGTTAAGATACAAATCGGGCCGTTTGTCGGCACAAGCTGACCAAGGCGGTCACTTGACTGGTTTTGCCATCCGCACCAGTTCGTCGCCATAGCCGTGTTGCCGGTACAGACTGCGCGCGCGTTCGTTGGCCGGAAAGACGGCCAGGGTGACGTGGCGGCACCGATGTTCCCTGGCCCATCCTTCCGCAAATCTGACCAACGCGCTGCCGATTCCCCGGCCGTCGTGTTCGGCCGCGACGACGAGGTCGGCGATGTGGCAATTCAGCGCGCCGGTGAAGAAATCCTTTTGCGTCTGCAGATGCAGGAATCCGAGCCGTTCGCCGTCTTCGTCTTCGGCAACGAACAGGTGCGAGGCCGGCGGCAATTCGCGCAAGTGCCGGGCGATGTCGGCGCGTATCCCGGCCAGGGTTTCGCTGCGCTTGCGCCACTGCGGCAAGTCGAAACTCGTCAGGCGCTCGGCGATGGCGAGAATGAATTCATCGTCGTCGGCATGGGCTAGCCGGATATGCGGCGCTGATTCGGGTTTCTGCGTGGTCGACATGACGTCGGATGGCCGGAGGAGTTGTCGGGAAAAACGTCCTAGCCAAATTGCGCGTCGGACATTGCCATCAGGCTTTCCACGCCCGCGCGAAGCGCTTGCGCGTGCGTCTGGGTGCGCGGCAACAGGCGGGCAAAGTAGAAGCGGGCGGTCAGGCGTTTGCCCTGCTTGAAATCCGCCGACAGGCTGGAATCCTCGGCGGCGGCAACGCTGCGTGCCCAGAAATAAGCCAACGCCACGTAGCCGGAGTAGAACAGATAATCGACCGCGGCGGCACCGATCTCGTCTGGATTGGCCAGAGCGCGCTTGCCGATCTCCTGGGTCAGGTCGGCCCATTCCTTGGTTGCGATTGCCAGTGGCGCGATGAATTCGGCCAAGGCCGGGTTCTGCGCCTGGGCATGGCAGAACGCGCTGATCTCCTCGAGAAAATGCTTCAGGCCGACGCCTTGCGTCTGCATGATTTTTCGGCCGAGCAGGTCGAGTGCCTGGATTTGCGTAGTGCCTTCGTAGATCGTCGTGATGCGCGCGTCGCGCGCGTACTGCTCGACCCCGGTTTCGCGGATGTAGCCGTGTCCGCCGAAAATCTGCACGGCGTGATAGGCGCACTCGTTCGCCAGTTCGGTCAGCAGCGCCTTGACGATCGGAATGATGAACGACAACAGTTCGTCGGCGCGCTTGCGTTCGCCGGCATCGGGCGAGCGCTCGACCAGATCGACCTGGGTCGCGGCGTAGTAGCTCAGCGCGCGGCAGCCTTCTGCGAACGCCTTCTGCGTCAGCAGCATGCGCCGGATATCGGGATGCACGATCAGCGGATCGGCCGGCTTGTCGGGAAAGCGCGCGCCGGACAGCGACCGCATCTGCAGGCGATCCCGCGCGTAGGCGAGTGAACTCTGGTAGCCGCGCTCGATGATGCCCAATCCCTGGATGCCGACCGCAAGGCGCGCCGTGTTCATCATGGTGAACATCGCCATCAGGCCACGATTCGGAGGACCGATCAACCAGCCTTCGGCGCCGTCGAAGTTCATCACGCAGGTGACCGACGCCTTGATTCCCATCTTGTGCTCGATCGCGCCGCAGGTGACCGCGTTGCGTTCGCCCATTTGTCCACTTTTATCAACTTTATACTTCGGCACGATGAACAGCGAAATGCCCTTGACGCCGGGCGGCGCATCCGGCAGGCGCGCGAGCACGAGGTGCACGATGTTCTCGGTCAGGTCGTGCTCGCCGGCAGTGATGAAGATCTTCGTGCCGCTGATCGCCCAGGTTCCGTTCGCCCGCGGCTCGGCCTTGGACTTCAGCAGCCCGAGGTCCGATCCGCAGTGCGGCTCGGTCAGGCACATCGTGCCGGTCCAGCGGCCTTCGACGATCGGCTTGAGGAACGCCTGGCGCTGCCATTCCTCGCCGTGCTGGCGCAGGGCTTCGGAGGCGCCATGCGAGAGCAGGGGGAAATTGCCCCAGGACAGGTTCGCTGAATCGAGCATCTCCTTCAGCGGCGCGCCGATCGACTCGGGCAGGTGCTGGCCGCCGTATTCCTCCGGCGCGGTCAGGCCGCTCCAGCCGCCGGCAATGTAGGTCGCGTACGCTTCCTTGAATCCTTTTGGCGTGGTGACTTCCGCGGTCGCCTTGTCGAGGTGGCAGCCTTCCTCGTCGCCGCTGGCGTTGAGTGGCGCGAGCACCTGCTCGGAAAACCGCGCCGCTTCCTCGAGGATCGCGTCGACGACGTCGCGCGTCGCCATCTCGCCGCCCGGCAGCCGCTGATACGCCGCTTCGACCTTGAGCAGATCGAACATCACGAAGCGGATGTCTGCGAGGGGGGCCTTGTAGGTGGTCATGTGCGGGTGTCCTTACTGACTGGCCCGATGATTATAGGGGCTAGGGGCTAGGGGCCAGGGGCTAGAAGATCAAGAGCGATCGCTTCCAGCTCTCATCCCTAGCCCCTAGCCCCTGGCCCCTAGTCCCTATTCCCTGCTCTACCGATACTGATTCGGAATACCCGGCACCGGCGACAGACGGCTCTTGTGCTCGAACTTGAAATCCTTGCCGGCTTCCGGAATGCCGATCATGCCACTCAGCTCGTAAGGCGCGCCGCCCGGTTGCCGGATGTCGCTGGCGAATGCCTTGCCGAGATCCGGACTCGGCGTCATCGTCGTTTCGATGATGTCGGCGTTGATGCCGGGGATGTCGATTTCAGGAGAGAGCGAAATATCGGCGGCCGCCAGGCCCGACATGCGCAGCGCGGCCTTGAACGTCGAGTAGTGCACGGTCTTGTCGGAAAAGTTCTCGATCCGGATCTGCACTTTCCAGCGTCCGTCGGGCAGCACGTCGAGTTGCTGGATGCTCGCGCTCGGCGGATTGATCGGATGCAGCGGCGGAGAGCAACCCGCCAGCAACGACAGCGCGGCGGCGATGATGAAAAGATGCAGCGATCTGATCATGGTGCAAGCCAGTCCTGGCACGGCAGGGACGCTACATTAGCCAAAAGCCGCCGCCGGCGAAAGCACGACGAGCAAGGACCGGTGTTTGCTAGGATAGGCCACCTTGATTACGGTGATGCAGCTGACCATCGCACGCGCCAGCGACGGGCCTTTTGTCGCCTCGGGCGCAGAATCGTTGCCGTTGCCGGGCATTGATGCCCTGCCGGAAGCGTTTCCAGCGATGCCTTGCTCTCAATGCCAGGGATGACACGATGACCGCACCTTTAGACCTCCTGAGAAGCGTTTTTGGCTACGCGCAGTTCCGTGGCGAACAGTCCGCGATCATCGATCACCTCGTAACCGGTGGCGATGCGCTCGTGCTGATGCCCACCGGTGGCGGCAAATCCCTGTGCTATCAGGTGCCGGCGCTCGTTCGCGGCGGCACGGCGATTGTCGTATCCCCACTGATCGCACTGATGCAGGACCAGGTCGAAGCCCTGCGTCAGAACGGCGTCGAGGCTGCGTTCCTGAATTCGAGCCAGGATGCGGCAACGCAGCGCACGGTCGAGCAGCGTTTTGCATCGGGCGCGCTGAAACTGCTCTATGTGGCGCCAGAGCGGCTGCTGACCGAACGCTGCCTGGATCTGCTCGGACGCGTGCCACTGGCATTGTTCGCGGTCGACGAAGCGCATTGCGTCTCGCAGTGGGGGCACGATTTTCGGCCCGAATACCGCCAGCTGACGATCCTGCACGAACGCTTCCCGCAGGTGCCACGCATTGCCCTGACGGCAACCGCGGACGCGCGCACGCGCACCGAGATCGTTGAACGCCTGCGCCTTGAGTCGGCGCGTTGTTTCGTTGCGAGCTTCGACCGGCCGAACATTCGTTACCGCGTCGTCGAAAAGGACAACGCGCGCCGCCAGCTCGAGAGTTTTCTGGCCGGGCACGCCGGTGAATCGGGCATCGTCTATTGCCTGTCGCGCAAGAAGACCGAGGAAACCGCCGACTGGCTCAACGAGCGCGGCTTCACCTCGCTGCCCTACCACGCCGGCATGGACGCCGCCACGCGCAGCGCCAATCAGCAGCGCTTCCTGCGCGAGGACGGCATCGTCATGTGCGCGACGATTGCCTTCGGCATGGGCATCGACAAGCCCGACGTGCGCTTCGTGGCGCACCTGGATCTGCCCAAGAGCCTGGAAGGCTACTATCAGGAAACCGGCCGCGCCGGGCGCGACGGACTGCCGGCCGACGCCTGGATGTGCTACGGCCTCGGCGATGTCGTCGCGCTTGCGCGCTTCATCGCGCAGTCCGAATCCGGCGAGGAGCGCAAGCGCAACGAACGCGCCAAGCTCGACGCGTTGCTCGGCTTCGCCGAAACGACGTCATGCCGGCGCCAGCGCCTGCTCGGGTATTTCGGCGAGTCGCTGCTGCAACCTTGTGGAAATTGCGACAATTGCATCGAACCGGCGCAGACCTGGGACGGCACCGTCGCGGCGCAGAAGGCCTTGTCCTGCGTGATCCGCACCGGCCAGCGCTATGGCGTCGGGCATCTGATCTCGGTATTGCGCGGCGAAGACGACGAACGCGTGCGCAACCTGCGCCATGATGCGCTGAGCACGTTTGGCATCGGCAGCGACCTCGACGAACGCCAGTGGCGCAGCGTGTTCCGCCAGCTGGTCGCTGCCGGTCTGCTCGCAACAGACGACGACGGTTTTGGCGTCTTGCGTCTGACCGCCGGTAGCCGCGGCGTGCTGCGTGGCGAAACCGCGGTGCGCTTGCGGCATGTCGCCGATCGCGCCGAGCGACGCGTTTCGCGACGCAAGGCGCGAACAAACGCGAAGGACTCGAATCTGGCGATCGCTCCGCACGAGGATGCGCTCTGGCAGTCGCTGCGCAACCTGCGAGCGCAACTTGCGCGTGAGCAGGGTGTGCCCGCCTATGTGATCTTCCACGACGCCACGCTGCTGCAGATGCTGCGCGAGCGGCCGCAGACGAATGCGGATCTTGGCGCGATCAGCGGGATCGGTGCCGCGAAGCTAAAGCGTTATGGCGAGACATTCCTGCAGGCGCTACGGCCATTGAACGAGGCGTGATCGGCTCCGGCGAACTCGCGGGCGCCCACGGCGTGGGCGCTGCCTAGGCCGTCGATGCGGATGGGTCGCGCCGCACGACAGTGTGCCGCGGCGGTGCGCCATCCAGCCAGCCCAGCGCATGACAGTGGTTCATGACATGCACCCCGGCAGCCTCCTGTTCAACGCGAATGCGGTCGCGCAACTCGACCATCTTCGTCCAGTGCACCTTCGGCCGGTAGTGGTGTTCGGCGTGGAAGCCGTTGTACAACCACGTCCAATTGTATAGTTTGTTGTACGTGCTCACGCCCCAGGCGATCGGCTCGTCGGGGTTGCCCTTGAAATGTTCGTAGTAGCCGTTCAGCGACGAGAGCGAGTGGCCGAAGTAGTAGAACGGCACCAGCGCGAGGAACGCGCGCCAGTCCCAGGCAAGACACGCCAGATAGAGTCCGACGACGATATAGATCTCGCGCCAGATCCATTTCGCCTTTTCCGGAAACTTCTCCTTGACGCGCTTGTAGACCTCGCCGATGTCGTCGCGGAAATAACTGTAGAACGTATACGTCCACGGACTTTCCGGCTTGCCGTCCTTGCCGTGCCGCCAGATCGATAGCGGGTCGATGGTCGTTCCGTTCACGCCGATCCGGTCCATGTTGCCGACATGGTGGCGCAGATGCACGTGGTGGTAGAACTCCTGCGAGAAACCGTCGGTGATCGACAAGATGACGCTGTAGATGCGGTTCAGCAGCGGCGAGGTGAAGAACGCATTGTGGATGAAGTTGTGGCTCGTGGAATTGATGCTCCATGAAATGCTGATCGAATAGGCCAGCGCGAGCGGAATCCACAGCGCCCACGGCATGGCGTGGAAGCCGAAGAACAGCGTGGCGACGAACACCATATGGCCCAACCCCATCAGGGTCGGGATGAGGTCCCAGGGCGTATAGGCAAATATTGCTTTGCGACTCGACATTGCGCTGCCGGATGCTGGAAAATCCGCCTCATTCTGCCGCAGAACTGCCCGTGCGGCGTTAAGGTAACCTCAAATTCTGACAGCGCCAAGCGGCGTCGCGCGGGGGTCTTGTAGGAATCCTTAATGAGGTCCATCGACAATGCGTCCTGCGCTCGCGACAGCCGCTGCTGTGGATGTTGCTGCTCGCTGCCCGATGGACCGGGCCGGCCGTAACCAGGCCGGCGTCCCGAGATCAAATCAGCAAGTCCCCGATTGACGTACTTGAAAAGGAAACCCTGTGTCCGACTGGACCATACTCTGCGATTTCGACGGCACGATCGCCCTCGACGACACTACCGACACGCTGCTCGAACGCTTCGCCCGTCCCGGCTGGGAAGTGCTCGAATCCGACTGGCGCCAAGGGAGCATCGGGTCGCACGACTGCATGGCCGGACAAGTCGCGTTGCTCGACATGAATCGTGACGAGCTTGACGCGCACCTGGCCGAATGCGCCATCGATCCGGCGTTCCCCGCCTTCGTCAAGGCGGCCCATGGCGCGGGCTTGCACATTGAAGTGTTGAGCGATGGCCTCGACTATGCGATCCGCACGATCCTCGGACGCAACGGCTTGGACTGGTTGCCGATCACTTCGAATCGACTCGAATCCATCGGCGCGCGCGAGTGGCGCCTGGAGTTTCCGAACGCCAGCGCAACATGCCGCGTCGCCAGTGGCACTTGCAAGTGCGCGCGCGCGGACAAGGCTCAGGCCGCGCGCAAGCAAGTGCTGTTGATTGGCGATGGCGGGTCGGACTTCTGCGTCGCCGGCGCTGCGGATTTCGTTTTCGCCAAGGGCAAACTGGCGGGGCATTGCCGCGCCCAGGACATTGCGCATGTAGCGATCCACGGTTTCAGCGATGCGCTGCACCTTCTGCCCGACCTGATTGCCGGTAAGCTGACCGTCGGCCCGACATTCTCAACCTTCGAGGAAGCCGCTTCCCATGCGTAATGCCGCCATGTCCGCCGAGCCGGTCCTTCATCCGCGCGCGCGCGATGCCGAGTTGCTTGCCGACGAGGCCTTGTACTGCTCGTTCGGCGACACCGTGCATTACTCCGACCCGCCGAAGATCTTCGACCGCTGCGAGGGAAGCTACCTGTACGATGTCGCGGGCACGCCGTTCCTCGACCTGCAGATGTGGTATTCGGCAGTCAATTTCGGCTACGCGAACAAGCGGCTCAACGAGGTGCTCAAGCATCAGATCGATACGCTGCCGCAGGTCGCGAGCCAGTACCTGCACCCGACCAAGATCGAATTGGCCAAGGTCATCGCGCAGGATGCCGAGCGCAAGTGGGGCAACGCCGGACGCGTGCATTTCAATGTCGGTGGCGCGCAAGCGGTCGAGGACTCGCTCAAGCTCGTGCGCAACGCGAGCGGCGGCAAAAGCCTGATGTTCGCGTTCGAGGGCGGCTATCACGGCCGCACGCTCGGCGCCTCGGCGATCACTTCTTCATACCGCTACCGGCGCCGTTACGGACATTTCGACCGAGCCCAATTCATCGAATTCCCGTATCACTTCCGTGGCCCGAAGGGCATGTCAAAAGAAGAATATGGCGAGCACTGCGTCGCCAGGTTCGAGCGCCTGTTCGAGACCGAATACAACGGCGTATGGGACCCGAAGGTCGGCCAGTGCGAATATGCAGCGTTCTATGTCGAACCGATCCAGGGCACCGGCGGCTACGTCATTCCGCCGCCGAATTTTTTCACCGGCCTCAAGCGCGTATTGGATAAATATGGAATTCTGCTCGTTGTGGACGAGATCCAGATGGGCTTCTTCCGCACCGGCAAGCTGTGGTCGATCGAACACTTCGGCGTGAAGCCCGACGTGCTCGTGTTCGGCAAGGCGCTGACCAACGGCCTGAATCCGCTCGCCGGCATCTGGGCGCGAGAGGAACTGATCAATCCGAAAGTGTTCCCGCCCGGTTCGACGCATTCGACGTTCGCCTCGAATCCGCTCGGCACCGCGGTCGGCCTCGAGACGATGAAAATGCTGGCCGAGAGCGACTACGAATCCATGGTGATGGCGAAGGGCGCGCACTTCCTCGAGGGCCTGCGCGATCTGCAGAAGCGCCATCCGGAAATCGGCGACGTCGACGGACTGGGCCTCGCGCTGCGCGCCGAGATCTGCGAAGCTGACGGCTTCACGCCGAACAAGAAGCTGCTCGACGCCATGTGCGACATTGGCCTGGCCGGCGAACTCGAACATCAGGGCAAGAAGATCGGTCTCGTGCTCGACGTGGGCGGCTACTACAAGAACGTCATCACGCTGGCGCCGTCGCTGCACATCACGAACGACGAAATCGACCTCGGCCTGAAGCTGATCGACCAGCTTCTGACCAAAGCCAAGCGCTAGGGGCATGCCCTTCGCGGCAGCACACAGTGCACGCCGGCGTTTCGCCCTTGCGCTGAGTGCTGCCGCGATCGCCGGCTTGCTGCTGGCGTTGGCTGGCTGCCCGGCGAACAATACCGGCTCGAGCACGAAGGCGCAGTACCGCCTGGTCGGCTACGTCGCCGGCTGGGAAAAATCAGTGCCGATAGCCGCGGAAAAGCTGACCGCGATCAACTACGCGTTCGCCCACGTCAGCGACGGCCGCGTCGTGCTCGACCAGCCCGGCGCCGCGGAAGGACTCAAGGGCCTGTATGCGCTGCGCATGCGCAATCCACGTTTGCAGATTCTCGTCTCGGTCGGCGGCTGGGGGGCGGATGGATTTTCCGACGCTGCGCTGACCGATGCCTCGCGTCTGGCGTTCGCCCAGAGCGCGGCCGAGTTGATCGCACAGCATGGGCTTGACGGCATTGATCTGGATTGGGAATACCCGGGTTTGCCCGGTCCCGGCATCGTTCACCGCGACGAAGACAAGACACATTTCACTCTGCTGTTGCAGGCGTTGCGGCAGCAGCTCGACGCGCTCGGCGAAAAACGTCAGCGCCGCGCCGACACGCACTATCTGCTGACCGCTGCGCTTGCCGACGGCGAATTCACCAAGTTCATCGAACTCGATCGAATCCACGCGTACCTCGACTGGATCGATCTGATGACTTACGACTTCCACAACAGCCTGACGCCGACGACGGGTCATCATGCCGCGCTTCGTCGCTCTGCGACTTCGGCCGAGACCGAGCGCAGTCTCGAACGTGCCGTGAGCGAGTACCTTGCCGCTGGCGTACCCGCGCGCAAGATCGTCGTCGGCGTGCCGTTCTACGGCCGCGCGTTCGCCGACGTGACGGCGGAAAACAATGGCCTGGATCAGACCTACGGCAAGTACGAAGGCGATCATCCGTGGCCGCAACTTGTCGCCGACTTCATCGATCACAACGGCTATGCCCGGCACTGGGATGCGACGGCGCAGGTTCCGTATCTGTGGAACGCACAGACACGCGTCTTCGTCAGCTACGATGATCCGCAGTCACTGAAGCTCAAGGCCGAGTTCGTCAAATCGAACGGGCTCGGCGGCATGATGTACTGGGAACAGAGCCAGGATCCACGCGGCGAATTGCTTGGCGTCCTGTCAGCGGCGTTGCGGTAGGGTGGGCCTTGGCCCACCGGCTTGTTCTTTGAACGCCAAAGAGCCGGTGGGCCGAGGCCCACCCTACGCCAGCGGCCAGCGCAGCGTTCCGTCGACGACGATGTCGGATGTTCCGCCGACCCACACCGTGCGGTCATCGTCGATGCGCACGGCGATCGAGGCATCGTGGCCCATCTCCCGGCCCTGGCTGACGCGATAGCCGTGCGCCAGCGCGTCGGCGGGTTCGCGTTGCGCGATCCACGCAGCGATCAGTCCGTTGGCCGCACCCGAGGCCGGATCCTCGACGATGCCGACACCTGCGGGAAACGCGCGCACGACCAGATCGTACGGGGCATTCGCGCAGCGCGCGAAAATGCAGACGCCGAGGCAATTGTCGCCAGCGGCCAGCGCCTTGATCGCGGCGTGGTCGGGTTGCCATTCGCGCACACCGGCTTCGTCGGCGAACTCGACGACCCACCAGCGACGTCCTCCTTCGACCAGCGCGGGCGGCAAAGCCCCCAGTGACTGCGCGGCAAGCACGCTGCGCAGAAGCGCGGATGGATTCGGGGCTGTCGAAACAATGCGCGCGGCCGGCGACTTCACGAACAGCTCTTGCTCGCCGTTCGCATCGTGCAATCGGATCGGCAACAGGCCGGCGCCGCACTCCTGCACGAGCAGGCCGTCGCGCGATTGGGCAAAACCGCTGTGCAGCGCAGCGTGCGCGCTGCCGATGGTCGGATGTCCGGCGAACGGAATCTCGTTCGTCGGAGTGAAGATGCGCAGACGGTAACTGGCGCCGGGATTCGTGGGCGGCAGCAGGAACGTCGTCTCTACGAGATTCGTCCACGCCGCAAATCCCTGCATGTCCGCGTCAGTCCACTCGCGCGCGTCGACGACGACGCCGAGCGGATTGCCACCGCCGCGGCTGGCCGCGAACACATCGAGTTGCAGGTAGTGGAATTTTGACATGTGCGGGCCGCGAATGCCTCGGACGGATCATACGCGGCTGGCCGCTGGCGTGCGCGGCGGCTGCGTCATGCCGGCGCGGGCCCCAGGAAAAAACAGCGCTATGCGGCTTGCCGCTGTGCGCCCGGGTGCGTGCCGGGCCTTTGTGGGATGAGCAGGATGCAGATGACGATAAAGATCGCGAGGATTGCCGAAGCCAGTGGACGGCTGAAATCGAGTCCGCCTTCGTCGTGCGGTTTGTCGAGGAAGTCTCCGACCGTGGCACCGAGCGGTCGGGTCAGGATGAATGCGGCCCAGAACAGCAGCACGCGCGACATGCTGGTCCAGTAGTACAAGGCGACGACAATCGCCAGCGCGGCAAGGAAGACCAGCGCGGCGCCGACGTAGCCGAGTCCCGAATCGTCGGCCATCCAGTCTCCCAGCGCCGTGCCGAGAGTCTGCGAGAAAGTGATCGTTGCCCAGTAAAACGCCTCGACTTTCGGCGTGCTGACCGTATCGACCGACACGGTTCCTTCCGACTTGTACCAGAGCGCCAGCATCGCGAACACACACGCGAGCAACAATGCCGAGCCGCCCGCATAACCGATTCCGAGCGAGCGGTCCGCGAAGTCGGCCAGCGTCGTGCCGAGCGTGGTCGATGCGATGATCGTGGCCCAGTACAGGAACGGGTGGAATTTCCTGGCGGCAATCTGGACGGCGACCAGCGCGATCAGGACGGCGAGAAAAATGGCCGTGCCCGTCAGATAACCCAGGTCCATCGTCATCGTCACGGTGTCGCCGCCGGTTTCACCGAGCGTCGTGGCCGCGATCTTGATGATCCAGAAACCCAGCGTGACGGCTGGCACCTTGCTCAGCGTGGAGTCGAGATCGTTCCTGGAATTCATGGTTGCGCCATCGTCAAAGGGCCGGCGGGAACTGTAGGAGAGACTGCATGATAGCGGCTGTCGCTGAACCGCGGAAAACCTGTCCGTCCCTGCGGATCGTTTCAGACGCGCGCGATCGCGACGACGGCGTTGAGGCCGCCAAACGCGAACGAGTTCGACAGCGCCGCACGCACAGGTTTTTCGCGCGCGACGTTCGGCACGTAGTCGAGGTCGCATTCGGGATCGGCATCGATGAAATTGGCCGTCGGCGGAATGATTCCCTCGCGCAAGGCGCCAACCGCGGCAACCAGTTCGATTGCACCGGCAGCGCCGAGCGCATGACCGTGGATCGACTTGGTCGACGAAACGCACAGCGCGCCGGCGTGTGCGCCGAACACGCGGCGGATCGCCTTCGACTCGGTCGGGTCGTTCGCCGGCGTGCCGGTGCCGTGCGCATTGATATAGCCGACGTCGTCGTTGTTCAGTCCGGCGTCGGCCAAGGCGGCGGACAAGGCCCGCGCCGCGCCCGCTTCCGATGGCAGCACGATGTCGCCGGCATCGGCCGACATCCCCGCGCCGGCGAATTCCGCGAGAATCGTCGCGCCGCGCGCCCGCGCGTGTTCGTATTCCTCGAGCACGAAGATGCCGGCGCCTTCCCCGAGCACCATGCCGCGGCGCTGCTTGCAGAACGGGCGGCAGGTGTCATCCGCGGTCACGCGCATGGCCTCCCAGGCCTTTATCGTCGGCACGGTGATGCAGGCTTCGGTGCCGCCAGTCACGGCGAAATCCACTTTTCCACTACGTACCATCTCGAACGCCTGCGCCATCGCATGGTTGGCCGACGCGCAGGCGCTGACCACGGCGAACGAGGGCCCGGTGAGGCCGAACTCCATGCCGACATGGCAGGCTGGCGCGTTTGCCATCACGCGCACGATCGTGAGCGGATGCAGCCGCGGATTCTTGTCGCCATAGAATCGTGAAGACTGTTCATTGTGAGAGTTCTCGCCGCCGATTCCGGTGCCTATGATGCAGGCAGTGCGTTCGCCGCGTGCGTCATTGTGAAAGTCGAGCCCCGACTGCGCGACCGCCTCGCGCGCCGCGACCAGGGCGAACTGCGATACGCGATCGAGCAGGATCAGGCGCTTGGAATCGAAATGCGCAAGCGGATCGTAGCCGTGCACTTCGGCGGCGATCTTGATGTTGAGCAAGTCGGTCGGGATGTTCCCGATCGGCCCGATGCCCGAACGGCCTTCGCGCATCGCGGTCCATGTCGCCGACGCGTTCTGCCCGAGCGCGCAGATTGCGCCCATTCCCGTTATGGCTACGCGCCGCATGGCCCGAACCCGGTTGTCGGGTTCAGCCTGGCGCCGACGGCGCCGCGGCGCCGTTCTGCTTTTCGGCGACGAGTCTCTCGACTGCTTCGACGAGTCCCTTGACCGACTCGGTGTCGAAGTTTGGATCGCGGTCAGGCAGCGTGATCTTGTAGTGGTCTTCGATCTCGAAAATGATCTGCACCGCATCGAGCGACTGGATTTCCAGTTCCTTGAGCGTCGAGTCCAGACTGATCTTGCCGAGATCGATGCCGGCCTCTTTCGAAATGATCGCGAAGATCGTTTCCTGCACGCTGCTCATATGCCTGTCTCCAGTGGAGGTCTTGCTGATGTGGGATTGTATTTCAAGTGCATGCAACGATGCGCGCTCAAGGCATGCGCGCCGGTTCCGGCGGCGACGCTTCGTCGTCTGGACCGAGCAGCAGGATGCCGGCGAGGATCATCGCGCAGCCGGCGACTTTGACCCAGCCGATCGGCTCGCCGAACAGCAGCCGTCCGGCGAGGATCATGCCGACAAACAGGATGGCCAGTGTCGGGAACGCGCCCGACAGCCGCGATTTGCGCAGGATCGCAATCCAGACGAGGAATTCGCCGATGTGGCTGGCAATCGAAACCCACAGCCAGACCGAATCGAAGGCGAGTGCGAATGCATGCGCGGAAAAGTCGAAGGCGCCGGTATCGAGTCCGGCATATTTGAGAGATATCTGCGAAAGGCCGGCAAATCCGATCATTCCGGTCCAGGCGAGCCACGACGCGCCGCGGGTTGGCGGCGCAGGCGGCGACGTGGCCTGCGGTAGCAGCGCGGCCAGCTCCGGGTCGTGACGATCGAGTCGGAACAGGCGCTCGAACGCGGCGAAAACCTTGTCGAACACGCGGTTGCGATGTCGATACCACAACCAGTTCGCGCTCAGGCGGCTGCCGAGGCGCAGCTTTTCGCGATGCAGGCCCTGGCCGCTCTGGTAATGCTTCAGTCCGTGTCCGATGCAGTACGCGACATTGTTGAGCCAGGTCAGGTAGTACAGGTTGTAGCGACGGACAAACACGTAGTCCATGCCGAGAAATTTGTCGAGCAGGATCTCGTCGTCGTGCAGCACGAGGTTGAACGCGACAAGGCGCTCGCCGAACCAGTAGGTCGCGCATGTGCTGCGCGGAGCCAGCTCGCGCAGCACGCCGGTGAAGAATTCGGGCGTCAGTTCCTCGAAAGTCAACGCCGCGTGGGCCAGCGTCTGGCGATACAGGCGCATCACCTCGTCGATGATGTCGTCGATGTTCTCGCGCCACTCCACCCGTATCGCGGCCGATGGTCTGAGCTTGCGCCGCAGGTCCTTGCGCGTGGCGGAGCTCAGCGTTGCGAGATAGCCTTCGAGCGAGTCGAAGCGGATATCGAGCAGCGCCGTCGGCAGGCTGGGCTGCCGGCGCAGGCCGTGCGCGGCCGCGGCGGTGGCCCACAGATCGTCCTGGGCCATCGTGGCGTCCTTCGCCGCCAGCATCGAGATGCCAGCGCGCCGGGCGTACATCTCCACTTTTGAAAAAAGTATATCCAGCAGGCGCGCCTGCCCGGCGCGATCGACGCCGGCGGCGAAACCCAGGTGACAGAACTCGCCGATCGGCGAGCCGAGCGACAGCAGGCGCTGGCGCAGCAGTCCCGGGAAGACGCGCGCGATCGCGCCGGTCACGCGGCGCAGCGGTCCGGTCAGGGTCGTGTCGAGGCGATAAGCGGTCACGAATGCCGGAACGGCTGCGAGCAGTTCGCCATCGGCGCGCACGGCAAAGTACAGCCATTCGAATCCGGCCAAGCGCGAGTGTTCGATCGCGCGGTAATAGGACCAGTCCTCGAGCTCGCCGGGAAACAGGCGGTCCCATTCATCGCGGGCAAAATCCCCGATCGAATGCGCGACGATCGCCTGCATTATTCGGTGACGGCGACCTGCGCCGGTTCGGGCATGCGCACGAACTGCGTGCTGGCGACATGGTTGAAGAAACGCGTCGAGCGCTCGATCACGGTGTTGCGTTCCTGATCGACGGTAACCATGTGATAACTGTTTTCGAGCAGGACCGTTTCGACCGGGCCGCGGACGCCGCGCACGATCATGCGCACGTTCTTCAGGCTGGCGACGTCGTCGTCGACGGCGTGCACGACCAGGCATGGCGTGTTGATACTGCGCAGCTGACGGCGGACGAGGAACGACAAACGGTAGAACTCGGCCAGCGACGGCCACGGGTTGCCGGGCAGGCCGGCCGCGGCGCTGTCGCCGTTGAGCATGCTGCTGGCGATGCGCTGGCGGATACGCTCGTCCTTGATGCCGTACGGAAAGCATTCGTGGAAGCGCTGCTTCCAGCCGAAGCCGAGTCCGCAAACCAGCGGCAGCATGAAAGACAGGCGGCCGATCCACGGGATCGTCCAGCCGTCGTAGACGAACGACGTGCCGTACAGGCCGAGTCCGTCGACCTGGTCCGGGCGATCGGCGGCGAGCTTGAGCGCGAGCAGCGCACCCATCGACAGACCGGCGACGAACATGTGGTCGACTTCTCCGCGCAATCGGTCGGCCGCTTCGCACACGCTGCGGTACCAGTCGCGCCAGCCGGTTTTCAGCAGATCCTCTTCATCGCCGCAGTGGCCGGCCAGCTGCATGCCGTGCACGGTGAAGCCGTTGCGGTTGAGTCCTTTGGCAACGAAGCGCATTTCGGTTGGCGTGCCGGTAAGACCGTGGATCAGAAGCACTCCGGAACGCCCGCCAGGCAGACGAAAATCGGTGGACTTGATCATCGGGGACTGTTCTCCAACGCAGGTGGCGCATTATTCCCGGGGCATGTTACGTGTTGCTAAAGTGCCATTCGTCATTTTGCTGGTTCGTGACGTGGGTCTCAGGCCCAGCAGATCAAGGCCACTCCCGCGGCAATCGCCACCGTGCCGAACCAGCGCCGCGCAGAGACGCGCTCATGCAGGATATATCGGCTGGCGATGACCACGCCACAATACGAAAGCGCCGCGAACGGAAATGCAAGGCTCAGCGGCGCCAGGCTCAGTGCGGCGAACCAGACGACGAACTCGAGCACATAGATCAGCAGGCCCGCGACGATCCACGGCGAGCGCAGCGTGTGCAGCGCGCCGCCGAAGAAACCGTGCGCCGAATCGTCATCGTGATGGCCGACGCCGAGCTTGAAACAGATCTGTCCGGCGACATCGCAGACGACCGAGGCCAGCAGCAGCGCGAACATCATCATGCGGTTGCCTGCCAGATCGCGTGGAGCAGTTCGCGGTTGACCGCTTCGTTGCGCGCGAGCCGCACCGAGTCGGCGCTGCGCTGCGGGCGATCGATGCGCGATTCGATCCGCTTGAACGGATTGCGCAGCGCCGGCGGCGAGAAATCGCCGCAGATATCCGCACCGGCAATGCGCTTGCGCGCACCGATGCCGCTGATCAAATCGATCAGCGCGCGCAGCGGCATCCGGCCCTGATCCCAGTTCGTCAGCGCTTCGGATTCCGGCAGCACGTCCTTGTCGATCGTGAGCCAGATCGCCGGCGTATCGATCTGGTCGAGGACAAACGCTATGTTGTCCGTGCTGCTGGCGTCGGCCAGGTTGCGCCAAACCAGGTGGCCGAGTTCGCGCCGATGGCCCGCGCCGTCGGCGACCTCGCCCCAGACACGCGATGGCGCATGCTGCCACGGCAGCAGCACGAGCCTGCCGCTGGCGAGCGCGCCGAGATTGCCGCCCTTGAGTTGCGGGCGGACCAGATCGTCGCTGCACGGCCCCAGCGTGATGATTTTGTCGACCTTTTCCAGCCGCAGCGCCTCGTTGACCCACGAGCCGCAGTGCCAGCGCGGCGCCCAGCGCACCCAGTCCGGATGGTTGTCGAAATGGATGACGGTGACCGGCTCGCGCACGCGTTCAATCAGAAGAACGGCAAGGTGGTGAAAGTCGCCCGAGCCGATCATCGTGACGGCGGGCACGCCGGTCGCGCTCCCGGCCAGGCGCGCGCGTGCGCGCTGCATCGTTGCCGAGCGGCTCCAGAGCCGCAGCGGCTGCGCGAGATCGCGCATCGGCAATGTCTCGATGGACGTCCACGCCGCCGCGTCACGCAGCGTCGGCTGCACGTTCAGCGAATCGTCCAGGTCGAGCAGGCGCAGATGCACGGCGGTCGTTGTCGTGTCGGATCGATGGCGGGCAGTACGGCAGCATCTGGCAGTCGCCGTAAAGGATAGCTGAACTCGCAGTTTCAGCGCGAATGCCCGCAGGGTTGCCGTAAACCTTGGTATTAATTTCCACAATGCGGCAAGCATCTGCGTCGCGATCCCGCGGGACTGGCACTTGCCACCAGACCGGCGCTGACGTATATCTTGCGGGCCCTTCCGCCGAACCTTTCAGCGCGAAGCCTCCCGGCGGAAATTCGCCGGATGTTCGCGAAATCTTTCCGGCACGAACCGGATACAATCGCCAGACATGAACGCCAGTAGTTTGCCGACCGCCAGCCGTCTGCTGTTCGACGAGCTGCTGCTGCAGCCGAACCTGCGCTTGCGCGTGGGGGAGCACGTGGTCGACATCGGCGCGCTGCGCCTCCTCACGCGGCCGGATCACCCGCGGCTGACAAGCAAGGCAGCAGCCGTGCTGATCGAACTGGTGCGCCACGCCGGCGATACGGTCATGCGCGACCAGCTGCTCGATCGCGTCTGGGCCGACCGCGTGACCACGCCGGACGTGCTGACCCAGGCGATCAAGGAACTGCGCCGCGCGTTCAACGACGACGCCAAGCCTTCGCGTTATATCGAAACGATCCCGAAGGTCGGTTATCGACTGCTCGCTCCAGTCAGCCTGCTCGACACCGAGCAGCAAGTTGGCGGGCAAGGCGGCGTCATCGCCGTCGCCGGAAACGATCCGGAACTGTTCGATGCACCGGTCCAGCCGATCGGGGCCTCAGCTGGGAGTGATCGGCGGCGCTGGCTCTGGCCGCTGGCAGCCGCACTCCTGGTGGTGGCTGCGGTTGCGGTCACGCTGGCTTCGCGACGCACGGCGACGCGCGCACCCGCGGGTTCAGGCTGGGTCGCCAGCGACGTGCGCGCGCTGACTTCCGACCCCGGCTCGGAACGCCGTCCGGCGGTTTCGCCCGACGGCACGCGTGTCGCCTATGGGCAGCTCGACCCCGCCGGCGGAGACAAGAGCGTCGACCGGATCATGCTGCGCGCGATCGGCGAGTCGCAGTCCGTGCGCTTGACGGCCCGGTCGAGCACGTTCGAGGAAGTTCCGGTCTGGTCGCCCGATGGCAGCCAGATCGCATTCGAGCGCCTCGATAAAGAGCAGTGCACCATGTACACCGTATCGAGCCTTGGTGGCGCCGAGCGCGAGGTCGGTGGCTGTCAGAATTACATGGTCCATTATTTCGACTGGTACCCCAATGGCAAGGCACTGATCAGCGCGCAGAATCTCGGCGGCGTGTACGACAACATGGTCCTGATGCGCTGGGACCTCGCGACCGGCGCCAGGGAGCCGCTGAAGTACGAACGCACACCGGATGCGCAGGATCTCGAAGCGCATTTTTCGCCAGACGGCCAGTACATCGCATTCCGGCGCGGGCTCGCGCCGTACAGCGATCTGTGCATCATGCCGGCCGCGGGCGGCGCGGTGCGCCAGCTGACCCAGCTGCATTCGCGCATCCGCGGACTGGCGTGGACACAGGACAGCCGCGGCCTGGTCTTTTCGTCCAACCACAATGGCCAGTTCACGTTGTATACCGTCGCGCTGGATGGCGGCGACGTGCAGCCGTTGGGCGTCGGCCCGGCCGAGTACCCCAGTTCGGCGCGTGGTTCGGATACCGTGGCCTACGAAATCCCGCGTACGACCCATCAACTCGCCTGGGTCGCGCTCGGCGACGACAAGGCGGTGCCGGAGCGGCTGGCGAAGTCGACCGGCAGTGACAGTTCTCCGGCGTTCTCGCCGGACGGCACGCGCATCGCGTTCGTCTCCGACCGCAGCGGCGCGCAGCAGGTCTGGTTGTACGATTTCGGCACGCGCGAGGTGACGGCGCTGACCGAGTTCCGCAGCGCGCTGCTGATCAATCCGACCTGGAGCGCCGACGGCAAGCGCCTGCTCGTGACGGCACGCGGCAAGGACAATCCCGGCTTGGTCGAAATCGATCTGGCCAGCCGCCGCCAGCGCGCGATCAGCAAGGCGGGCGAGGAAGTGCTGTCCGGAACCTACGGTGCCGATGCGGACAGCTATCTGCTCGTCCTCGGCGGATCGAGCCGCCAGAACGAGCTCGTGCTGCTCGAGCATTTCGGCAGCAAGGATGAACGGCAGACTGCGCTGGCTGCCGGCATCGAACACGTGGAACTCGATGCGACCGCGCGCCGGCTGTACTACACGAAGAACGCACAAAGCACCCTGTTCGCGCGCGACCTCGCCGGCGGCGCGGAAACGCTCGTCACGCCGTTGATCGCGTCGACCCTGATCGACGGCTGGCGCGTCGTCGACGGCCGAATCTGGTACGTGTCAAAGGTCGCCTGGAAGCCGGTCGACCTGCTTGAATTCGATCCTGCCACCGGCGCGCAGCGCGTGCTGGTCCACCTGGAAGCGGAACTGCACAATGTCGGCTTCAGCGTTACGCCGAAGCGCGATCGCGTTGCGCTCACGCCGCTCGGGACCGAAGACACCGACATCGGTGCGTTTCGCCTGACGGCGACCGCACGCTAGATTGGGTGGACCGCAACGCCGAACCGCGTTCGCGCAATTTAGGTCACGCCGTTCCTGCATTCCGGCAACCACTTGCGCGCTGCCGTGCGCGAGACTCACATCGCCCTCTCCAACGGGCAGGAAGTAAGCAGCGGACCACCGGGACCGGGACCCCGGTGGCCGCTTTTTATGGCCAGGATGGCCGGTACGCCGGAAATGCAGGAGCAATTTCCGGCGCGTGCGTCAACATCTTGCATCCCGAAAAACGAAATGCAGGAGCAATTTCCGGAATTTCCGGGAAGTGCAGCCGCTCAGCTTGGTCCAGAATCACCCGGCAGCCGTGTCGCGGCGCGCAGGATCAGCGCGATCGTCAATCCGATCATCAGGTGCATGAGAAATTCGCTGCTGATGCTCAAGGTTGAAGTCCTGAATTTCGGCGCGGCCGAAAGCGGCAACACGACGTAGTGCATGACGCAGAAGATCGCGACGCCGAACAGTGGTCCGCATAGTGCGGCGCGTTGCCTGAGTGTGGCCGCGCGCGTGCTCGCCCCGTAGTACAACGATGCAGCGACGATCAGGATGAAGTAGTGCGCGAGCAAACCAAACGCCGCAGTCGCGATACCTCCATCGAACGCCGCCATCCCGAACGCGCCGCTGGCGATCGAGTGCAGGATGCGAAGCGGACTCGCGCCGAGGGTCCCTCCATAGAACGCGAACGCAAACGCCAGATCGAGCGTCGCCGCCGCGGTGCCGGCGAGCAGGATCGCGCGCAGCGCTTCGGTACGATCGCTGCCCCGATTCAATCCGGCGTTGTTCAATCCGGCGCTGCCGGCGATGCTCGAAGCGGCCGCGGAATTGGGGAGGGCAGTGCTCATTTCGCGCATCCCTGCAGCGGCGCACGCACGGCCTGGACGATATCACCGCTGGCTTCGTCCTGGACGAACGCTACGACGGACGTGTGCTCGCGCTTGGCGCGCGGCGGCGGTTTGAGCTCGAATTCAGCGTGCGGCAATTCGAATGGCCCGGCGAACGCGCGCACGACTTCATCGAAGCTCAGGCTCTTGCCGCGGTTCTCGCCGGCGCGCACGTATTCGGACAAGCCGGTCTCCGCCAGGGCTGCATACACGCGGTAGTCAGGTTTGCTGCCGGCACTGCCTACATCGACTGCGACATGGACGGTGTCGCTGGCGTCGAGCGCAAGTTCCATGATCGGCGCCTCGTCGCCGGCGGGCTCAGGCGGCGCCCCCGCGGGCCAGTTGACCCAGACGCGGCCGTCGAGCCAGATCTGCGGCGTATAGATCTGGTCTTTGTTGCGGCGCTTGGCGATCACCTGCTGGCGCAACATGTAGGCGTGGTCGGAGAACGGATCGTGCCATTCGGCCGTGTCCCAGTAGTCGACGTGGAACTCCAGGCCGACCAGATCGGGATGTTTGCGCAGCGTGCTCATCCAGCGCTCGGCCGGCGGGCAGGAATTGCAGCCCGAACTCGTGTAGAGCTCGACCAGGTGGGGACGCGGGGAACTGCTCTGCACCCGGCAGTCCGCCAGGACCGCCGGCGGCGCCGAGAGCAGGATCAGGGCAATACCAAGAAAGCGACGCATCAAATCCTCGTGGGCAAGGGGGCAACCAGGACGCCAGACGAATAAGTACCGCAAACCCGGATACCGTACGTTGCCAATCCTGTGCGGACGGCATTCCATCGTAGCCGCCTCGCCGCCGCCGGCCCGCCGTTACGCCAATCGGCTGCCTCAGCGCGCCAGATCGGCGTTCGCACAGGAATCTTTCGGCAACAATTCAGCGCAATTTCGGAAAAACTTCCTGACTCAGCGCGCAACTTGCGCGGGAATGGCGGCGCCGCCAACGGATGGAGAACGCGCCATGATTCTTGCCCATCAGCTCGCCTCGGGTTCCAGCCTGGTGCTGTCCAAGGCGACCACCAATGTTGCCGACTCGTTGTTCCTTGTCGTGGGCGGTGGACGAGGCTGCACGCTGAAGGTCGATGAACCGTTCTCGGGCCTCTGGGTGCCTCTGCGCGGCCGCCTGCAGATCGGCGGCGGCAGCGGGGATGGCGTACTGGTTGCCGGCGAGATGCGCGTCACCGAAGCCGAGCCGCGGCTGCACGCGGTCGGGCGCGGCAATGCCGTCTGGATAGCGCTCCTCGGCGGACGCCGCGCCTGGCGCGAAGCGCTCGACGGCCTGAGCGACATGCCGATCGCCGAGCCGTTGCTGCTGCCGACTTGGCACAGCGCAGATCGCGCGTTGCGCGTGCGCCTCGTTGCGCTGGCGCGCGCGGCGGCGCACGGCGGCGCGGAAGAAGCGCTGCAGTCGGTCATCGAGAGCGTGTTCGCGCTGCAAAAGGGTCTCGCCGCCGCAATCGATCGCTGTCCGGGACGAACCTATGGGCAGCGCCGCCAGGTGTTCCTGCGCTTGCAGCGCGTGCGCAACTATCTCGCGGCGAACTGTCATCTCGAGCTCGACAACGACGCGCTGGCGCGCATGGCGAGTTACTCGCCCTGGCATTTCATCCGCGCCTTTCGCGCTGCCTATCAGCAGACGCCGCATGCGTTCCTGGTCGACCAGCGCCTGCAACGCGCGCGCCGCCTGCTGCGCAGCAGTCCGCTCGCGATCTCGGAGATCGCCTTGGCCAGCGGCTTCGAGAACCGTTGTGCGTTCTCACGCCTGTTTCGCCAGCGCTTCGGCATGACAGCCGGAGCCCTGCGGCGTCAACTCGATGCACCACCGCTGCGGCAGTCGGCTTGACGCCGCGCAGACCGATCTTGCGATCGCGCAATTAATGCAACGCCGGGTGCCGGTTACCGGCAACGTGCGACGCACATGTTTTCTTAACTTTCCGTGGACACCTTCCGCGATCCCGCGGCCAGTGCTTGCTGTTCGATGACAGGAGAACAAAACATGTCAACCACCCTGCTCCGAGAGGGGAAATTTGAAAAATCGCCGGGATTTGCAAATCTGGCAGCCGCAGTCCGGCACGGTCTGCGTGGCTATGGCGCCGCCGGAGCGTCGATTGCATTCGGTCTTGCCGCGACGCCGGCAATGGCGCAAGACACCGCCGCGCAGGCCGCCGATCAGAAGAGCCAGTCGCTGGAAACGATCGTGGTGACCGGATCGAATATCCGCCGCGTCGACATCGAGACGTCCAATCCGGTCGTCACGATCGACAAGGCAGCGATCCAGCAATCCGGCAAGGTCACCCTCGGTGATCTCGTGCAGGACCTGCCGGCGTCTACCGGTCCGGTCATGAATCCGCGCGTCAACAACGGCGGTGGCACCGGTTCGTCGAATGTTTCGCTGCGCGGACTTGGTTCTGCCCGCACGCTGGTGCTGGTGAACGGACACCGCATCCTCAATGCCGACCTCAATGCGATTCCGGTCAACGCGGTCGAGCGCATCGAAGTGCTGACCGATGGCGCTTCGTCGGTGTACGGATCCGATGCCGTCGGCGGCGTCGTCAACTTCATCCTGCGCTCGAATTATCAGGGCGCCGAATTCTCCGCGGACTACGGCATTTCCGACCGTGACGACGGCGAGCGCAAGGGTTACCACTTCGTGTTTGGCCAGACCACGGACAAGGGCAGCATCATGGCCGGCGTCGACTACAACAAGTTCGACTCGGTGCTCGCCGCGAACCGCAACTTTTCAAAGAATGCGATCTACTTCTACTACACCACCCCGGTTGTAGCCGGCGGTTCGAGCCGCACGCCAACCGGTTACGTGCAGCTGCCGATCGCGCTCAGGTCGCAATTCGGCGGCTGCAGCACGGTAACGCTGAAACAGCTGGGTTCGACCACCAGCCCGGCGCCGACCCTGAGCGACTTCCGCTGCTACAACGCGGCGACCGACAACTACAATTTCCAGGCGCACGGCAACGTCAACCTGACGCCGCAGGAGCGCAGCAACGGGTTTGTCGTCGGCAACTACAAGCTCACGGACAGCGTCGAGACGTACCTGGAATTTTTCCACGACAAGACCCAGTCGGCCACATCGCTTGCGCCGCTGCCGATCGACACGAATGGAAGCCCGCTGGTCATTTCGGCGCAGAATTTCTACAACCCGTTCGGAACTGACTTCTCCAATACCACCAACCGTTTCAAGACGCGGTCGGTCGGCAACGGCAATCGCATCGGCAATTTCAGCACGACGGTCGATCAGTTCACCGGCGGCTTCAAGGGCACGTTCGGCGATACGAGCTGGCAATGGAACACGTACTTCAACTACGCCCATTACAACCAGCTGAACCATACCAGCGGCTACATCAATCTGAACAAGCTCAACCCCGGCCTCGGACCGTCGTACCGGGACGGAACCGGCACCGTCGTCTGCGGCACCGATCCGGCGACCGGCGGCAGCGGTCCAATTGCCAGTTGCACGCCCATCAACATCTTCAACATCACCGATCCCGCCACGGTCGCGGCATTGAACAACGCGTCGGGCAATACCTTCACGAACCTGGTCTACGTCGAGCGTTCGGTCGTTGCCGAAGTCAACGGCAATCTGTTCGAGCTGCCGGCCGGCGCGGTGCAGCTCGCCGCGGGCGCAAGCTATCGCAAGCAGTTCGGCCAGACGATCGTCGACGCGATCGAGGTTCCCGACTCGGCCGGCGTTTGCGACATCGGCACCGGCTGCGTATCGCCGATTGTCGGCGGCTACAACGTCAAGGAAGCGTACGCCGAAGCCCTGATCCCGATTCTCAAGGACGTGCCGTTCGCCAACGCACTGAACCTGACGCTCGGCGACCGCTATTCGAAGTACAGCAACTTCGGCAGCACGAACAACACCAAGGTCGCGGTCGAGTGGCGCCCGATCGAAGACTTGCTGCTGCGCGGCACGGTGTCGAAGGTGTTTCGCGCGCCGACGATCACCGACCTGTACCAGGGCGCGACGTCCAGTGCGCCGCAGGCGGTCGACCCGTGCTTCGGCCTGGTCGGCACGAATGCGGCCTGCCAGTTCGTGCCAAGCGACGGCAGCTTTCATCGTCTGCCAGGCCAGACCAGCCAGATCAACGGCGTGCTGTCCGGTTCCGTCGCCGCGGGCTTCCCGCTCGGGCCGGAAAGCGGCAAGTCATTCGACTACGGCTTCGTCTACGATCCGCATTGGATTCCGGGCCTCTCGATCAGCATCGACGTGTGGCGCGTATACCTGGAAAACCAGATCGCCCGCGTCTTTGCCCAGAACGTGTTGAACCTGTGTTACTTCTCGAACGGCGGTCCGTACTGCCAATACATCCACCGCATACCGCAAGGCCTGTCGCAGGGCCAGATCGACTATATCGTGCAACCCAAGGCCAATCTCGGCCGTCTCGACGCGAAAGGCGCGGACCTGGCAATTCGTTATCGCCTGCCGGAAACCGCCATCGGCAACTTTGCGGTCAACTTCCAGACCACTTACCTCGATCGGTTCGCCGATGACCCGACTCCCGGGTTGGAGGGCGATTTCACCCAGGAATATGCCGGCCACTACGCGACCGGCGCTTCTGCGATCCCGTACGCGAACTTCTCGCGCTGGAAAGCCCTCATGACATTGAACTGGAACATGGGTCCGTTTAGTGCCGCATGGACGGGCAAGTACGTCGGCGGCTTCAACGTCGGCTATGCCAATCTGAACTACAACGAATCGGCGTCGGTATACGTGCCGGGCACGCAGTTGCATTACGGCGCCTCGGTCTACCACAACGTGACCGCCGGATATAACATCGAGCCGCTCAACACGCGCGTCGACGTCGGCATCGACAACCTGAGCGACAAGCAGCCGCCGATCCTCTACCAGAACAACGTCCTGAACGGAAACACCGATCCGAACACGTTCGACACGGTCGGCCGTTTCTTCTGGGCGCGCGTGACGGTCAAGTTCTAGAGGCCTTCGCTGCGGTCCCGCTTGCGCGGTCGAGCGCAGGCGGGACTCAGAATCGACTGTCGGCCGGGTTCGAGGCATGGCAGCTTCGCCGATCATGCCGATGCAAGCGCGGCAGAATGCGATTTTCGTTCTGGAGGCGTTCGCGCCGATGCGGCCACTGGCGCGCGGTCGCGAACTAGCCGGATGCGGCGTGACCCTGAGTCGAAACGAAGATCGGCAGCGGCGCCGAACCCAGGCGCACTCCGCGAAAGAACGTCGCGAGCGTGACGCCTTCAATGCTGCGGAACGCCTTGCACATCGACGATTGCGTGTCGAAGCCGACGGCCGCGGCGACGGCATCGAGCGGCTGTTGTGTCGTGCTCAGCAAAAGCTTTGCGTGATGGATGCGCACCTGCATCAGATAGTGGTACGGCGCTACGCAGAACGCAGTCTTGAACGTGCGGATGAAATGAAATCGCGACATGCCGGCGATGCCGGCCAGCATCTCGCACGACAGCTGCGAGTAGTAGTGACGATCGATTTCGCTGCGCGCCAGCGCGACGCGCGCCCGCACCAGCGGCGACAGCGGCGCACTGTTGCTGCCGATCGGCTCCGGGATCGCGCTCGCGAGCGGCGTGCCAGTGGTGGAGGCCGCGTTGTTACGCAAGAGGCTGCGTGCCGCGAAGATCGAACGCGGATTGCCGCGCGCCACTTCGCCCGCAGCGAGTGGTTCGAGCGCGCGGATGCGCTCGCGCAGGTCAAAGCCGTGTGCGCTGCAGGCGCCGATCAGGTCGTCGAGCCAGGCCTGGTCGCTGCGTTCGATACGCTCGATGCGTTCGGGCTGGCGCCGATAGTGCTCGAGCCAGCGATAGACCGTGCTCAACGGCAGGCCCAGGGCCCTGGCGCTGTTGCGCCGGCCGTGGCGCAGGGCGAGCAGCAGGGCGACTTCGACAAACGCCTGCGGATAGCTGAGCCTAACCTGGCGGTGTCTGAGCATCGGTTCGGTCCAACGTCCCGGGGCGATTGCAACAGGCTAGCGCTGTGGCCGCTGATTCGCTTCCACAAAACCGCCCACATGAGTGCCGCCCGCATCTGCCTGAGGATCGATGAAACGGACAAAATTCCGACAGCCGCGAATGCTCGACCAGCACACCGCGGACAGACAGCGCGGCAGCGCCCGCAATTCGCTACCATGACGCCGTAACATGGTCCGATTACTGCAAAACACCGTCGCCGGATTCCTGTTCCCAGAGAACCGGAATGGACCTTTCGCCGGCGACGCAGCGAGGGGAAGGTTCGTTCCGATGGCCGTACGCGTTCTGCGCTACTGGATAATCGCCGGCCTCATGGCTACGGCGATGACGCTGTTCACGGCGTTCCAGACGCACCTGCAGTTCATGCTGCGCGGGCAGGAAATGGCCTACTTCGACTCGGTGGTTTGGAGCGGCGTGATCTGGTACATCTGGGCGCTGCTCGCACCGCTGGCGATCATCCTGACGATGCGCCACCCGATCGAGCGAGGGCCGGGGCTCGCGCGCGCGGTAGCGTTGCAAGTCCTGTTCGCCGCGAGCTTCATCGGCCTGCACGCGACGCTCGCCGCCGCCGTCATGCACCTGTATCCCGAGCGTTTCGGCGTTCTTCCGGAGTTCGGGCCGGCGATATTGCAGCTGCTGGCGATGCAGGGTCACTGGGGCTTCATGAGCTACGTCGCGCTGGTCGCGATGGTTCATGTCGGCATTTATTTCCGGCGCGCGCAAACCGAAGCGCTGGCACGCGAGGAACTGCGCACGCAGGCCGCGTCGGCACAGCTCACGGCGCTGGCGCGGCAGATGCAGCCGCACTTCCTGTTCAATGCGCTCAATGCGCTCGTGGCGATGCTCGAGGAAGGCTCGCCGCCGCAGGTGTTCACGATCCGCCTGGCGCAGATGCTGCGTATCCTGCTGCAAAGCGGCGACCGCGCGACCGCAACGCTCGGGGAGGAACTGGCCCTGGTCGAGGCCTATCTGGAAATCGAACGCGCCCGCCTTGGCTCGCGGCTGCGCACCGAGATCCAGGTGTCGTCGGCGGTGACCGAGTGCCGGCTGCCGGCGTTCATCCTGCAGCCGCTGGTCGAGAACGCGATTACGCACGGCATTGCACGCACGCTCGAAGGCGGCCAGATCCAGGTGCGCGCGCAACGCGACGCGGCCGATGTCGTCATCGACATCAGCAATACCTGCTCGTCGCCGTCGGCCAGCCAGGAACCTGCCGACGGCATGCAGCTGACGATCCCGAACTGCCGTCGCCGCCTGGCGCTGATGTACGGACCGCAGGCGCGCTTCGAAGCCGGGTTCGTCACGCGCAACCTTTTTCGCGCTTCGATCATCCTACCGCTGGACTCCTCAGCGCTTGCCCCGCCCACATGAGACGCCTGCGAGTACTCGTGGTCGAAGACGAAGAGTTGGCGCGCGAGCGCCTGGCGCGCCTGATTGCCGAGCAAACGGGATTCGAGCTCGCTGCGGCCTGCGGAAATTGCGACGAGGCCCTTGGCGTGCTCGCGGTCGAAGCGATCGACATTGCCCTGCTCGACATCCAGATGCCGGGCATCAGCGGCATGGAATTCTCGGCCCGGCTCGGCGAGCACAGCGAGCATCCGCCGATCGTCGTCTTCGTCACCGCACACAAGCGCTTCGCCTTCGACGCATTCAAGGTGCATGCGGCCGATTATCTGCTCAAGCCGTTCGATCGCACGCAGCTCGAACAGGCGTTGGCTACGGCCAAGGATCGATTCAAGGCGCGCGAAGCCCTCGCGCTCGCCGAAAAAATCCACGCGGTCGTCGGCGAGTCGATCGATGCGCGCG
>DASRTK010000474.1:0-1678 GCA_035655975.1 Rudaea sp.
GATCGCTTCATGTTGCGTGCGCTGGAACTGGCGCGCCACGCGCAGGAAGAGCATGCCGAAGTTCCGGTCGGCGCGGTGCTCGTCGCCGACGGCGAAATCATCGGCGAAGGCTGGAACCGCAGCATCTCGGGCAACGATCCCAGCGCGCATGCCGAGGTCACGGCGCTGCGCGACGCCGGCCAGCGTCTCGGCAACTACCGCTTTCCCACGACGACCTTGTACGTGACGCTGGAGCCGTGCGTGATGTGCTCCGGTGCGCTGGTGCACGCGCGCGTCGAGCGTGTAGTCATCGCAGCGGACGATCCGAAAACCGGCGCCGCTGGAAGCGTGTTTGATACGCTGGTCTCGCCGCTGCACAATCATCGCATCGCCGTCGAGCGCGGTTTGCGTGCTGCCGAGTCGGCAGAGATGTTGCGGGCGTTTTTCCGCAGCAAACGTTAGCGGGTGCGGAGATGTTTGCGACGCGCCGGTGTCCCGGACCGGCGCGTCGCGTCACGACCTGACGTCGTGGTAACAGTTTCAGCGATAGACGAGGACCGGTACCTTGCTGTGCGTCAGGACCTTTTGCGTCTCGCTGCCCAGCAGGAATCCTTCGATGCCACGCCGGCCGTGCGACGCCATCAGGATCAGATCGCACTTCTTCTTTTGCGCGGTCTTGATGATTTCCTGATACGGCTGGTCGTTGAAGGCGTGGGTGCCGTCGCAGTCGACGCCGGCCGACGTCGCGGCGCGCTCGGCGAAGCGCAGGTACTGCTTCGCGCGCTCGGTGGACGTTGCCTCGTATTCCTTCGCGGTCACTTCGAGCATCTCGGCTTGATAGGTGAACGTGTGAAACTTGGGAATCACGTGCAGGGCCGTCACCTTCGCCTTGCTGTCCTTCGCCAGTTGCACTGCCTGCTTGAGCGCCTTTTCCGAGAGTTTCGAGCCGTCGGTCGGTACAAGAATGTGCTTGAACATGATGGCTGCCTCCTCGTGCGACATCGATCGCGGTTCGGGATGGCGTCAGGGTATACCGGCGTGAACGGAACAGCTTTGACCCAGGTCAAGTCGGGGCTACTCGTAGGGTGGGCCTTGGCCCACCGGCTTTTGTTCGGGAAAAAGAAGAGCGGTGGGCCAAGGCCCACCCTACGCAGTGCGGCGTCGGCGAACCGCGGTCGGCTGCAGCATTGTCGCCGCCGGATCTTGCGCAGTCACTGGCGCGTTGCCGAACCATGCGAGCGTCTGCCCGAATGCCGCCACTTCGCCGATGATCAGCAGCGACGGCGATCGCAAGGCATGCGTTTGTGCGAGATCTGCCAGCCGCTCGATCGATGAAATGATGACGCGCTGATCGCTTCTCGTACCGTTCTCGATTGCCGCTACCGGCGTATCAGGCGCACGACCTGCGGCGAGAAGCCGCTCGCGCAGCGCACCCAGGTGCGCAACTCCCATGTACACGGCCAGTGTCTGCCGCGGCGCGGCGAGCGCCTTCCAGTCCAGCGCGTCCAGCGATTCCCTGCAATGTGCCGTCACGAACTGCACGGAGTGGGCATGTTCACGATGCGTCAGCGGCACGCCGGAATAGGCCGCGCACGCCAGCGCCGCGGTGACACCAGGAACAACTTCATAAGCTATGCCGTGACTGCGGAGGAACTCGAGTTCCTCTCCGCCACGGCCGAACACGAATGGATCGCCACCC
>DASRTK010000475.1:0-8618 GCA_035655975.1 Rudaea sp.
CGATGGAGACGGTCAACTCGAAAGTGCCTTCGACGCTCGAAGCGGCAGCCTTGTGCAAGATGGCGGACCGCGGCCAGATTACCGGCGCGATTCTCGACGGGCCGCTCGCGCTCGACAACGCGATCAGCCCCGAGGCGGCAAAGATCAAGAAGATCAAGTCCGACGTTGCGGGCCGCGCCAACGTGCTGATCGTTCCGGACCTCGAAGCCGGCAACATGCTGGCCAAGAGCCTGACCTTCCTGGCCGACGCCGACGCTGCCGGCATCGTGCTCGGCGCGCGCGTGCCGATCATCCTGACCAGCCGCGCCGACTCGGTCCTGACCCGGCTGGCTTCGTGTGCTATCGCCTCGCTGATCGTGGAAGCGAAACGCAAGTCGCCCGCGGGACACATCACATGAGCGGCTGCTGTCATGGCTGATGCGATCCTGGTACTGAACGCCGGCTCGTCGAGCGTCAAGTTCTCGGTGTTCCTCGCCCAGGACGGCGCACTCGAGCCGATGCTGCGCGGCCAGATCGAAGGGCTCTTCACCAAGCCACGCTTCGAGGCCAAGGATCCCGACGGCAACAAGCTCGAAGCGAAGGCCTGGCCCGACGGCACGCAACTCGGCCACGCCGGCGCGATCGAACACCTCGTCGGTTTTCTGCGCGCGCAGTGTGGGGAACACGAACTGCGCGCGGTCGGACACCGCGTCGTGCATGGCGGCCTGGCCTATTCGGCGCCGGTTCGGATCGATGCATCAGTGCTCGCGACGCTCGAACAATTCGTTCCGCTCGCGCCGCTGCACCAGCCGAACAATCTCGCGCCGATTCGCGTCCTGCTCGAACGTCAGCCGAACCTGCCACAACTCGCCTGTTTCGATACGGCGTTCCACAGCACGCAGCCGGCGCTGGCGCAGAGATTCGCGCTGCCGCCGGAAATCACCGATCGCGGCGTGAAGCGCTACGGGTTCCACGGCTTGTCCTACGAATACGTCGCCTCGATGCTGCCCGATGTCGACGCGCGCGCCGCGGCCGGCCGCACCGTCGTGCTGCACCTCGGCAACGGTTCGAGCATGTGCGCGCTCGACGCCGGCCGCAGCGTCGCAAGCACGATGGGCTTCACCGCCGTCGATGGCCTGATGATGGGCACGCGCTGCGGAGCGATCGATCCCGGCGTGATCTTGTACCTGATCGACGAACTTGGCATGGATGCGCGCGCGGTCGAAAAATTGATCTATCAGCAATCCGGATTGCTCGGCGTATCGGGAATCTCGAGCGACATGCGCACGCTGCTCGCGAGCGACGAACCGCGCGCCAAGCTTGCGGTCGACTTGTTCGTCTATCGCATCGCGCGCGAACTCGGTTCGCTCGCGGCGGCACTCGGTGGACTCGATGCCATCGTGTTCACTGCCGGCATCGGCGAGAAAGCCGCGGTGATCCGCGAGCGCGTTTGCGCGGCCGCCGCATGGCTCGGCGTGGCGCTCGATTCATCGGCAAATGCCGCCCACGGTCCGCTGATATCGACGCCGCAAAGCAAAGCCACGGCGTGGGTCATCCCGACCAACGAAGAATTGATGATCGCGCGGCACACGTTCGCCGCGATCTGACGGAGATACAACGATGGTGCAAGTCCCCAACCCGGTGCTCAAGGATCGCAAGGCGCTCGTCGTCGGCATCGCCAACGACAATTCGATCGCCTATGGCTGCGCGCAGGCCTTCGCCGAACTCGGCGCGAATCTCGCCGTTACTTACCTCAACGAACGTTCGCGTCCGTACGTCGAACCGCTGGCACAACAAGTCGGTGCGGAGATCTTCATGCCACTCGATGTCGCCAAGCCGGGCGAACTCGAAGCGGTGTTCGAACGCATCGGCTCGCAATGGGGCCGGCTCGACCTGCTCGTGCATTCGATCGCGTTTGCGCCGAAAGCCGACCTGCAGGGCGGGCTGCTCGATTGCTCGGCGGAGGGTTTCGCCCAGGCGATGGACGTCTCGTGCCATTCGTTCGTGCGCATGGCGCGGCTGGCCGCGCCGCTGATGGACGATGGCGGCGCGATGTTCGCGATGAGCTATCACGGCGCGCAGAAAGTCGTGCCGAACTACAACGTCATGGGACCGGTAAAGGCCGCGCTCGAAGCGTCCTGCCGTTACCTTGCGCATGAACTCGGACCCAAGGGCATTCGCGTGCATGCGGTATCGCCAGGCCCACTGAAGTCCCGAGCCGCGTCGGGCCTCAAGGATTTCGACCGGCTGCTCAATGATGCCGTCGAGCGCGCGCCGGTCGGCGAGCTCGTCGATATCCTCGACGTCGGTTTCGCGGTCGCCTACCTCGCCACGCCGTACGCGCGCCGGATTACCGGCAGCACGCTCTATGTCGATGGTGGTGTAAACATCATGGCGTGACCGGCGCAACGCCATGCGACCCGCACGGGTCGCGGCGGCGTGTTTTCAAGCGATTGTTCACCACGCTGCGCCGGCCACGGCATGCCGGCGTTGATCCGGATCCGCTGCAGGCGAGCGTTTTTGCGCGCATACTCGGTTGAGCTACGCATCGCCATGGGAACGGCGTGCGGATTTGGATCTTCCACCGGTCCGGCCGCGATTCCAGTGATGCGAGGAGGGAACATGTCGCAAACACCGAGGTCGCCGGAAGAGCTTCTGCCCTACCGCACGATCAAGCAGTTCCTCGCGAGCCGCGCAGGCAGCGTCCACGCGGTGAGTCCGGCCGACAGTGCGCTGCTGGCCCTGAAGTCCATGTCTGAAAGGCACATCGGCTTGCTCGTGGTGCTCGACCGGGAAACGCTGGTCGGCGTGATCTCCGAGCGCGATTTCGGCCGGCGGGTGACACTGGCAGGACGCGTCATGGCGGACACGCCGGTCGGGGACATCATGACGCGCGACGTCGTGACGGTGACGCCGGCGGATCGGTTCGGCGACTGCCTGCGCCTGATGGACCGTCATGGCATTCGCCACCTCCCCATCGTCGAAGGCGGCCGCGTCGTCGGCGTGGTCTCGGTTCGCGACCTGATGCGTGAAGCCGTCGCGCACCACGAAAAAGTGATCAGGGATCTGGAACTCGAGCGCATGACGATGTTCACCTCGTCCGTGTAGGCCAGCGCGAAGATGACCACAATGAACAAAGGGAAAGCATCGCCATGAGCCTGCTCATCATCGTCGCTTCGCTCGTTTTCCTGATGTACGTGGCCTACCGGGGCTACAGCGTGATCCTGTTCGCTCCCGTGGCGGCCCTCGGCGCGGTGCTGCTCACCGATCCTTCCCTCGTCGCACCGATGTTCACCAGCGTCTTCATGAAGAAGATGGTCGGTTTTGTCGCCGACTACTTCCCGGTGTTCATGCTCGGTGCGGTATTCGGCAAGGTCATCGAGATTTCCGGGTTTTCCAAGTCGATCGTCGCCGCGGTCATCAACCTGATCGGGCGGGAACGCGCGATCCTGTCGATCGTGATCGTCTGCGCGGTGCTCACTTACGGCGGCGTGTCGTTGTTCGTCGTGGTGTTCGCCGTCTATCCGTTCGCCGCCGAGATGTTCCGCCAGAGCGAAATCCCGAAGCGGCTGATTCCGGGCACGATCGCGCTCGGCGCATTCACGATCACGATGGACGCCCTGCCTGGAAGCCCGCAGATCCAGAACATCATTCCGACCACGTTCTTCAACACGAACACCTGGGCCGCGCCGTGGCTGGGAGTGATCGGCGGGGCCTTCATCATTGCAATGGGCATGGCTTACCTGCAATTGATGCGGCGAAGGGCTGCGGCGGCCGGCGAAGGCTACGGCACCGATCTGAAGAACGAGCCGGAGCCTTACGAAGCGGAGACCCTGCCCAATCCCTGGGTCGCGCTGTCGCCGCTGGTCGTTGTCGGCGTGATGAACCTGGTTTTCACCAACCTCATTCCGAAATTCTATGGCAAGACCCACGAATTCGCGCTGACCGAGGGCGCCAAGCCGATCGTTACGGAAGTCGGCAAGGTCACCGCGATCTGGGCGGTCGAGGCGGCACTGCTGCTGGGCATCCTCACGGTGTTTGCCTTCGCCTGGAAGCCGGTGACCGCGAAGTTCGCCGACGGGAGCAAGGCCGCCATCGCGGGCTCGCTCCTTGCGTCGATGAACACCGCGTCGGAATACGGCTTCGGCGGCGTGATCGCGGCGCTGCCGGGTTTCCTGGTCATCGCGGACGCGCTCAAGGCGATTCCGAATCCCCTGATCAACGAAGCGATCACCGTCACCTCGCTGGCCGGCATCACCGGTTCGGCGTCTGGCGGCATGAGCATCGCGCTGGCGGCGATGGCCGACACATTCATCGCGAACGCACAGGCGGCCGGAATTCCGCTCGAAGTGTTCCATCGGGTGGCGTCGATGGCCAGCGGCGGCATGGACACGCTGCCGCACAACGGTGCCGTGATCACGTTGCTGGCAGTGTCCGGGCTGACCCACAAACAGTCCTACAAGGATATCTTCGCGATCACCTTGATCAAGACCCTGGCCGTGTTCCTGATCATCGGTGTGTACTACGCTACCGGAATCGTGTGAGCGGGCGCGGGCGACCGCACCTGATCCATTAGAGATCATTTCAAGGAGGCGTCACCATGCGAACTCTCTCAGTCGCCGACGCGGTAGCACTCATCCCCGATGGCGCCCGCGTGATGATCGGTGGCTTCATGGGCGTCGGCACGCCCGAACGCGTCATCGACGAACTCGTGCGTCAGGGCAAGCGCGGCCTCACCGTGATCGCCAACGACACAGCGTTGCCGGGCGTCGGCATAGGCAAGCTGGTGAGCGCCGACCTCGTCAGCAAGGTGATCGCCAGCCACATCGGGCTGAATCCCGAGACGCAGAAAAAGATGATCGCGGGGGCGATCGACGTCGAACTCGTGCCACAAGGTACGCTCATCGAACGCATTCGCGCTGGTGGATTCGGTCTCGGCGGCGTCCTGACCGCTACCGGAGTCGGCACCGTGGTCGCGGAAGGCAAGCAGACGATCGCAGTGGCCGGCAGGGACTATCTGGTGGAGACGGCGCTGCACGCGGATTTCGCGCTGGTCAATGCCTTCCTCGCCGACTACCTCGGCAACCTTTCGTACGCGCTGACCGCGCGCAACTTCAACCCGGTGATGGCGATGGCAGCGGATACCGTGATCGCCGAGGCCGACAACATCGTGCCCGTGGGCCTGATCTCGCCGGACCACGTCGTCACCCCCGCTCCAATCGTCGACTACCTCATTGCACAGGGCTGACCCCATGGACGCACAGACCATTATCGCCAAACGCATCGCGCTCGAACTGCGTGACGCCATGCTCGTGAATCTCGGCATCGGCATTCCGACCCAGGTCGCCAACTTTGTTCCGGCCGGCATGCGCGTATTCTTCCAGTCCGAAAACGGATTGATCGGCACCGGCGCCCCGCCGGAAGAAGGCATGCATCACCGCCTGCTGACCGACGCCGGCGGACGCCCGGTCACTGCACTTCCGGGTGCCAGCACGTTCGACAGCGCCACATCGTTCGGCCTGATCCGCGGCGGCCACGTCGACATGACCGTGCTCGGAGGACTGCAGGTCGATCAGTCGGGGCATCTGGCCAACTGGATGATCCCGGGAAAGATGGTTCCCGGCATGGGCGGCGCGATGGACCTTGCGACCGGCGCCAAGCGCGTCGTGATTGCGATGCAGCACAGCGCCAAGGGCAAGTCCAAAGTCGTCAAGGCCTGTAATTTGCCGCTGACGTCGGCACGGCCGATCGATCTGCTCGTAACCGAGATGGCGGTCATCTCGTTCCCGGGTGGGCGCGCTACGTTGCAGGAGACCGCGCCGGGTGTGTCGGTGCAGCAGGTGATCGACGCGACGGAAGCGCAGCTCGAGGTGCCGGCACACGTGCCGGAGATGTCGCTGTAGTCCCGAGCGCCGGTTGATATCGAGCGACGCCACGCCTTGACCGGAAAAATTTACACGCCCGGAAAATTCGCCTGTTCAGCGAAATCGACGCTGAAACGTTCGCGCGTTTCACCGGTCCTCGATGTTGTTTTTGGTTCAGTGCGAATTCATATCCTAGGGTGCACGATCATGGCTCAAAATAGGGGAAGGTCCGTGTTCCGATCGAGTCTATCCTTCGTTGCCATCATCTTCATGGCCGGCGCAGCGCATGCGCAAGTCATCGCCGATCCACAGGCAGTGGCGCCCGTCGTCTACAGCGGCGGCCCGCAGCTGAACGTCCAGAACTGCAATACGAATGATCCTGCGTACGGCGATGGTTGCGTCGCCAATGACGGTCCGGTGATCGATGATCACGCGCCGGCGGATTACGGTTACGCGCCGGACTACGTGCCGGATTACTATGCGGACGCGCCGGTCTACAGCGCACCCGTCTATCTCGGCATAAGCCTCCTCCCTGATTACTACTGGGGCTGGCCCTATTACGGATATGGCTACGGCTATGCCTACTGGCCGTACTATGGTTACGGGTGTTGCTGGCCGTACTACGGCTATGGCGGATATTGGGGCGGGGCTTACTGGGCCTGGGGTGGTCACAATCATGACCACCATGGCGGTGGCGATTGGGGGCATGACCATGGCAGCGGCGACTGGGGCCACGGTGGTGGTGGCCATGGTGGACACAGCGGCAGTTACGCCGATCAGAGCGCTGGCGCCGGTGGCTCCGGTGGCGGACGCTACGGCCATGGCAATCAACCAGTCGGTTCGGGCGCTGGCAATTTCTCTCGCACCGGTACTTCGGCGGGAGCAGACTTCTCCCATGCGGGCACGTCGGCCGACAATCGCAACACGTTTGCAGGCACGCAGTCAGGCACGGGCACGCAGGCGGGTACGGGTCGAACGTTCGCGTCGCCGACGAATCAGATCAGCGGCGCAAACGCGAACCGTTTCGCCAACCGCGCGGCGCTGCCTTCGGCGTCGTACGCCGCCGCAGCGCGCGGCGGCGCGACGAGCGCATCGTATGCGATGAACACCCGCGCAGGCGCAAGCGCATCGGCAATGAACGGTCGCGCCAGCGCGGGCAACGGTTACGCCTACGGTCGAGGCAACACGGCAGGTAATGCAGCGACGAATAACCGCGGCGAAAATCAGTCGTACCGGGTGGCGTCGATGCCATCGCGCGGCTACGCGCCGTCGAGCAATGGCAGCGGCGCGGTTGCGCGCGGCGGAAGCGCCGCATCGCAGAATTATGCCGGCTCGCGCTCGGCGTATCCGCAGCAGCGTTACGCGCCTTCGAATCGGGCGTATGCGGCCGCACCGTCCTCCGCGGGCAGCCGCAGCGCTTACGCCGGCTCGCGCGGCAGCATGCCCTCTTATTCCGGCGGACGTGGCGTCGCACCTTCGTACTCCGGTGGGCGCGGTGCGATGCCTGCCTACTCCGGCGGACGCGGTGCGGCACCTGCCTACTCCGGCGGGCGCGGCGCGATGCCATCGTATTCACGGGGCGGCGGTGCGAGCTATGCCGCACGTGGCGGCGGCGGTGGCGGCCACGCCGCAGCAGGTGGTGCGGCGCATTCGGGTGGCGGCAGCCGCGGCGGCAGTTCGCGCGGGCACTGATGCACCCTGCTCACGTCTGACTTTTTGTTCGGTCAATCGCAAGCCGCGCGTCCTGCGCGTGGCACCATTGTGACCGTTGAAAATCTCGCGCCTGGGCGCTGACCGACCAGTCGGGCAAACGATCAGCCGCGCGCGCTCGTGATGACCGCGCCTTCGCGCATCGTCTTCGTCACCGGCGTCTTGTCCGCGATTTCGATCAGGCGTTGCCACTGCGCGTCGTCCAGCGCTTGATCCGAATGCAGGACGCGGTGGATGTGCACCTTGCCTTCGTCGTCGCGCATGAATGTCAGTTCGGCACGAAATTCGCCGAGGTTCCAGCCTTTCTTTTCGGCGTACATGCGCAGCGTGATCGCCGTGCACGCCGCCAGCGACGCCAGGTAGTAGTCGTACGGCGCCGGTGCCTGCCCTTGCCCGCCGAGCGAAGGCGGCTCGTCGGTGATCATGTCGAAATGCCCGACGCGAATGCGATGCAGGTAATTCGTGCCGGTCGACACGACGATGGCTGTGTACGGCGTTTTCATGTCGTCATTCCTTGAGCGGCCCAGCGGAGTGCAAGCGTGCCGCGATCCGCATCCCGTGGCAACCCGGCGCACGTGCAGGCGGAAATGTCAGGTAAGCGTCAGGATCGATGCAACATTGTGGATTTTTCGCATCCGTTTTCGATTGAGTTGATGCAGATCAGCATCGAGCGGCAATGGCGCGCTACGGTCGCAACACACGACGTCGCGTAGTCGTACCGGAGGGCGAAATGAACACGATGCTCAGAAGCGCAGTTTCCTGCATGGTCACGCGGTCCGCCTTCGCAGCCGCGGCATTCCTGCTCGCGGCGCTCGCATCCATTCCCGCGCACGCGCTGCCCGCCTTCAACCGCCAGACCGGGCAGAATTGCGTGGCCTGCCACGCCGGTGGACAGTTCCCCGAACTCACGCCCTATGGCCGGCTGTTCAAGTTGACCGGCTACACGATCGGCGAGCGCCAGGCGTTGCCGCTCGCGGCGATGGCGGTGGCGAGCGATTCGCACGTCAGCAACACCTCCAAGAGCGATGATCCTGCTGCCGATTTCCAGAAGAACAATTCGCTGAT
>DASRTK010000476.1:0-7173 GCA_035655975.1 Rudaea sp.
CCGCTGCTGAACTTCACGTTGAGATACTTGTAGCCGATTACCCACGCGCCGTTGCCAGTCGCGTACGTGAACACCGCGTCGGCGCCGATGGTGCCGTCGCTGCTGCCCCAGGAACCGTCGAGGCGGCCCGTGAACGCCCAGCGGTCGGTCAGCCTCGCCCCATAGCGCGCGCCGAGCATGAAGTCGGCATAGTCCTTGTCGATGGTGATCTTGCCGCTCGGCAGAGCGGGGTTGTTCGGCACCAGCTTGAAGTCGAGATTTGCCCACAGGTAACGCAATCCACCTATGACCTCGAAACCTTCGTGGCGCACCGGTCCGGGACTCCACACGCCAGCCAGTTCGAAGACTCCCGCCTTGAAGTCGGTATTGGTGCCAAAGAACCTGCCGTTGCGGTCGTTGCTGAGCGGCAGGTACAGAATGTCGGAGAGAATTCCGAATTCATCGCCCTGGCCCTCCAGATGCAGAGGGATCGTGAAACCCAGCTTCGGGGACCAGCCGGAAAACTGCGTAGTGCCGCCGGTATCGATGGGCGGCACGTCGATGTTCAGCGTGCTCCCGATCGCCGGCAGCCAGGCGTAAGGGGCAAGCGACCAGCTCCAGTCTTCCGCCGCCGCGCCGACCGGCACCGAAAACAGCAGGGCCGGCAGCAACTTCGCCATCACGTTCTTGGTGGTGCGCATGTTTGGAGCTCCTGTATCTGTTTTGAGTTGGATTTTTTTGTTTCACCTACCGGACCAGCGTGGCGGCGGAGCGCGTGCTATTTCGCAGGATCCTCGACAGCAACGTAGACGACATCGTTGCCCGACCAGGTCTGCTGGTAATAGACGCTGCCGCAATGGTAGTAACCACCGTGCCAGTATGAAGCGCAGCTGGGCGGCAGGGTGTAGTAGTACGAGCCGATTACCGCCGCTGTCGTAGCGGCGACTGCGCCAATCGCGATGCCGGCAGCGATCGGATGGTAATAGCCGCCCCAACCCCAACCGCCACCCCAGCCGCCATCGATGTCGACGTTGACGTTGTTGCCGGCGTTGATGTTGCCGTTGTTGATGTTGTTGCCATTGCCGATGCCATCTCCACGGTTGCCGTCGCCGCGATTGCCATCACCCCGGTTGCCCTGCCCGCGATTGCCGGTGCCGCCCGCGGCACCACGATCACTCGTGCCGGCGCTAGGCCGATTGCCGCTGCCGCCTGCTGCACCGCGGTCCATCGTGCCCGCACTCGCGCGGTTGCCGCCGCCACTGCCACGATCCATCGTGCCTGCGCTGGCCCGGTTGCTGCTGCTGTAGTTCGAGCGGCTGCTGCCGCCATAGCTCGAGCGATTCGCGCCGGACACCGAACTCTGGGCGCGGCCTCCGCCGCCGCCGCTGTATCCGCCGCCGCCGCGGCTGCCGCCACCACCACCACCGCGTCCGCCGCCGCCACCACCGCGTCCACCACCGCGCGCATCGCTGAGATCGGGGATTCCAAGAATCAGGGCGGTGCAAATGACCATCAGGATCAGCGCAACGCGCCTCGCCGTCGACGTCGCGCGCGAATTTTCGTGTTTGCTATTCATGTTCGGTCTCCTGTTTACGGCGCGGCGTCGATGAGGGCGTTCGGATCACTGAACGGAATCTTGTTCGCCCCCTTCGGTGGCGTAAAAGCGAAGGTCGATGCATCGACCTTCGGATTCAGGTTCCAGCGCATCGTCACCTGGTACTGGGGATCGCCAACTTCGTAACGCGTCGTGACGAGCAGCCTGCGCGGCACCGGCTTGTCGCCTTGGGCCACCCACAGTTGCCAGTCGATGTTGCCCTGGCGGAACGCCAGATGATCGCAGTCGGTGCCGTCTATGTTCGAGTCACCCACCAGGACACCGCCGCGCACGGCTTCGGTGAGCGATCCCTGGTGGATCTGGTACAGCATGTCGATCATCGGCATCTCGATGCCCGCGCCGAGCAGCCGGTCGACCAGCTTGCCGATCGTGTCCGGCGCCTTGATTTGCGTATAGGCTTCGTCGTCCGGCGAGTACATGGTCAGCGTTGCGCCGTCATAGATGAACGTGCGTTCCCGGTCGTCGCCTGAGACCTCGACGCGCAGCTTGTTCGTGAGTTGGGCGGTCAGGGTTGCATGCTCGTTGTTCTGCAGCTTGTAGCCGAACGCGACCACTTCGTCACGTGTGGACTGACTGTCGATCGAAAAGGTTTTCTGACTCTTCAGGAAGGCAGTCATGCGGTCGAGCACCGCCTGCGCCTCTGGCGAGATTACCTGCGCTACGGCAGGAGAGCCTGGAGCGGGGGCCGCTTCCTGGGCGCCCAAAGGGGCCGCCACAAGCAGCAGGAGCGGCGACAGCAACAAGCGAACAACGACTGACCTATGACGTGACGTGATCATGTTTTCTCCTCGCCAATTTCGCAGTTCAGGCTGGCAATCCTGCCGTGCAGACAGCATACGCGGTTCGCAGGCACCGATGCCACTGGTGCGAGGCTAGGTCGCAATGGCTCCAAGCGAAATTGGACCTTGATCCTATTGGCGCGCGCCGATGAACGCGATGCGAGCGCGGCCTGCCGGTCGATCGTCAGGGCTTTGTCAGCGTGCTATCTGCCGCGCTGTGTGTCGAACGCCGTGCCGCACCCATCCTGAACGGATGCGGCACTATCAACGCTTCTCGCTTCAGACTGTTTCCTGCGAGTCTGCGCGGGTATCAAGGATTGACGACGACATATACCGGATCGCTGCCTTGCATGGTCTGCTGGTAGTAGACGCTGCCACATTGGCTGTAGGTGGCGCCGTTCTGGACTACCGTCGTGCAGCCTGACGGCAACGCATAGTAGGAGGAGCCCACGACAGCCGCCGTTGTCACGGCCATCGCGCCGATGGTCGCAGCGACAGCCAAGCCGCCGTTGCCGTAGCCGCAGCAGCGGTTGTTGTAGCCGCCATCGATGTTGACGTTGACATCGTTGCCGACATTGATGTTGCCGTTGTTGACGTTGTTCCGGTTACCGGAGTTGTTGACGTTGTTGGTCCGGTTGCCGGAGTTGACGTTGTTGCCGCTGACGTTGCTGCGATTTCCGCTGTTCGCGGCATTGGCGCCGCCACTACGGTTCGCAGTGTTGGCATTGGCGCCGCCGCCACGGTTCGCGGTGTTCGCGCTGGCGCCGCCTCCACCACCGCTACGGCTCGCACCGCCACCCCCGCCTCCGCCCGATCGATTCGAACCGGACACCGAACTTTTGGCCATCTGACCGCCGCTTCCGCCCCCGCCACCTCTCGCCCCGCCTCCTCCTCCGCCGCCGCCTCCGCCGCCGCGACCGGCATCGACGTCCGAGACCGCCAGCGCGAGCGCGGCGCCGGCCACGATCAGGCAAAACGCCGACGCGCGCGACGTGCTCTTCTGAATCGAATTGGTTTGCATGCTGCTCATGTCGGTCTCCTTACGGCGCGGCGCCATTGATGGCCGTCGGGTTACTGAAAGGAATCTCTTTCGCATCTTTCGGCGGCGTGAAAGTGAACGTCGATGCGTCGATCTTCGGGCTCAGGTTCCAGCGCAGGTTTGCCTGGTATTGCGGATCGCCGACTGCGTAGCGTGTCGTGATCACGAGCTTGCGCGGCACGGGCTTGGCGCCCTTCTCAACCCATAGCTGCCAATCGATCGACGACTGGCGGAACGCCAGGTGATCGCATTCGGCGCCATCGATCTCAGAGTCGCCGACCAGCACACCGCCGCGAACCTCTTCGGTCAGTGTGCCTTCGCCGGTCTGGTACAGCACATCGACCATCGGCATCTCGATGCCGGCATCGAGCAAATTGTTTATCAGCTTGTTGACGCTGTCCGGTGCGCTGGTGCGCGCATAGACATCGTCATCGGGCGAGTAGATCGCAATCTTCGTACCGTCGTAGACGACAGTCCGGTCGCGCAGGTCGCCGGAAATCTCGGCGCGCAGCTTGTTCGGCAACTGAACGGTCACCGTCGAATGCTCGTTGTGTTGCACCTTGTAGCCGAAAGCGACTACCTCGTCGCGGCTGGAGTGGCTGTCGATCGAATAAGCCTTCAGGGTACGCATGTAGGCAGTCATCCTGTCGAGCACTGCCTGCGCATCCGGTGAGATCACCTGGGCCGATACTTCGGTCTTGGCGCTTGTCGCCGGTTCCTCTGCGGCCAACGGCGCCGCCAGAGCCAGAAGTAGAGCCGACAGGAGCGACACGGTCCTAATACGTGATATGTCCACGATGCTTTCTCCTCGCGTTCGCAAAAGCGGTTCGGCACTGCGCCTGATGCGCGCCAGCGTGACACCCCATATCCGCGCGAAGCCTGCGTGCCGAGCATGCAAGGCTACGACTCGCTGCGCGCTGGCGATATGGGACCTAGGTCCGATTCGGGCATCGAAGCAACTGACCTGAGCCAAACTCGGGCGACAGGTCACCTTCGCGACCGCACAAGGCGGCGGATTGCTCGACTTCCTGCACGGCCCACGATGCGGCGCCACGCAATGCAACGAAGCTGCCTATAATCGGGCGGCTTTTTTTTTGCGCCATCGAACGCAATGGGAGATGTGCATGACCAATCGATCCGGTTCGATCTTCCGGCACGCACTCGCCTGGGCGCTCGCGGGTCTGGCGGGCGCTGCGCTCCCGAACGCGCACGCGGCCGAATGCATCGGACTCGTCCTCGGCGGCGGCGGCGCACGCGGCGCCGCGCACATCGGCGTGCTCAAGGTGCTCGAACGCGAACACATTCCGATCTGCAAGGTCGCCGGCACGAGCATGGGTGCCATCGTCGGCGGCATGTACGCGTCCGGCTACAGCCCTGAGGATATCGAACGCATACTCGGCCAGATCGACTGGAAGGAAGTGCTCAGCGACGACCCTCCGCGCGAGAAGCTCAACATGCGGCGCAAGGGCCAGGACCTGGAGTTCCTGCTCGACTACGAAGTCGGCTATCGCGACGGCCGCATCGTGACGCCGCAAGGATTGATCCAGGGCCAGAAGTTGCTGATCCTGTTGCGCCAATTGCTCGCATCGACGTGGAAGATCGACAACTTCGACGATTTGCCGATCCCGTTTCGCGCAGTCGCCGCCGACATCGTCAGCGGCAAGCCGGTCATCTGGGACAGGGGCGATCTCGTGCTGGCGATCCGTTCGAGCATGTCCGTGCCCGGCGCGTTCGCGCCGCTGCCGGTGGACGACTACCTGCTCGTCGACGGCGGCATTTTCGACAACGTTCCGGTCGGCGTCGCGCGCGCGATGGGTGCCGATCGCCTGATCGTCGTCGACGTCGGCACGCCGATCTCGAAGCGCGAAGACCTGACCAACCCGCTGGCGATTCTCAACCAGGTCATAGGCACGCTGTCGCAGGATCGAATCAATCGTGAACTCGGTACGCTCGGTGCCGCGGATGTCCTGATCAGGCCGGAACTCGGCGACTTCAGCTCGGCCGCATTCGACAAAGCCGACCAGGCCATTCCGATCGGCACGCAGGCAGCCGAGCGCGCGGTCGACAAGCTGAAGACATTCACGGCCGACGCACAGACCTATGCGCAATTCACCGCACGTCATCAGCTGATCGCGTACACGCCGCCGGTGATCGAGTTTGTCGACGTCAAGGCCGGCGGCGCCGGCGCGGCCAAGCTGATCGAGCGCGAAATGCAGGTGCTGGTCGGGCAGCCGCTCGATGCCGCCCACGTCGACCAGATCGTCGAGTCGTCATACGGCTCGGGCCGCTACCAGACGATCCGCTATCAGGCCGTGGAGCGCGATGGCAAGGCGGGACTCGAGATCACCGCGGTCGACAAGCCCTGGGGTCCGAACATCGCACTGTTCGGTCTTCAACTGAGCAACGACTTCAAGGGCGACAGCGACTACCAACTCAAGGCCGATGTGATCTTCCCGAACGTCAACGACGCCGGTGGCGAGTTGCGCAATCGCCTGCGCCTGGGTGGCGAGACCGGCATCGAGTCCGAGTTCTACCAGCCGTTCGGGCTTGGCGCGCGTTTCTTCGCACTCGGCCAACTCGGATACAAAGCGGAAAATTTCCCGCTGTTCGAAGGCACGGAGCAAATCGCTGACTATCGCGTGTACCGCGGCGAGGCGCGCGCCGGCATCGGCACGTATTTGTCGACCAACTGGGCGCTCGGCGCCGGCATGATCTACGGGCATGACTGGATACGGCGCCATATCGGCGCGCCCGATTCGGTCTCCGAGAGCGATGCGTTGTACGGCGCCTACACCACGCGGCTCGAATACGACACGCTGGACAATGCGATTTTTCCCGCGCACGGGATGCGGCTCGATTTCGATAGTTACTGGTATCGCACGTCACTCGGCAGCGACCATAACGCGGACTCCTACAAGATCGTCTGGGACGGCGTCGTGAGCAGCGGCGAGAATCATTTCCTGTTCGGGACGCGACTGGCTGCATCGAGCAACTCGGCAGTCATCGAAGTCAATGATTCGATCGGCGGATTCCTCAATCTGTCGGGCTACCCGGAACGCGGCTTGGTCGCCCCGAATCTGGCTTTCGGCCGCGCCGTCTACTACCGCCAGCTCAGCGATCCGGACAAGCTGTTCAGCGTGCCGATCTATTTCGGCGCCAGCGTCGAGGCCGGACACCTGTGGGGCCTGCAACAAGCGGTCAACACGAACTTCGATGAGGTGATCTACGCGGGCAGCGTATTCGGCGGCGTCAAGACACCGTTCGGCCCGCTGTTTCTCGGCTACGGCCAGACGAACAACGGCCATTACTCGATATATCTGACGTTCGGGACGCTGATACGGCCTCGTTTCTAGGGGCGAGGGGCGAGGGGCGAGGGGCGAGAGGCGCGGGGCGAGGGGCGAGGGGCGAGGGAAAGCGCGCTCTTGCTCGTCACTTCTTGCTCGTCGCTTCTTGCTCGTCACTTCTTGCTCGTCACTTCTTGCTCGTCACTTCTTGCTCGTCACTTCTTGCTCGTCACTTTCTTGCTCGTCACTTCTTGCTCGTCACTTCTTGCTCGTCACTTCTTGCTCGTCACTTCTTGCTCGTCACTTCTTGCTCGTCATCCCGGCGAAAGCCGGGATCCAGCGCCTCTGAATCGCTATGAAAGACGCTGGATTCCGGCTTTCGCCGGAATGACGAGCAATGCGCACTCTCGCCCCTCGCCCCTCGCCCCTCGCCCCTCGCCCCTCGCCCCTCGCCCCTCGCCTCTCGCCCCTCGCCCC
>DASRTK010000477.1:0-5686 GCA_035655975.1 Rudaea sp.
GCGACGCTGTTTCGCGCGATCTGCCAGGGTTGCCACATGGCCGACGCCAAGGGCGCCGTCGGTGCCGGCTTTTACCCGGCGCTGGCAGGCAATCAAAAGCTCGCGAGCGCCACGTATCCGGCCCTGGTCGTGCTCAAGGGACGCCATGGCATGCCGGCGTTCGGCGATTACCTGACCGACGCGCAGGTCGCCGAGGTCGTCAATTACGTGCGCAGCCATTTCGGCAACCAGTATCCGAACGCGCTGACCCAGGCCGAAGTCGCCAAACTGCGTTGATCAATGGAACTGGTCTGCTGCACTGATCGGCTGCACTGATCAGCTGCCCTGATCAGCTGCCTTGATCAGGGTTTATAGTTGCCACTATTCCAATTCGGGAGTCGACCATGAACTTTCGCATGCTGGCACTGATCCCGTTCGTATTGCTCGCGTCCGCCGCATCGGCCAAGGACGTGATCCGCTACAAGATTCCGAACTCCGACTTCCCGATCGCGCAGGCGGTCGAAATTCCGGCCGGGCAGAGCCTGATTTTTCTCAGCGGCGCCGGACCGCAACTGCTCGACAAGGCCGCGCCTGGGGAAACACCAGCCGCCTATGGCGACACGAAGACCCAGACCGTCAGCACGCTCAACACGATTGCGGCGAATCTCAAGGGCATGGGCCTGGAGATGAAGGACGTCGTCAAGATGCAGGCCTTCGTCGTCGGCGATCCGGCGCGCGAAGGCAAGATCGACTTCGCCGGCTTCATGGAAGGCTACAAGCAGTTCTTCGGGACCAAGGAGCAGCCGAACCTGCCGGCGCGCTCGACGGTCAAGGTCGCCGGCCTGGTCAATCCGGGCTGGCTGATCGAGATCGAAGTCACGGCGGTGCGCAAATAGTATAGGGCGGCAAGCCGGGCGCGGCGCGGCCGTCTGAGCGCTGCAAGATTCAATCGTTTTGCGTCAAGCCGCCAAGCGCCAAAAAGCGCGTCAACCGGCTAACCCCACCCAGAATATGTCGTCATTCCCGCGGAAGCGGGAATCCAAATTGATCTACTTCTTCCGCGTCAAGGCAAGATGGATTCCCGCTTCCGCGGGAATGACGATAATTTTCTCATTCGCCTGCGTGAGAATGACTCCTCGCATATGACGTCCGGGAACCGCGGATGACAATCAAGCCCTTCTCGCCCTCCTGCGAACGCAACCGCGACCCGATACTGTCCGTGTTGCGCGAACATTTCGCCGATCGGAAGCGCGTGCTCGAAATCGGCAGCGGCACCGGACAGCACGCCGTCTGCTTCGCCGAAGCGCTGCCCTGGCTTCTGTGGCAATCATCCGACCGCGAAGAGAATCTGCCAGGTATACAAATGTGGCTCGACGAAGCGGCATTGCCGAACACGCCGGCGCCGCTCGTGTTCGACGTGGCCGAACAGACTGCACCCACGCCGCAAAACCCCAGCGTCGCAGTCGGGCCCGCCCCGATCCCTTACGGCGCCATCTTCAGCGCGAACACGCTGCACATCATGAGCTGGGTGGAAGTGGAAAAGCTCTTCGCGGCGCTGCCGGCGCTGACCACAGCTGAGGCGAAACTCGTGATCTATGGCCCGTTCAACTACGGTGGCGAGTTCACCAGCGCCAGCAACGCCGCATTCGATCGATCGTTGAAGCAGCGCGTGCCGCACATGGGCATTCGCGATTTCGACGACGTGAACCGGCTGGCGCAATCAGCCGGCTTTGCGCTGCTCGACGATATCGCGATGCCGGCGAACAATCGTTGCCTGGTCTGGCAACACAGTGGCGACTGACGTTCCGTCAAACCGCGGCTGCGTCAAAGCAACCCCGCCGCTTGCGCTGCCGCGACTTGCGAAGCCGCCCGCGCGCGCGCCGGTGCGAGAATCTTCGTGAAGCGCGGATCGGCGCGCAGACTGGCAAGCAATGGATCTGCATCAAGATCCCACAGGTCGAAGAACGAGCCAGCCGCTGCATGGCGCTGGAGCGCGACAATCGCCTGTTCGCGATCGCCGAGCAACTCGAGCGCGACCACGTCCCACCAGGCGAAAGTTGTCGACGTACTCGCCGGCCTCTCGGCCAGCTCGGCAGTGACGCCAAGCAGCAGCGCCCGGCCTTGCGCAGTGGCGCCGCTACGCAGCAGCGCTGTGCCGACGAGAACGGATTTCGGAACGATGTCGGGGTATGGTTTCGGCGCAGGCGAAGCGAACTGCTGCGGCCAGATGACGCGCAGGATCGCCAGTGCTTCGTCCACGCGCCCAACGCAAATCAGAAGAAAGGCTTCGAAACCCTTGTCGACATGCATGCCGGACCGGGCCTGGGCGAGTACGGCTTCGGCACCGGAGTTGAGCAGCTGCAGCTGGGCAAGCTCGGTCGCCAGTCCGACACTGTCGGGCGATCGCTTGAGCAGGTCACGGAAACAGGTACGTGCCGCCTCGACGGCGCTGAACTGCAGCAGCAGATAACAGCGGTCTCCAATGCGGGAGAGCGCAGCAGGATCGCGCGCGGCGTGTTCGGCCAGCGACCGCAACGCCGCAACCAGATCGCCCTGCGCCGAGGCAAACCGCGCCTGCGTGTAGTAGCCCTGGGCAAAATCGGGATGCTCGCGCAACAGCTTGTCCAGCTCCGCCTTCGCGGCGTCGCGGCGGTTCGCCGCGATCAATGGATAGATCAGCTGATCCTGCACGATCGGGGACAATGGATCGAGCGTCACTGCATGTCGCAACATTCGCTCCGAAGCGGCGAAATCATGCAGGACGTAACAGAGCAATTCACCGTACCACTGGAACGCGCTGGCGTAGCTGGGCGCCAATTCGGTCGCGCGGCGGAATTCGCGTTCGGCGCCGTCGATGTCGCCGGCGTTCTTGAGTTGCGTTCCGCGGCTTGCGTGCGCCTCGCCGAGGTCGGGTGCGAGTGCGAGCGCGCGTTCGATGTACTCGCCGACATGCGCCTTCTCGGCCGGTGCGACACCCGCGTATTCCTCGATCAATTCGTAGGCGTCGGCCGCGGCAACGTAAGCGCGCGCATAGTTGCCGTCGATCGCGATGGCCCTCTCGAAGTGCGCAGCCGCCGCGCGCATGTCATCGACCTTGCGCCCCGGCATCAGCGCCATGCCCTTGAGGTACTCCTGGTAAGCCGCGACGTTCTCCGTGCGCTTCTGTGTCAGGCGCTGCTGGTCCCCCTCTGGCAGCGAAACTTCTAGCGCGCGCACGACTTCGGTTGCGACTTCATCCTGGATCTTGAACACATCGGCGAGCTGCCGGTCGAAATGATTCGACCACAGGTGCGTGCCGTCGGAGGTCTTGACGAGCTGGGCGGTGATGCGCACGGCACTGCCGGAACGCTGCACGCTGCCTTCGAGCAACGTCGCGGCGCCGAGCGCGGCGCCGATCTTGCGCACGTCGAGGGCTTGGCCCTTGAACGCGAACGACGACGTGCGTGCGACGACCTTCAGGTTCGGCACCTGGGCCAGCATGTCGAGCGTGGTCTCGGCCAGGCCATCGGAAAAATAATCGTTGGCGGGATCGTTGCTCATGTTGACGAACGGCAACACGGCGATCGAGCGCGGAGCTGCCGTCGTATCAGCCGCGATACCCGTTCCGGCGGTGGAGGGCGCCGCTGCCGCCGCGACGTCGCTCGACCGAAGCGCAGGCTGGCCACGAAAGAACCATACCAGGGCGAGCAGAACGAGCAGCGCCGCGACGACTGCCATGCGCTTGGTGCCGGCGCCGCCCGCGCTGAAGCGCAGGCCGCCGGGCGTGACGTCGAGCGCCCAGGCCAATACGAGCGCGAACGGAAAGCCGAGCGCGATCAGCAGGATCACGACCCGCAGCACCCAGACCGGCGCGTCGAATGCCGGCAATGCGATGCTCGCCGCCTGCACGGCGATCCACGCGACGACCAGGTACACGGTCGCGACGCGAAACACCTTGCGTTGCTTCAGTTCGGCAACAAAGGACATTGCACTCCCGCGAATCCGCGGCCGCTGCCATTAGCATAGCCGAAGAGGCGCGGGAGCAACGCTCCGACCTGCGGTCATTGGTCAGCGGGGGTGTGACGCGGCGCCAGGTCGCCCTACGGACCAGAGGTCTCGGCTTGCGACGCCATCCGCCAGCGACTCGCCGGCAAGTTCGATCAGGCCGCTGCTTGCTTGACCGACGGTGCGCGCCATAGCGCCATCAACTCGTCCGAGCGTGCGCGCGCTCTGCCCAGGTTCGCTTCCTTGATGTGGCCGTAGCCGCGGATGTGCTCGGGGATCGTGGCGATCTCCACTGCGAGCGCATGGTTGTCGCGGTCGAGTTTGCCGAGCAGTTGGTCGACCGTCGCGAAGTACTCGTCGATCAACGCGCGCTCCATTTTGCGCTCGGCGGTGTAGCCGAAGATGTCGAACGCTGTGCCGCGCAGACCCTTGAGCTTGGCCACGAGCTTGAACGCGCCGAACACCCACGAGCCGTACTCACCCTTGCGCAGATGGCCTTCGGAATCGCGGCGGGCGAGCAGCGGCGGGGCGAGATGGAAATGGATCTTGAAGTCGCCGTCGAACGTGTCGCGCACGCGCTTTTCGAAATCGCCGGCCGTATAAAGGCGCGCGACTTCGTACTCATCCTTGTATGCCATCAGCTTGAACGCGTAGCGTGCGACCGCCTCGGTCAGCGCCGTCGTGCCTGGCGTCTTCGCCTGCTCGCCGGCGCTCACCTTGTCGACGAGCGATTTATACTTTTGCGCATATGCTGCATTCTGGTAGTCGGTCAGGAACGCGACGCGGCGCGCGACGCGCTGGTCGAGCGTCGTGCTCAGCGCGCTATCATCGAGAACAATCGATTCTTCCCTTCCTCCGCTTGCGGGGGAAGGTGCCCGGAGGGCGGAAGGTGGCAGCATCGCCGCGGCACGCACCGCGGCGATGTCGTGCGCGGCGAGCCGGCCCCAGTTGAACGCGGTCTTGTTCATCTCGACCGCGGCGGCGTTCAGTTCGATCGCGCGCATCAGCGCGTCGTGGCTCAGCGGCACCCAGCCCTTCTGCCAGGCATAGCCGAGCATGAACAGGTTGCTCGCGATCGAATCGCCGAGCAGCGCAGTCGCCAGTCCGGTCGCCTCGACGACGTCGGGCTCCTGGCCGTCGAGCGCGGTCTTCACTGCGGCGAGGATCTGCTGCGCCGGGAAATTCATGTCCGGTTTCGTCGTGAAGGTGCCGGGCATCGCCTCGTAGCTGTTCAGAACGACGCGCGAGCGCTCGGCGCGGATCTTCGACAGGGCCCAGTAGTCGTTGACCACGACCATGTCGCAGCCGAGCACGAGGTCGGCCTCGCCGGCGGCGATGCGCACGGCGTGGATGTCGCCCGGCGTCTTCGCGATACGCAGATGGCAGGTGACGGCGCCGCCCTTCTGCGCCAGCCCGGTCTGGTCGAGCACGGTTGCGCCCTTGCCTTCCAGGTGCGCGGCCATGCCGATCAGCGCGCCGATCGTCACGACGCCGGTACCGCCGATGCCGGTGACGAGGATGTTCCAGGGCTGCGACAGGTCGGTCGCGACGTCCGGTTGCGGCAATGTGGAAAAATCCACCTGGCCGCTGCCCTTGCGTTTTTTCAGCCCGCCGCCATGGATCGTGACGAAGCTCGGGCAGAAACCGTTGACGCAGGAATAATCCTTGTTGCAGTTGCTCTGGTCGATCTCGCGCTTGCGCCCGAACTCGGTTTCCTTCGGCA
>DASRTK010000478.1:0-5435 GCA_035655975.1 Rudaea sp.
TTGCTCGCGGCGCGGGGGCCGGGCTTGCGCGACGCGATCGCCGCGTTCGGCAAGGCGGTGGAACTCGATCCCCAATACGCGCAGGCCTGGGGAGCTCTTGCCGAGGCCGAGCAGCTGTTGCCGTCCTATACGAACGGCGACCTCGAAGCCGGCATGGCGCGCGCCGAGACCGCCGCGACACGCGCGCTGGGCATCGATCCTGATACGGCACCGGCACTCGTCGCGATGGCGAACGTTTATGCACATCGTATGGAGTGGGCGCGCAGCGACGCGACGTTTCGACGCGCGCTGGCGCTGGCGCCCGGGGACGTCGAAGGACTCAACCAGTACGCGCAATACCTGTTTCTGATCGGGCAATCCGAGGCGGCGCTCGGAAAGATCGATCGCGCGCGGCAACTCGATCCTTTGTCCGCAATCATCAGTGTCGTGCGCTCGACCATCCTGATGGCGTTGCATCGCGAAGCCGATGCCGTGGTCGAGATCGAACCGGTGCTGTCCACCCACCCGGATTTCTATCCGGCCTGCATGACTTCGGCGTTGCTCTACATTGGTCTGCAGCGCTATGCCGATGCCGAGGCGCAACTGCGCGTCGTGGCGCGGCGTCTGGGCGTCGACGCCGATGCGAAAGTCGTTATCGTGCGTGGTATCGCAGATCCCGAATCGCGCGCGGCGGCGCGGGCCAGCCTGGACAGTGCTCCGGCCAATGCCGATCTGCGCGGCGATCCAATTGTCTACTCGTCGTTCCTCGCATGGCTCGGCGATCGCGAGCACGCCCTCGACCAGCTGGAACTGTTCGCAGCGCGGCGCAACGCCTCTGCCGGTGGCTTGCTCTGGACGCGTTCGTTCGATTCGATCCGCGGCGATCCGCGATTCGAATCGGTGCTGAAAAAGATGGACCTTCCGTTTACGCCGCATGCAGACGGGGCCGCCAAGCCATGACCGATCTGCTGCAACGCCTGCGCGAACGCAAGCTGGTGCAGTGGGCGCTGGCTTACATGGCGGCCGCGTTTGCGTTGCTGCAGGGGCTCGACATCGTCGCCCAGCAGTTCGCCTGGCCGGATGGCGTGCGGCGCGGCATCACGATCGCGCTGGCAGTCGGGTTTTTCGTCATGCTGGTGCTGGCGTGGTATCACGGCGAGCGCGGCGCACAGCGCGTGTCCGGCACAGAGTTGCTGATACTCGCGCTGGTGCTGGCATTCGGCGGCGTACTTCTGTGGCGCATGGCGCCGGGCGTGAACGCGCCGGCCTCTTCCGCTGCCGCGACCGGCGCCGACACCGCTGCGGCTGCACCGGCGCGAGCTGCTGTCGACAGCAAGTCCATCGCGGTCCTTCCTTTCGAGAATCTCAGTCGCGATCCCGACAATGCCTACTTCGCCGAAGGCATCCAGGACGAAATCCTGACGCGACTCGCGAAAATCGGCGCGCTCAAGGTGATCTCGCGCACGTCCACGCAGCAGTATGCGGCCAAGCCCACGAACCTTCCCGAAGCGGCACGCCAGCTCGGTGTCTCCAACATCCTCGAAGGCAGCGTGCAGAAGGCGGGGTCGGCCGTGCACATCAACGTACAGCTGATTCGCGCGGCGAGCGACGAGCACCTGTGGGCGGAAAGTTACAACCGCAAGCTCGATGATGTGTTCGGCGTCGAAGCCGAAGTGGCGCAGGCAGTCGCGGACGCATTGAACGCGAAGCTGTTGCCGGAAGAGGGCGCGCGCACCGTGCGCATGCCGACGCGCAACTCCGAGGCATACGATCTCTACTTGCGCGGACTGGCTCATTTCAACCGCGCCAACGATCAGTACAACTACGCCTATCTCGAAGAGCCCGAGGCCATCGCGCTGTTCGAGAAGGCATTGGAGAAGGATCCCGGCTTCGCCCTCGCAGCGGCCGACCTCGCGCGTTCGCACATGTACTTGTACTGGTTCGGGACGGATCGCACGGATGAGCGGCTTGCGGCGGCGAAAGGCGCTGCCGACAGGGCAATCGGACTGCAACCCGATCTGGGTGAAGCGCACTATGCGCTCGCGCTGCATGCGTACTGGGGACATCGCGACTACGACAGCGCACTGAAGGAGCTCGCGCTCGCGCGTCAGACCTGGCCGAACAGTTCCGAAATCGAGCAAATCGATGCGGCGGTCGTGCGGCGGCAAGGCCATTTCGATTTGGCGATCAAGGGATTCGAGCGTGCAGCCGAATTTGATCCGCGCAATACTGCGCCACAGTTCGACCTCGGCCTCACCTACGGCCACCTGCGCCGTTACGCCGACGCCGATCGGGCACTCGTTCGCTCCGCGAGCCTGACCGCGGAGCCGGCGCTCACGTTGATCCGGCGCGGCGAGAACCAGGCGTTCTGGAACGGTGATCTTGCACCGATGCGCGCCGCGGTTGCCGCGCTCAATCCCGAGTCTGGCGCATACAAGGCGATGGGGTACAACATCTATCAGCTGGCCTGGTGGCAGCGCGACTTTTCCAACGCTGCCAGGACCGCTGAAGCAGCCGGAGAGCAGCGCTGGTACGACTCGACCAATCTCGTGCTGCAACCCATGCTGCTCGCCGCGCATGCCCATGTCGCCGCCGGCGACAGCCTCGCGGCAAAGCCGCTCTTCCTGAAGGTCAAAGACAAAATGCAGGCTGCCGCGCAAGCACGGCCTGATGATTCCGACCCGCATCTTGCGCTCGGGTTTGCCAATGCGGGGCTGGGTCTGCGCGACGAGGCGATCGCCGAAGCGCGGAAGGCGATGACCCTGATGCCGACGAGCCGCGATGCGGTCAGTGGCCCCGCGGTGCAGTCGGCAGCGGCGAAAATCTTCGCCAGCGTCGGCGCCGACGACGAGGCGATCGATCTCGTGCAGCACCTGCTGCAGATTCCCTGTGGCCGCGTCATGTCGATCGCGCTGCTGAAGCTCGATCCGGCCTGGGACCCGCTGCGCAAGCATCCGCGTTTCGCAAAGCTGCTGGCGGATGCAGACGCGAAGTCCGCAACGCAGAGTTCGGCAAAGCCATGAGCACCGCGCGTTCATTGATCGCCGAACTCAGGCGTCGCGATGTGATCCGCTGCGACAGGCGCCGGACATGATCGAACTTCTCAATCAACTCAGGCAGCGCAAGCTCGTGCAGTGGGCGCTAGCCTACCTCGCCGGCGCGTGGGTGTTGCTGCAGGTGATCGGCCTGATCGGACAGCAGTTCGACTGGCCGCAGGGATTGCTGCGCGGGATCACGGTGGCGGCGGGCGTCGGCTTCTTCGTCGCCCTGGTGCTGGCCTGGTACCACGGCGAGCGTGGCGAACAGCGCGTCAGCGGCACGGAGTTGTCGATCGTTGTGCTGCTGCTCATCATCGGCGGCGGCCTGCTCTGGCGCTTCGCGCCACACCCTGTGGATTCCGCCAGCCAGTCGACAGCGCAGGCAGCAAAGCCCGCGGCCGCCGCCGCGCCGGCGGCATCGGACAAATCGATCGCCGTTCTGCCGTTTGCAAACCTGTCCGACGACAAAGCCAATGCGTTCTTCGCCGACGGCATGCAGGACGAGATCCTGACCAAGCTGTCGAAGATCGGTGCGCTGCGCGTGATCTCGCGCACGTCGACGCAGCGTTATGCGAGTGCACCAGAGAACCTGGCCGAGATCGCGCGCCAACTCGGCGTCGCGAACATTCTCGAAGGCAGCGTGCAGAAATCCGGCAATGCCGTGCACATCACCGTCCAATTGATCGGCGCGGCGAAGGATGAGCATCTGTGGGCCGAGAGTTACAACCGCACGCTCGAGGACATCTTCGGCGTCGAAGGCGAGGTCGCGCAGGCGGTGGCCGATGCGCTGAAGGCGACGCTTACCGGCGCCGAGCGCAAGGTCGTTGCCGCGAAGGGCACGGACAATCCTGCGGCCTATGAAGCGTACCTGCGTGCGCGCACGTTGGACAACACCAGCTATTCGTTCCTGGGCACGCAAAAAGCTGTCGACGACTATCTCGTGGCCGTGCACGCGGACCCGAAGTTTGCCCAGGCCTGGGCAGCGCTGGCGGTCGCGATGGCGAACCTGTATTTCAACGGCTACGACAGCGCGCGTTCGACCGGCCAGGCGGTGCGCGAGGCCGCCGACACCGCCGCGCGCCTGCAGCCGGATCTGGCTGAAACGCTGTGGGCCCGCGGCGGCTATTTCTACTGGGTTCGGCGCGATTTCCCGGCGGCGCTGGAGCTGTTCAAGCGCGCGCTCGACAAGCAGCCGGGCGACCTCGACATGCTCAGCTCGCTGTTCTTCATCGAGCGGCGCATGGGCCGCTGGGACGACGCGGTTGGGCACTATCGTGAAGCGCTCGCGCGAGATCCGCGCAACGTTTCGCTGCGCGTGCAGGGCGCCTGCGAAATCCTGTTCTGGCTGCGACGCTACGACGAGGCACAGTCGCAACTGGAGGAGGCGTTGAAGACGGCGCCCGACGACACGACGGCGCCTTCGTGCCTGGCGCTGGTCGAACAGCGCCGCGGACGCCTCGATGCCGCCGACACATGGCTTGCGCGCGTGCCGAAGGATACGGGCGATTACTACGAGAGCCTTGTCCTTATCGATCAAACCAGATACCGGCGCGATCTCGCCGCTCTGACCGCGTTGGTCGAACCACAGGCAGCGCGGCGCACGGACGCCGAACTGACTAACATCGATTACATCGGCCTGATTCGCCTCGGCCACGCGCAGCGCCAGACCGCCCATCCGGACCTGGCACGCGCAACGTTCGAGCGGCTGAATCGCGCAATCGCGGCACAGCCTGCAGGCATCAGCCACGTGGTGGCGGTCGGGCCACTGACACCACTCATCAATGCAGGTCTTGGTGATTACGATCGCGCGATTGCGGCGGCACGGCAGCAGGCAGATACGCCTGATGTGCTCGAACTCGCCACCTCGACAACCGTCCTCGCGCAGGTACTCGCGCTCGCAGGCGACCGCGACGCGGCGATTGCGCTGCTGCCGAAACTTCTCGAAATGCCGGCCGGCATTACGCCGGCGCTGCTCACGCTCGACCCGATGTGGGATCCGTTGCGCGATGATCCACGCTTCATCGCGCTGACGAAGCAGCCGATCGCCGAATACAAGGATGCGTCGCCGCGATGAGCTTTCTCTCTGAACTGAAGCGCCGCAACGTCATCCGCATGGCCGGGTTGTATGCCGTGGGTTCGTGGCTGATCGTGCAGGTCGCCAGTACTGTGTTCCCGGCATTCGACGTGCCGGGCTGGGCGCTGCGGGCGCTGATCATTGTGCTCGTGATCGGTTTTGCGCCGGCGCTGGTCTTCGCCTGGGTGTTCGAGCTCACGCCCGAAGGACTGAAGCGCGACGCCGAGGTGAAACCCGGGGAATCCATCGCACCGCAGACGGCGCGACGCCTGGATCGCACGATCATCGCCGTGCTGATGTGTGCACTTGTGTACTTCGGCATCGACAAGTTCGTGCTGGCGCCA
>DASRTK010000479.1:0-3301 GCA_035655975.1 Rudaea sp.
GCTTCGGCAGCCTTGATCGCGGCGTCGAGCTTGCCGGTGTGGCCGACCATGTCGGCGTTGGCGATGTTGCAAACGATAAAATCGTACTTGTTGCTTTTTATCGCTTCGACCAGCCTGTCGGTGACTTCCGGACAGCTCATCTCGGGCTTGAGGTCATAAGTCGCCACGCGCGGACTCGGCACCAGGATCCGCTCCTCGCCCGCGTACGCTTGCTCGCGGCCGCCGGAAAAGAAGAACGTGACGTGTGCGTACTTTTCGGTTTCGGCGATGCGCAGCTGATGCAGGCCGAGCGAGGCGAGGTATTCGCCCAGCGAATTGCTCAGCGATTGCGGCGGATAGGCCACTGCGGTGACCGCAAGGTCGGCGCTGTATTCGGTCAATGTCACGAACGCCGACAAGGCGATCGCACGCGGCCGCTCGAAGCCGGCGAACGCCGGATCGACGAACACCTGCGTAAGCTGGCGCGCGCGGTCGGCGCGAAAGTTCATGTAGATGACCGCGTCGCCATCGGCCATCGCCTTGCCGGTACCGATGATCGTCGGCTTGACGAACTCGTCGGTCTCGCCGCGCGCATAGGCGGCCGCGAGTGCCGCGACGGCGCTGTCGGCATGAAACGGCGCAACGGCTTCGGCAATCACGTCGTAGGCGAGCTTGACGCGTTCCCAGCGCTTGTCGCGATCCATCGCGTAATAGCGGCCGCCGATCGTCGCCACGAACGCGCCCGGCCGAGCGGCGCATTTCGCCTGCAGTTTCTCCAGCGACGCGCGCGCGCTCTGCGGCGGCGTGTCGCGCCCGTCGAGAAATGCGTGCACGGCGATGCGGCCGACGCCCTGCGCCGCGGCCAGATCCAGCAACTCCAGGATCTGATCCTCGTGGCTGTGCACGCCGCCCGGGCTGAGCAGGCCGAAGACGTGCAAGGTGCCATTCGCGCGCTTGACCGCCGCGCACGCGCCGAGCAGCGCAGCATTGCCGAGGAAGCTGCGATCGGCGATCGCGGCGTCGATGCGTGTCAGGTCCTGATAGACGATGCGCCCGGCGCCGATGTTCATGTGGCCGACTTCCGAGTTGCCCATCTGGCCGTCCGGCAGGCCGACATGCAGCCCGTGCGTTTCGACCAGCGTGTGCGGGCACTCGGCCACCAATCGGCGCCAGTTCGGCACGTTGGCCTGGGCCAGGGCGTTGTCCTTGCTGTCCTCACGGTAGCCCCAGCCGTCGAGGATCAGCAGCAGCACGGGTTTGGGTCGGGACACGATGCGGCCTTCCGGATGATTTGATCCATGGTAGCGGAATTCCGCGCCGGGCTGGACCGCGGCCGCAGCCATCCGCGCCCTGCGCTTAAACCTTTGCCGCCGTTTCGCGCATCATAGAGTCCGATCGCACGATGAGGAGTTCCCGATGTTCCGCACTTCCCTGTGTTTGTTGCTCGCGCTCGGCCTGGCTGGAACCGCTTTTGCGGCCGGCAACGACGACCTGGACATCGACAAGGTCAACGGCAGCATCCACGTTCCCGACAACTCGACCGTCGGCAAGCTCAGCACGGTCAACGGCGGTATCCGCATCGGCGCGAATTCGCACGCGAAAAGCGCCGACACGGTCAACGGCGGAATCGATCTGGACAACGGCGCGACGATCGACAGTCTTGAAACGGTCAACGGTGGTATCCGCGTCGGCGAAAACAACAAGGTCGCCAAGACGGTCGAAGCGGTCAACGGTTCGATCACGCTGCGCTCGGGCACCGAGGTCGGCGGCAGGGTCAGCAACGTCAACGGGACAATCAAGCTCGAAGGCGCGCATGTCGGCGGCGGGCTCGAGACAACCAGTGGCGACGTCGTCGTCGGCGCGAACTCGCGCGTCGAAGGCGGCCTCCTCGTCAATGCCGATCACAGCTGGTTCCACATGAGTTCGCACAAGCCGCGCATCGTGATCGGTCCGCACGCGACGGTCGCCGGCACGCTCGAGTTCAAGCGCGACGTCGATCTCTACGTCAGCGACAGCGCGACGATCGGCAAGGTCGAGGGCGCGAACCCGCAAAAATTCAGCGGCGACCAGCCGCCGCAGTGAGCGCCGCCCGGAGCCCTGGCTCGGGCGCTCCCTAACACGATTTCGCAAGTCGTCGCCATGCACCATGTCCCGATTTTGCGCATCTGAACAGGAAATCAAAGCGGGCTCGGCAGTACGAAATCGCGGCGCCATCGCATTCGCTGCACCGCAGCATGGAACTTGTTTGACGCCTTCCTGACCCGAACGGTACGGTGCTGCGCGTTTTGGCGACGGCAGCAGCCGTCGGTCTGTGGGTCAACTTGGGAAAACTTCTAATGATGAATCGCAACCTTGAGCGTGCGAGGACGGTCCTCGCACTCGCGCTTTTTACGGCCTTTTCGGCGGGGGCTGGCCTCGCACAAGCTGGCGCTGCCAGCGCCGGCTTCAATGCGCCGAATGAGACGATCGATGCGTCGGTCAACGAAACAGCAACCAAGTGGTTCGTGCAGTTGGCCAGCGCGCCGACGGCCGACGGCGGCAGCCTTAGTGCCGCGCGCAACGACAAGACGAATTTTCGCAAAGCGGCCAAGACGGCCGGCATCAGTTTCAAGGAACGCTACGCGTTCGATTCGCTGTTCAACGGAATTTCGATCGAGGTTGCGCCGAAGGATCTGGGCAAGGTGTCTCGCCTCGACGGCGTGGTCGCCATGTACCCGGTCGTCACCGAGGCACCCGAGCCGCTGCAGGTCATCAACACCGGCTCGGACCCCGACATGTCGACGGCGCTCGGCATGACCGGCGCCGACATCGCGCAGAACACGCTCGGATTGAGCGGCGCAGGCGTCAAGGTAGCGATCATCGACTCCGGTATCGACTTCGACCATCCGGACTTCGGCGGCAACGGCGTCCCGGGCGACGGCATCAATCCGGATCCGAACTTCGGCCCGACCGGCAATTCGCGCGTCAAGTTCGGCTGGGATTTCGTCGGCGACGACTACGATGCGGCGAACGCCGCGCCGGGACACACTCCGGTGCCGGACGCCAATCCGGACTCGTGCCGCGACTACAACGGCTCGTCCGGCGAACACGGCACGCACGTGGCCGGCATTGCCGGCGCCAGCGGATTTCCGCCGGCCGGCGTGCGCGGTGTCGCTCCGGGCGTGACGTTCGGTTCGTACCGCGTGTTCGGCTGCAACGGCTCGACCGATTCGGACATCATGGTCGCGGCGATGGAGCGCGCACTGGCTGACGGCATGCAGGTCATCAACACCGGCTCGGACCCCGACATGTCGACGGCGCTCGGCATGACCGGCGCCGACAT
>DASRTK010000480.1:0-5430 GCA_035655975.1 Rudaea sp.
GCCACCGGCGCGCTCGCCCATCGCTACGGCGGCAAGGTCGTGCTCGGCGTAGCCGTGGTCTGGTGGTCGCTGTTCACGGCCCTCACGCCGCCAGCGGCGTTGATATCGCTGCCCGCCCTCGTAGTCGCGCGTATCGCCCTCGGACTCGGTGAGGCGGCCGTGTTCCCCGCCTCGATCAACATGATCGGCCGTTGGGTGCCGCCGCTGCAGCGCTCGCGCGCCGTCGCGCTGCTCACGAGTTCGCTGTACCTCGGCACCGTGATCGCACTGCCGGTGACCGGATGGCTCGTTCGCGATTTCGGTTGGCCAACGCCGTTCTATCTGTTCGGTGCGGTCGGAATACTCTGGGCGGTTGTCTGGTTCGCTGGTGTCAGCAGCGGGAGCAGCGCCGATGCGACGGTTGCAGATTCACATGCGTCGATCCCCTGGATGCGCCTGCTGCGCTTGCCGGCCTGCTGGGCGATCATCGCCGCGCACTTCTGCCACAACTGGTCGCTATACCTCTTGCTGGCCTGGATGCCGAGCTACTTCAAGAGCACGTTCGGCGTATCGCTCGTCAACGCCGGCTTCCTTTCCGCCGCACCGTGGCTTGTGGGATTCCTCATGAGCAATGTCGGCGGCTACACCGCGGACCATCTGCTGCGAAATGAATACCGCGCCGGCTTCGTGCGCAAGCTGATCACGTCGATCGGCCTCGGCGGCGTAGGCGTCTTTCTGATCCTGCTGCCCAGCGCGCCGTCGGTGACCAGCGCCCTGACCTTGATGTGCTGCGCAACCGGCGCGCTTTCGCTCTGCAACGCCGGCTTCGCGCCGAACTGCTTCGACATCGCCCCGCGCCACGCCGGTGTGATCTGGGGTATCAGCAACTCGTTCGCGACCCTGCCCGGAATCTTCGGCGTGTTCGTCACCGGCTGGCTCGTCGACCGCACCGGCGGCTTCGCCGTCCCGTTCTTCATGACCGGCGCGATTGCGCTGGCGGGCGCTGTCGTGTTCCTGCTGTTCGGTTCAGGCGAGAGGAAAATCGACTGAGAGGACGCTCTCGGCATGTGCGGTTCTCGGTGGGGCGGGTCGCTCCGACTCATCGCGTTTTCTTGCTCGTCGTTCCGGCGAAAGCCGGAATCCAGTCTTTCGCCTTCCTGCGTTAGGCACGTCAGATGATCAGGTGGTCGCGCAGCTCCGCTCTTGAGTGTGCCGTCTGCGCGGGAATGTCAGCAAGAGAGCAAGAACCTGGATTCCGGCTTTCGCCGGAATGACGAGCCAATAACAAATGGGCGGACTGACAAGCGAGCGCGTCGCGGATACGCGAAAGCTCCAGCCTCGCAGCGCAAAAAAAGCCGAGCGCAGCGATAATGGGTTGATGCTGCGCAAACTCCTCCAACTCAAACCGCGCGACGTGCCGTTCGTGGTCGCGCTGCGCAACACGGCGGCGGTCACATTGCCACTCGTGTTCGGCGTAACCACCGGTCAAATCGGGATTGGTCTCGGCGTGTCGGTCGGCGCGTTGAATACCATGTTTTCGGATCAGCCCGGGCCTTATCGCCTGCGGTTGCGGCGCATGTTGCTCGCCGCGGCGGCGGCGGGGATCTCAGCATTCGTCGGCTACATAGTCGGTGGCAGCACCGCACTCACGGTATTCGCCGCCTTGATCTGGGGGTTCTGCGGCGGGCTGCTGGTTGCGCTCGGACCTGAACCCGGCCGCATCGGGCTGACCAGCATGATCCTGCTCGTCATCACGGCATCGGACCCGCGCGCGCCCGCCGATGCGATCGGCCCGGCGCTGCTGTTCGTTGGCGGTGGCGTGCTGCAGATGTTGTTCTCGATTGCCGCGTGGCCGCTGCAGCGCTATCGGCCCGAACGCACGGCTTTGGCGCAACTGTGCCGTGAACTCGCTGCAAGCGCGCGCCGGCGTGACGATTCGTCGCAGCCGCCGCCGGTGACGCAGGCGCTCAACGATATCGAAAACCTCCTGCACGGCGCATTTCGTGCGCGCGGCGCAGCGATGGAGGCGTTCCGTGTTTTGGCGGAAATCATCGAGCGTATCCGCCTCGAACTGCTTGCGCTCGGCGGGTTGCATGAACGCACGGACGATATTGAACTCAACGCCACGTTCTCGCGTCTCGGCGAATACGCGGCGCGCGCGCTCGACGCGCTGGGCGGCGCGCTTGATGCCGGCGTCAGTCCTCTGGCCGCATCGGCGGCGCTCGAAGGTTACGACGCGGCGTTATCCGTGCTCGTCGAACGCTGGGGAAAGCCGCACGACGAAAACCTGCAGCGCACGCTCACGATCGCCCTCGCCCATGCCAATGCGCTCGGCGGACAGTTGCGTGCAGCCGTGCGCAACGCCGAGTTCGCCGGCAGCCGCGGCGAGTTGCGCCTCGAAGAGCACGAAGCTCGCCTGCCGCGCACGCTGCGCCCGACCAATCCATTCGCGATACTGCGCGCCAACCTGCGCCTGTCGTCGATCGCCTGTCGCCATGCCTTGCGTTGCAGTGTCTGCCTGGCCATTGGCGTGGCCGGCGAGAGCATCGCCGGCGTGTCGCACGGATTCTGGATTCCGATGACCACAGCGATCGTGCTGAAACCCGATTTCGCCGGCACTTTCAGCTTTGGCCTGCTGCGCGTGATCGGCACGCTGCTGGGTTTGGCGCTGGCCACGGCGCTCGTGCATTTCGCCTTCGGCGCCGAATGGGAACGCATCGCGTTGTTTGCCGTCCTCTGCTTCGGATTTCGCCAGTTGACGACGGTGCACTATGGGATCGGCGTGATGCTGCTGACTGCATTGATAGTCGTGCTGTTGACGTTCGAGGGCATGGCCCCTGGCGAGACCATGCCGGCACGCGCGCTCGCCACGAGCGCCGGCAGCGTACTGGCGCTGCTCGCCTATGTCGTGTGGCCCACCTGGGAACGCGGCCGCGTGCGCCTGGCGCTCGCCGACATGCTCGACGCGTACCGGCGGTATTTCCTCGCCGTGGTCGAGGACAGCACACGCGTGCGCGTGGATATACGCCGTCTCGGGCGCAGCGCGCGCACCAACGCACAAGCATCGCTGGATCGATTGAGTGGCGAACCACGCAATCGCAAACTCGTGGCGACGGCCGAGGGCATCTTCGCCAACGCCAACCGTTTCATCCGCGCCGCCATGGCACTGGAGGCCGCGCGCCAAGGTCCTGTGGAACTCCCTGCCCGCGCCGCGGTGACTGAATTCGCCGCGCTTGCCGATGCAAACATTTCGGCGATCACGTCCGGTCTTCGCAGCGGCGAAGCGCCGCCTTTCGATGCAGGACTGCGCGCTGCCCAGCGTGCGCTCGCCGCCGCCGTCGAAGCCGCCGCCGGCAGCGATGACGAGCGCGCGCTGGCGGCTGCCTGGATCGATGCGAGCGACCGCATCGTCGACAGCATCGACACGCTGGTGCATTTGCTGGATGCGAAACGAGGGCTGAGGGCTGAGGGCTGAGAGCAAGAGCGGCAAGAGTCGTCGCTCTTATCGCCTTTTTGCCCTCAGCCCTCAGCCCTCAGCTCTCGTGCGCTAGAATTGCCGCATGCTCAAAATCGACACCCACGCCCACATACTGCCGCCAGACTGGCCGAATCTCGCTGACAAATACGGCGACGACCGCTTCCCGGTCATGGTCAAGACCGAAGGCCGGCACCGCATCTACAAGGACAGCAAGTTCTTCCGCGAGGTCTGGGAAAACGCGTTCGACGCCGACCACCGCATCGCCGACTATGCGAAGTTCGACGTGCAGGTGCAGGTAATCTCGACCGTGCCGGTGCTGTTCTCCTACTGGGCCAAGCCGAACCAGGCCCTCGAACTGCACGAGTTCCTCAACGAGCACACGGCCGAGATCTGCCGCAAGCATCCGCGCCACTACGCCGGCATCGGCACCGTGCCGTTGCAGTCACCGCGCCTGGCGATCCAGGAAATGGAGCGCTGCGTCGAGCAACTCGGTCTGCAGGGCGTGCAGATTGGTTCACATGTGGACATGTGGAATCTCGACGCGCCCGAGCTGTTTCCGTTCTTCGAGGCGGCCGCCGACCTCGGCGCCGCGATCCTGGTGCATCCATGGGACATGATGGGCCGCGAGAGCATGCCGAAATACTGGCTGCCGTGGTTGGTCGGGATGCCGGCCGAACAGTCGCGTGCGGCCTGCTGCCTGATCTTCGGCGGCGTGCTCGAACGCCTGCCGAACCTGCGCGTGTGCCTGGCGCACGGCGGCGGCGCGTTCCCGTATTCGATCGGACGCATCGAGCACGGCTTCCGCATGCGCCCCGATCTCGTCGCCACGGACAACTCGCGCAACCCACGCGACTATTTCGACCGCCTGTATTTCGACTCCTGCGTCCACGACGCGCGCGCGCTGCGCTATCTGATCGACGTCGCCGGCGCGAAGCACGTCATGCTCGGCACCGATTACCCGTTCCCGCTCGGCGAGCAGGTCCCGGGCTCCGGCATCGCCGCACTCGGGCTTGCGCCCGCGGAGCAGGAACTGCTCTATCACGGCACGGCGCTGGAGTGGCTGGATCTGCCGCCGTCGCGCTTTGCCCAGAACACCTGAAGATTGACCTCCGGAGGACCCATGCTGCCAATCCGCATCGCCGCTGCCCTTGCCTTTCTGCTCTGCGCGACTGCCGCGCTCGCGCAGAGCAAGTCCGATTACACGCTGTACGAGAACATCATCAAGTTCAAGGCGCCGTCCGACTGGGCGGTGATCATGGAGAAGAAAGACGGCAACCCGCAGTTCATCGCGTTCCAGGTCCGGGATCCCGCCGACAAGGACAGCAGCGAACTCGCCCAGGTGACGATCAATGCCCGGCTGCTGCATGACTCGAGCTTCTTCCAGCAACAGGTCGACGCGGCAACCGACAAGGCCAAGCAGTCGGCGGGCTTCGAGCAACTCACCGAAGGCGTCGATCCAACCGTGTTTCGCTACTATGCGATGAACGGCAAGTCACGCTACGAATATCGCGAAACGTTTTACCTCACCAATCACCTGCTGCTGCATATCCGCTGCGCGCGGCCGATGCTGGCGGACACGACCGGCGCCTGGACTGAAGCCTGGAACAAGGGCTGCGCCGAACTCATGCAGTCACTGAAGCCGCGTTGACCACGATGAACCGGACGGCGGACCTTTCGACTGATGCGGCCGCGCGCGACGCGGCCGACGCACTTGCACCGTTTCGCGCCGAATTCCTGATTCCGCCGCACGGCGATCAAGAGCAGCTCTACTTCTGCGGCAACTCACTCGGCTTGCAGCCGCGCGCCACGCGGCAGGCCGTGATCGACGAACTCGACGACTGGGCTGGTCTCGGTGTCGAGGCGCATTTTCGCGGCAAAAATCCGTGGATGCCGTATCACGCCGGGGTGCGCGAGCACCTGGCCGAGGTAGTCGGCGCACAAGCGGGTGAAGTCGTCGCGATGAATTCGCTGAC
>DASRTK010000481.1:0-3481 GCA_035655975.1 Rudaea sp.
TTTTCCCTCGCCCCTCGATACTCGCCCCTCGCCCCTCCTATAATGGCGCAGCAATGAGCTCCCACCTGCGCAGCCGCAACAACACGTTCGCCAACCTGGAGCTCGAGCGCTCGGCCGAACAGCGTGACGACGCCGACTGGCTCGAGGCGCGCCTGTGCTCGGCCAAGTCCCGGTTTATCGTGATGCGCGATGATGGCCGCATCCTGGTGACCGGAGATCAACGCGCGCTGCGCGGACTCGATCCGCTCGAGCGCGAGCGCCTCGTGCGCGATGCCGCGCCGACCTATCTCGGCAGCGCCGGGGGCAGCGACCGTTTTCTGCTGCGTATCGATGCAACACAAGCCGACCTGGTCGCCGCCGAACTCGGCGTGCCGTTCATGAACCTGCGCAGCGCCGGTGTTGCGCTGCCGGCGTTCGACGCCGGCTTGTTCGCCTATGCGCTGGGCCTGGCCAACTGGCAGGCGCGCACGCGTTACTGCGCGAACTGCGCGGCGCCACTGACGTTCGAGGCGGCCGGCCATCGGGCAAAGTGTACGAATCCACAATGCGGCATGGAGCACTTCCCGCGCACCGATCCTGCCGTCATCGTCATCGTCACCTGGCGCGACGCCTGCCTGCTCGGGCGCATGCCGCGCCTGCCGCTGAAGCGCTTCACGACTCTGGCCGGTTTCGTCGAGCCCGGCGAGACGCTCGAGGATGCGGTCCGGCGCGAAGTGTTCGAGGAAGCCGGCGTGCGCGTCGGCGCCAGCGACTACCATTCCTCGCAGCCTTGGCCGTTCCCGGCCTCGATCATGCTCGGCTTCACCGCGCAGGCCGAGGATCCGGCGATCCAGGTCGGGCCGGAACTGGCCGAAGCGCGCTGGTTCGAAGCCGATCAGCTGATGGCCGACGTGCGCTCGGGCGAACTCGTGCTGCCGCCGCGCGTTTCAGTCGCTTACCGGCTGATCGAGCACTGGTTGCGGCAGGCCGCAGGCGCCGAACTCGACGACTTCGTCAGCAACGAGCCGTTCCTGCCCGGCCGGGATTGACACTGCACGCAGCAACGGCGCTGCTACAATCAACCGACTCCCACGGTTCGTTCCGGATCCGAGCATGGCCATCGTTCTTGTTGCCACCCTGCTGGTGCTGTTCGCGACGCACGCGGTGCCCGCGTCGGTGCAGTGGCGCGATTTCAGCTGGTTGCGCCGCTGGCAGGAGCAGGTCGGCAGCCCGGGCGGCGACCTGACCGGATTGCTCGTGTGCATCGGCGCTCCGGTCCTGGCGTGCGCACTCGCGCAGTATGTCTTGCGCGGCACCTGGCTCGGACTGACCAGCCTGGTATTCGCGATCATCGTGCTGTTCTACTGCTGGGGGCCGCGCGATCTGGAACGCGACGTCGAAGCAATCGACAAGGCGCCGGACAGCGAGCGCCGCGCCGCGGCGCTGCAGGCGTTGCGCGCGGACGCCACGCAGCCGCCGCTGGAATTCACGACTGAAAAAGTCGTCGAGGCGACGTTCCTGGCCGCCCTGCGGCGCTGGTTCGGTGTGTTGTTGTGGTTCGCGCTGCTTGGCCCGGCTGGCGCGTTGCTGTATCGATTGACGCAGGTCCTGGCCGGGCCGGAATTTGCCGCGACGCAGTCCGCCGGCCAGCGTGCAGCGGCCGAGCAGGCCGCGCGCATTCTCGACTGGCTGCCCGCTCACCTGATCGTGCTGGCGCTGGCGCTGGCCTCGAACTTCGACTCCGTGTTCAAGGTCTGGCGCGACTATCACGCGGCGAACGGCAAAGGATTCCTCGCTCTCGACCTGGGCTTCCTCAACGCGACCGCACGCGCGAGTGTCGCGGCCGACGTTGCCGCCGAAGCGGAAGAGCCATCGCAAGCCGCGCGCGCGCCGCTCGTTGCGCTCGACGACGCGATGGTGCTTGTTCGCCGCGTGCTGATCGTCTGGCTGACAGTGATCGCGCTGATCGTGCTCGGCGGGTGGTTTGCCTGATGCCTCCCGATCGTCGCGATTGACGTAGGGTGGGCCTTGGCCCACCGGCTCTTGGCGTTCAAAGAACAAAACGGTGGGCCAAGGCCCACCCTACGCCGCGTCGCCGCGCAGCTCACGCACTTTCGCTTCGAGCAATGCGGCGTTGGCCTCTTCCGGCGGTACTGCCGGTCCGGCGACGAGTTCGATCTTCGACCGGAACCGGCGCGGCAGGCGCATGCGCCCGAGCGTCGAGTCGCGGCGGCTGAAAAGGCTGCCCCACAAGCCGCGCAGGGCCAACGGCACGACCGGCACCGGCCGTTGCGCGAGGATGCGCTCCATGCCGGGACGGAAGCGCAGGATCGTGCCATCGCGCGTGATGCCGCCTTCCGGGAAAATGCACACGATGTTGCCGTCGGCCAGTTCCTTGTCGACCGTCGCGAAGGCGCGCTCCATGATTACCGCGTCTTCCTTCGCGCCGGCGATCGGAATCGCCTTGGCCGCGCGGAACACGTACTTCACGACCGGGGTTTCGAAGATTTTGTAGTACATCACGAAGCGCACCGGCCGGCGCACGCAGCCCATGATGATCAGCGGATCCATGAAGCTGATGTGGTTGCACACGAGCAGCGCCGGTCCGCGCTCCGGAATGTTTTCCAGCCCCGACGGGCGGATGCGGTAGAGCGTGTTGATCAGCAGCCAGTCGACGAAGCGCAGCAGGAATTCCGGCACCAGGGTATAAATGTATATTGCGACCACGGCGTTGAGCAGCGCGGTCGCCAGCAGCAGGCCGGGGATGCTCAGGCCGGCCTTGTTCAGCAGCACGCCCGACAGTCCGGCCGCGACGACCATGAACAGCGCGTTGAGGATGTTGTTCGCCGCGATCACGCGCGAACGCCGCGCCGGATCGCTGCGCGCCTGCACCAGCGCGAACAGCGGAACGATGAAGAAGCCGCTGAAGATCGCCATCAGCGACAGGTCGATCAGCACGTGCCAGATGTGCGCCTGGCCAAGCATCGCCGCCACGCCGAGGCCGAGTTGGCCGCTGCTGTCGGGATGGGCGAAGTACAGGTCGGCGCCGAACACGGTCATGCCGATCGAGCCGAACGGCACCAGGCCGATCTCGACCTTGTGCCCCGACAGGCGCTCGCACATGATCGATCCGAATCCGATGCCGATCGAAAACAGCGTCAGGATCAGCGTGTACACGCCCGGGTCGCCGCCGAGCACTTCCTTCGTGTAGTGCGGCAGCTGGGTGAAATAGATCGAACCGTAGAACCAGAACCACGACATGCCCAGGCACGACAGGAAGATCGTGCGATTGCTGCGGATGTAGCCGAGGTTGCGCCAGGTCTCGCTGAGCGGATTGAAATTGATCTTCAGGCCCGGATCGACCGGCGGCGCGCGCGGCATCGCCAGCGCGCAGACCAGTCCGGCAACGGCGAGCGCGATCGTGGCGGCACCGACGAGCCATGCGCCGTAGCCCGGCACGCGAATCAAGGTCGAGCCGAGAATCGTGCCGAGCAGGATCGCC
>DASRTK010000482.1:0-5888 GCA_035655975.1 Rudaea sp.
GATCATCAAGCGCTGCGACGAACTCGACCTGAAGCTGCAGAATCCGAAGGCCGAAGTCGTGTACGACGTGCTGGCCGGACGCCAGGGCGGCGCGAAGCTGTACTCGCAGATAGCGCCGTTATATTCGGACATCCAGACGTCTGATTACGCGCCGACGCAGGGCCAGAGTTCCGAGCTCGAGGCCGACCTCGTCGAGAAAGCGGCGCTCGAAGCCGAGATCACGGCATTGCGGAAGGGCGAATTGGCGAAGCTCGAGGAACAGCTGCGCGCAGCGAATCTGCCGCATGTGATTGTGCCCTAGGAGCGGGGGCGAGGGGCGAGGGGCGAGGGACGAGCTGAGGAGCGGGGGTGAGCGCGAATGCTCTTACTCGTCCCTCGCCCCTCGTCCCTCGTCCCTGCTACTGAACGACGCGCAGCTGCGGCGTCCCGCTCGGGCGTTGCCAGCGCAGGGCATCGCCGGCGATCAGCGCCTCGACGGTTGCGGCGCTGCGCGTGTTCGGGTTCATCTGGATCAGCGCGGGACCGGCGAACAGGCCGATCGCGCCGTTGCGTCCTTCCTGTTTGACGCGGTACAGCCCGGCGTCGGCGAGTTCCAGCGTCATGCTCCAGTCGGTTGCCTGGTCGCTGGTCATTCGCAGCGGATGCAGCGACACGCCGATCGAGCAGGTGACGTGCAGCGTGCGTCCGGCGCCGGTCGAAAACGTGTGCCGGGCGATCGCCAGGCGAACGCGCTCGGCGATCTCCAGCGCCTGCTCGGCGCGCACCGACTTGACGACCAGGAGGAATTCCTCGCCGCCCCAGCGCAGTGCGTGGTCGCCCTCGCGCGACAGTTGCTCGAGGAGGCGCGCGAGCTGCACGAGCACCTGGTCGCCGGCGGCATGACCGTAGCGGTCGTTGATCTGTTTGAAGTGGTCGACGTCGAGCAGCATCAGCGCCGTGGTGTCCAGACGCTCGCCGTCGAACAGTTCTCCGGCATGGTCGAGCAGAAAACGGCGGTTGTGCAGGCCGGTCAGCGGATCGGTCTGGCTTTCGAACGCCAGCACCTGATTGGCCTGGTGCAGGCGCTTGTTCGCGCGGCTCAACGCGCGCGTCCGTTCTGCGACCAGCGCTTCGAGGCGAAGTTGCGCCACGCGATAGCCGCGCAGGCGCAGGCTCACGAGCAACGCAATCAGGAACACGCCCAACAGCGCCAGCAGGACGCGCACGCTCGTGCGCTCGTACCAGCGCGGCGCCAGGGTGAAGTCGGCGGTTGCCTGGCTGTCGCCGTACGCAGAGTCCGGCAGCGACGCCTGCACTTCGAAGCGATAGGCGCCGGGCGGTAAGTTTGTGTAGAACGCGCTGCGGCGCGCCCCGGCGTCTATCCAGTCCGCGTTGTATCCGGTGAGCCGATAGCGGAAGCGCAGGCTGTTCGGGTCGCGGAAGCTCAGTGCGGTGAAATCGACCTGGATATCGCGGCTGCCTTCGTCGAGATTGACCGCGCCAGCCGACGGCGCGTACGAGCGATTGCCGTTCCGCACCGTCTCGATGACCGTCGTCGGCGGCTGCTTGGAGTAGGAGATCTCGTTTGTGTCGAGGCGCAGCGCGCCCGATATCGACGCCAGCCACATGCCGCCCTCGGCATCGACAGCGCTGCGTGCCTGCGCACCGCCATTGCAGCAGCGCACGCGCTGGCTGCCGCGTTCGCGCCCGCTCGAGCTGAGCACCATTTGCGCCGGTGCGCCCAACAGCGCAGCGGAACCCGGATCCGGCAGTGCCGCTATCGGAAGCCGGAACACGCCGTCGATGCCGGCGATGTACAGGTGCTCGCCGATTGCCCGGAACGTCCAGGCGTTGTCGCTGGGCAGACCCTGATCGACCGTGACCATCGTCAACTTGCCGTTGTCGAGCAAGCCGAGTCCCGCGTCGAGAGTGGCGATGCCGATCACTCCGTCGCGAATCGGAGCGATGTAGCTGATCATGCGTCCCTCGAGTGGGCTGGCCCATGCCGGAGTCATCACCGCATCGCCGCGCACGCTGCGCAGTCCCGACTCGGTGCCGACCAGCAGTTCCCCTGGCGCAACCAGATATACGCTGCGCACACGCGCGACGTTCTGGCCGGGTGCCGCGCCGACCCGCGTGACCTTGTCATTGCGATACAGATACAGCCCGCCCGACGTGCCGATCCAGAAGTCGTTGCCGTCCTGGGCGATCGAGTTGATCTGGAATGGGTCGAGCTCGAGCAGGGCCGATGGGCGCCGCAATTCGCCGTGATCGAGGATCGCGATGCCGGCGCGCGTGCCGATCCACAGGCGGCCGGATGAGTCGTAGAAAAGATCGTAGGCCGAAGGGTTTGGCAGCCGTTTGCCGGCAACCAGTTCCCTGACGCCGTCGGGGCCACTGATTGCGACATTGGAATTCGTGCCGACGACGATGCGCCCCTGTGGATCACTGGCGACGCTCCACACGAACGGATCGGACAATCCGTCGCGCCGCGACACGCGCTTGACCCAGCCATCCCAGAGGCGAAACAGGCCCTCTGTCTGGCTGCCGAACCACAGGTCGCCCTCGCGATCCTCGTACATCGACAGGATCCAGGAATCGCGCACGAAGTCGTCTTCGGCGATGCGTTCGAGCTGACCGTTCGGGCGCAGGCGGAATACCGCCGGCGCCGTGGCGAACCACTGATTTCCATCGCGGTCGCGCAGCAGGCTCTCGGTCGCGCGGCTGTCGAGCTCCGGGTCCAGTCCGCTGGGCGTGATGCGCGCGTCGTGCCAGCGATACAGGCCCGCCGTGGTGCCGAGCCAGAGGTCGCCCGCGTCAGCCGCTGCGCCGAGATGCGTGATGCACGCGTTGTGGGCCTGCGCAGGCAGCGGAAAACGCGAAATACCGGCGGCATCGACGCGCGCGAGTGCACCGGTCTGTCCGATCCATAGCGTTTCGCCGTCGCGCAACAGGCTGCAGGTGCGCTCGCCTTCCAGCATTGCTGGCACGAGCGCCGAATCGCGCAATCGCATGACGCCCAGCGAAGTGGCGAACAGCATGCTGCCGTCCGCCGCTTCGGTAATGCCCTGCACGGCCGCATTGCCGTTGCCGGCGCGCAGCAGTTCGAATTTGCCATGATCCAGGCGCAAGACGCCATGACCGGTGCCGAACCAGGGCTGGCCGCTGCGATCGGTGTAGCTGACCGTCGCCATCGTCGTGTCGACGCCAGTCGTCCTGCGGTCGTAGACGTTGAAGCGGACACCGTCGAAGCGCGCGATGCCGTTTTGCGTCCCGAGCCAGATATAACCCGTGCTGTCCTGGGTGATGGTCAGGACCGAGATCTGCGGGAGGCCGTTTTCGACGCTCCAGTTGTCGCGCACGTAATCGTGGAAGCGCTCGAGCGGGTCGACCGCGCTCGCCGGGGCCGCGAACAGCAAGGCAGCCCACGCGAGCGCGAAGGCTGTCCATAAGGCAACTGCTGACCGGAATCGTTGCAATCGGCTACTCACAACCTCACATCCAGAGCTGACACGATTATTCTTGCGATAATAAGCAAAGACGCCGCGTCGGCGTTGTGACGGTACCACCGGAAAAAGATGAACGGATACAGCCAAAGTTCCGAACCTGTGCGCTTCGAGCGTGACTGCGCGGCAATCATGGTGCCGCAGGGACAGGAAGTGATCTTGCCGGCAGGTCAGACCGGGTATATCACCCAGGCCCTGGGCGGCAGCTTCACCGTGTTCGTCGACGGTAACCTGTTTCGCATCAGCGGCGAGAATGCCGACGCGCTGGGCAAGGACCAGCCCGAGCCGCTGGTCTTGTCCGAAGGCGCAGGCGACGCCGATGTCGAGCGCCTGGTGTGGCAACAGCTGCGCACCTGCTACGACCCGGAGATTCCGGTCAATGTCGTTGATCTGGGGCTGGTTTACGACTGCGTTCTCGACAAGAACGATGACGGCCAGCGACGCGTCAAGGTCACGATGACGCTGACCGCGCCAGGCTGCGGCATGGGCGACATCCTCGTCGACGACGTGCGCAACAAGCTCGAGCAGGTCCCGACCGTGGCCGAAGCCGATGTCGAACTGACCTTCGATCCGCCCTGGAACCACGCGATGATGTCCGACGTGGCCAAGCTCGAAACCGGGATGCTCTGAAGTACCGGAATACCTTTCAGCGTTCCCATGCCGGGCAAAAATTGCGCGCGGTTTTCGCTGAAATCGTTTACATGAATGATCCGGCGCGCGCCCTGGCGGGGGCGGCCGATGCCGCTTCGAGGGCGGGGTTCAGCGAGATGAATCGTCCCAAAGTGTAAAAAAATAAATGTGGACACCTCGCGGCCGGCCGGTGAAAGCCGCTGGCCGGGCGATTGTGTGACCGTGTGCACACTTCTGCAGCCCAACTGTGATGCGGTCTGCATGACTTCCGGCAGGGGCCCCCAATTCTCCGCGGTTTCGACATCTATCCTTCTGGACGTCCGTTTGCGCCATCCGCTATGCGCACAAGTTGTCCGGACATATATGGTGCATTGCAAACAATAACTAAAAGAATCAGTCGCTTAGGTCGTTGCGATTGCTTGACGAGCCCTGGCTGCGCTGTTACGGTGCGCCGCGTTTTGGGGTCTATCTGTATCCCGAAGCAGTCCCGCGGAGCGCAGGGGGTAAGGAATACCGTCCGCGGGGACATCGACCAGAGCCACGAACGAGGCTGTCCCTTGCCGGGACCAGCTGCGGTATTGCGTTGCCGTTTTTCGGCCGCGCGTGCCGCCAGGAGCCTTTCGGAACTGGCGCGTGACTGCTTGCGGGGTGCAGCGGGGTGACAAGAAAAGAGCGACTCACCGTCATTCACCGTTTTGGAGGTCAAATGAAAAGTGGTCTGATCAAGGTATTGGCTGCGTCGACCCTGCTGGGTATCGGCGCCGGCAGCGTCTATGCCGACGCCAGCGACAACGGCACTGTCAACGCCAATGGCAACGACAACCCGCACGGCTGGACCAACAACCCTTATTCGCCGGCATATGACCACCCATACCGGCATGGCGTGATGCCTACGCGCGAAACCAACGAGATGATGAAAGCGTGGGAACACGCCCAATCGGCCGCGTTCGCAGCACCGACCGCGTCTACCGGCCAGCTGTCTTTCGGCGGCGGCGTCAATGGCGTCGGCGTGTTGAGCGGCCAGAGCAAGGTCTACCTGATTTTCTACGGAACGCAGTGGGGCACGCAGAGCACGGATGCGAACGGCAACCTGACGTTCTCGAACGACGCTGCCGGCGCCGCGGCTAAGGCGCAGATGATGTTCAAGGGCATCGGCACGGGTGCCGAGCTGTGGTCGGCCGAACTGACCCAATGGTGCGACGGTTCGACGGTTGCCAATGGCGCGACCAGCTGCCCGGCCACCGGAGCCCAGTACATCCCCTACCAGCAGAATATCTTTGCAGGCGCCTGGTACGACAATACAGTCGCATCTCCGTCGCAGGCCACGGGCACGCAGCTCGCGCAGGAAGCGATCAAGGCGGCGCAGCACTTCGGCAACACCGCGGCGGGTTCGAACCGGTATACCTACTACGTGATCCTGTCGCCGACCGGCACGAATCCGGATAACTACAAGAGTCCGACCCAGGGCTACTGCGCCTGGCACGACTACACCGGTGACGGCTACGGCGTGACTCCGACCGATATCGCGTTCAGCAACCAGCCGTACAACATCGACGTCGGCAGCAGCTGCGGCACGAACTTCGTCAACTCCGGCTCCGCCGGCACGCTCGACGGCTACACGATGACACTCGGCCACGAGTGGCACGAGATGATGTCGGACCAGTTCCCGGCTGGCGGCTGGACCAATCACACCGGCAGTTCCTACAACGGGCAGGAAAACTCCGACGAGTGCGCCTGGATCGCAGCAGGTCAGCAGGGTGGTGCGGCCAATGT
>DASRTK010000483.1:0-2338 GCA_035655975.1 Rudaea sp.
CGTGCCACAGAATTTCCAGCCGTATGCGACCGTGCCGCTGGTCGAAGCGACCACGGCGACAGAGACCGTCAAGGATGCCGAGGGCAAGGACGTCACGAAGGAAACCAAGGTTACCGAGCAGTCGCTGCCGCTCGGCCCGGCTGCCTCGCAGATTGCGATCAAGCAGCTCGGCACGAATGGCGGCGGCTACTACAACGTCAATTCTGCGCATCCGTACGAGAACCCGACGCCGCTGACGAATTTCCTCGAGTTGCTGGCGATCCTGCAGATCTCGGCTGCGCTGTGTTACACGTTCGGCAAAATGGTCGGCGATCGTCGCCAGGGCTGGGCGTTGCTCGCGACCATGCTGGTGATCTTCGTGCCCCTGCTGCTGGCCTGCACGGCCGCGGAGCAAGCCGGCAACCCAGCGCTGGCTTCCTTGAGCGTCGACCAACAGGCGTCGGCCGTGCAGTCCGGCGGCAACATGGAGGGCAAGGAAACGCGCTTCGGCATCGTCAATTCGACGATCTGGGCGACGGCGACCACGGCCGCATCGAACGGCTCGGTCAATGCGATGCACGATTCGTTCACGCCGCTCGGGGGCCTGGTGCCGCTGTGGCTGATCCAGCTCGGCGAAGTGATCTTCGGCGGCGTCGGCTCGGGCCTGTACGGCATGCTCGCATTCGCGGTCGTCGCCGTGTTCATCGCCGGGCTGATGGTAGGACGAACGCCCGAATACCTCGGCAAGAAGATCGAAGCGTACGAGATGAAGATGGCGAGCATCGTCGTTCTGATTCCTTGCGCGCTCATCGTCATCGGCACTGCGATCGCCGTGATGGCGCCCGCCGGGGTGGCCGGCATGGCGAACCCCGGCATCCACGGCTTCAGCGAAGTGCTGTACGCCGTGTCCTCGGCATCGAACAACAATGGCAGCGCATTCGGCGGCCTCTCGGCGAACACGCCGTTCTACAACACGCTGCTTGGCATCTGCATGTTTCTCGCGCGTTTTCCGCTTGCGATCGGCATGCTGGCGATTGCCGGATCGCTCGCTGCGAAGAAGCACGTACCGCCTTCGGCCGGAACGCTGCCAACGCATACGCCGCTGTTCATCGTGCTGCTGGCGAGCACCGTAATCGTGATCGGGGCGCTGACGTTCCTGCCGGCGCTGGCACTCGGGCCGATTGCGGAGCAGTTAACGACTCTCCCGCATTGAATCAAATAGCCGTCATCCCGGCTTTCGCCGGGATGACGAAACAAAGAGGATTGATTGAACCATGGCTGCCGACCGCACCAGTCCCATCGACAAGCGCCTGCTCGTCCCGGCCCTCGCCGACGCGTTCCGCAAGCTGTCTCCGCGCGTGCAATTCCGCAATCCGGTCATGTTCGTCGTCTTCGTCTGCAGTATCCTGACGACCGGACTGTGGGCGCAGGCGCTGGCCGGTCATGGCGAAGCACCGACCGGCTTCATTTTCTGGGTCGCGATCTGGCTGTGGTTCACGCTGCTGTTTGCGAACTTCGCCGAAGCGATCGCCGAAGGGCGCGGCAAGGCGCAGGCGGCCTCCCTGCGCGGCGCACGGCGCGATGTCGTCGCGAACAAGATTCCGTCCCTCGACCGGCGCGATGCCATCAGCGTCGGTTCGGCGCACGACCTGCGCAAGGGTGACCTCGTCATCGTCAGTGCCGGCGAATTCGTCCCCGGCGACGGCGACGTGCTCGAGGGCGCAGCCACGGTCGACGAAAGCGCGGTAACCGGCGAATCCGCACCGGTAATCCGCGAATCCGGTGGCGATCGCAGCTCCGTCACCGGTGGCACGCGCGTGCTGTCGGACTGGATCGTCGTGCGCATCAGCAGCAATCCCGGTGAAAGCTTTCTCGATCGCATGATCGCGATGGTCGAAGGCGCGGCGCGGCGCAAGACACCGAACGAGATCGCGCTGACGATCCTGCTGGCCAAGTTCACATTGATATTCCTGCTGGCCTGCTCGACGCTGCTGCCGTACTCACTTTATGCAGTAACGTCCTCGGGTCACGGCGAGCCGGTAACGCTCACGGTGCTCGTGGCACTGCTCGTCTGCCTGATTCCGACCACGATCGGCGGCCTGCTCTCGGCGATCGGCATCGCCGGCATGGATCGCATGATCCAGGCCAACGTCATCGCGATGTCCGGACGCGCGGTCGAGGCCGCCGGCGACGTCGACGTGCTGCTGCTCGACAAGACCGGCACGATCACGCTCGGCAACCGCCAGGCCGTTGCGTTTCACCCTGCCGCCGGTGTCGAACTGAAAACGCTCGCCGACGCAGCGCAGCTGGCTTCACTGGCCGACGAAACGCCGGAGGGGCGCAGCATCGTCGTGCTCGC
>DASRTK010000484.1:0-2335 GCA_035655975.1 Rudaea sp.
GGGGCGAGAGCCGGTTGTTGGACCGATGCCGCCGTTCGGCGCCATCGTCAAGAGCTCGGACGACCTGTTCAAGATTTTTGCGTTCGTACGCTCCAAGTACAGCGAAAACGCGGATCCGAAGTACAAGTTTGGTGCGCCGCCCGAAGAACAGTAACCGGCCAGCGACGCATTGCGCCTGCCGAGGTGTCACCTCGGCAGCCAATCGCCTGCAAGTGTCACATAATTGGGACACTTGATGGATTTTGCTGCAGCGCAGTTTGCGCGCCCGTTGCAAAAGGGACAGGCTGCACGCTCATGCGGCGGCAATCCGCGAACGCAGCGGTGTTTCCCGCTCCCACGAAATCCAGCAACTCGGGCGAATTCCCTTGGGTATTCTCTTTCCAACATCGAATCACGCCTCACGAATTTTTAACGTCGTTCAGAGCGGACTGAAGCCGGCCGGCATCGATCCGCATGTCACGCGGTCCTGGCTGCGCTGCGTCAAGGAATACGGCATCGAGCCGTCGAGCCCCCGGCAGAATTCGGTACTCGATCCGCAGACCGTTCGCGAAGCGCAGCAGCGCATGGGCGAACTGCTGCGCGTGGCGCGCGCCGAAATGGAAAGCCTGTACGAGCAGATCGCCGGTTCGGGCTTTGCCGTCATCCTGTCCGACACGCAAGGCGCGGTGATGAGCACGATCACCGATCCGACCCTGCAGCGGGAGTTCCGCCAAGCCGGGCTCTGGCATGGCGCGCTCTGGGACGAACGCCACGAGGGCACGAACGGCATTGGCACCTGCCTGGCCGAAGGCTGCTCGGTCACGGTGCACCGCGAAGAACATTTCCGCGGCTACAACATCGGCCTGTCCTGCTCGGGCGCGCCAATCTTCGATCCGCACGGCCAGATGCTCGCCGTGCTCGACGCCTCGTCGGTCAATTCCAACGACAGCCGGCTGGTCCAGCGCCACACGATGGCGCTGGTCAACATGTCGGCGAACCTGATCTCGCGCTGGAACTTCCTGCACGATTTCGGTCATGCCTGGATTCTTCGCTTCCATAGCCGCCCCGAGTTCGTCGGTCTGCTGCATGAAGCGCTGCTCGCCGTCGATGGCTCCGGCAATGTTCTTGCGCTCAATGAGAGCGCGCTGCTCCAGCTCGGCAACTCGAACCGGAACGCGTTCGTCGGGCAGCCGGTCAGCAAGTTCTTCAAATTCGATTTTGAAACGCTCGAGCGGCGCGCGAGCAGCGAGCCGAGCACGATCTGGCCGGTGCGCGACTTGAGCCATGGCCGGCGCTTCTTCGCGCTCGTTCGCGCGCCGCTGCGCAAGACCTTGAACGCGGCGCCGTCGCCGGCGATCGAACAGCGGATCGTTCCCACGGCTGAAACGTCGCGCACCGAAGCAGCACTGCGCCATGTCGGCGAAGACCCGCAGATGCGCAAGAACCTTGCCTGCGCACGGCAGCTGTTCGCCAAGCAGGTACCGATCCTGTTGCAGGGCGCCACCGGAACCGGCAAGGAAGCATTCGCAAAAACGCTGCATCGGAGCAGCCTGTGGTACGACAAGCCGTTCGTGACCGTCAACTGCGCGGCAATTCCGGAAAGCCTGATCGAAAGCGAGCTGTTCGGCTATACGCGTGGCGCGTTTACCGGCGCAGCGCGCGAAGGCCGCCCTGGCAAGATCCTGCAGGCGAATGGCGGCACGTTGTTCCTCGACGAAATCGGCGACATGCCGCTGATGCTGCAGACACGCCTGTTGCGCGTCATCGAGGAATGCGAGGTCGTTCCTCTCGGCAGCGACCAGTCGATCCCGGTCGACCTGCACGTGATCAGTGCAACGCATCGCGACATCCGCCAGATGATCGCCTCGCGCGAGTTTCGCGAAGACCTGTTCTATCGCCTCAATGGCATCACGCTGTACCTGCCGCTGCTGCGCGACCGCAGCGACAAGGCCGAACTGATCCATACGCTGCTCGAGGAAGAGAACACCGACGAACCCTTGCAGATCGCCGACGACGCGTTCCGCAAGCTGCTCGACTATTCCTGGCCGGGCAACATCCGCCAGTTGCGCAACGCGCTGCGCACGGCGTCGGCGCTTTGCCGTGATGGCGTCATCCGCATGTCGAACCTGCCGCAGGAGATTCTCGATACGGAAACGCGGACTCCGGCGTTCGTGCAACCGGTTGCCGAAGGCGCACCCACCGAGGCCTGCGCGCCATCGGCCGCGTTGCGCCAGGCCGAATGCGACGTGCTGCTGCGCGAACTGGAGCGCTTCACCTGGAACATCAGCCGCACCGCACAGGCGCTGGGCATGAGCCGCAACACGCTCTACCGCAAGATCCACAAGCACGGCATCGT
>DASRTK010000485.1:0-2502 GCA_035655975.1 Rudaea sp.
GCGGAAACAGCGCGCGATCTGATAGTAGCGGTCGAATCCCGCCATCATCAGGATCTGCTTGAACAGCTGCGGCGATTGCGGCAACGCGTAGAACTCGCCGGGATGGACGCGGCTCGGCACCAGGAAGTCGCGCGCGCCTTCGGGCGTCGCCTTGGTCAGGATCGGCGTTTCGATGTCCTGGAAGCCGCGGTCGTCGAGATAGCGGCGGATCGCGGCAACCAGCCGCGTGCGCATGCGCATCTTGCGCTGCATCTCCGGACGGCGCAGGTCGAGATAGCGCCAGCGCATGCGCGATTCATCGCCGGCGCTGTCGCCGAGCATGAACGGCAGCGGCGCCGACGCGTTCAGCACTTCGACAGTTGCGGCGACGACCTCGATCCTGCCGGTGCCCAACCGCTCGTTGACCTGGCTGGCCGGACGGGCACGCACGGTTCCGTGGATGCGCATGCAGAACTCGTAGCGCACGGCTTCGGCAGCGGCGAATGCGGCCGCATTATCGGGCTCGACGACGACCTGAACGATGCCCTCGTGGTCGCGTAAGTCGACGAAGATCACGCCGCCGTGATCGCGGCGCGTGTCGACCCAGCCGCACAGGATCACTTCGCGGTCGATCAGCGCCTCGTCGACGAGGCCACAGTAGTGCGTACGCATGCAAACAACTCCCACTCAAACCAATAGTTGCGCGAACCAATCGCTGGAAACCGGACTCGGACGCCAAGAAACTCCGTCATTCCCGCGAAAGCGGGAATCCATTTTTCTGCTGATCAAAATGGATCCCCGCTTTCGCGGGGATGACAAACTAAAATAGGCGTGCGAAAAAATAGAACCGCGCAGCCCAGCCGCGCATCGTACGAAGGATTTTGCTGCACTGCAAACTAAAACGCCCGCCATTGCGGCGGGCGTTCGAATCATTTTGCCGTCGCGATGGACGGGCGGGACTAGATCAACGCCAGCGCCGATCGATCGTAAACTCGGCAGCGCAGCCCTGGTCAACCCAGATACCGGCCCGATTCCAGCCCCAGGTGCGGCCCTCGACGCATGCGGCGCCGGATATCTTGCGGCTCACATAGGCGCGGCCTGCGCCACCGAGGTCGACCGAGCAGAATCGATAGCGATAGTCCTCGCTCGCGCAGCCGACGACGAAGCGCGAATCCCAGCCTGGACCTGGTTGCCAGCCGCCGCCATGACCGCCAACATGATAACCGCCCGCGGCGATGAAACGTCCGCCGCAGCCGCGGTCAACCCACAACCCACCGCGGTCCATGCCCCAGTTCTGGCCGCGGATGCAGGCCGTGTCCGACAACTGCCGGACCAGTCGCGCATCGCGCCATGGCACGTCGCAGCGTGCGTAGCTGAAATTGTGGCTTACACATTCCACGGCGTCGCCACCGCCATAGCCTTGGGCGCGAAGCACTGAGGTCGGAATCAGAAAAACGACGAAAAGCGAAACCAAAGCCAGCCAACGTAAACTCATGATGCTCTCTCCCGTTTTGACCCTGGAGAAAGTCTAAAGGATCGGAAGCTGGAAAACGGCAGGTGCATGCGCCAGCCGTTCATGTGCCCGACAGATACCGGAAGGAAACCGTTCAGCGGTTATCCGGCGAGGCGGTCAGCGCAACTCGCTACTTGGATGGGGAAGCTGGCGTCGTCGCAGGCGCAGGCGTGGGACTCGCCGTTGCGGCAGGCTTGTCCGTGCTTTTCGATTCGCCCGATTTCGACGGCGCACCTTCGGCAGCCTTGGCCGGTGCGGCGTCGCCCTTGGCCGGCTCGACCTTGTCGACGAGATTGCGTTTCTTGTCACCGTCTTTCTTGAAGTCGGTTTCGTACCAACCGCTGCCCGAAAGTCGAAACGACGGTGCGGTCAGGCGCCGACGCACGCCGGTGGCGCCGCAGTGCGGGCAGGAATCCGGATCCGGATCGCTGAGTTTCTGCAGGCGGTCAAAGCGCTCGGCGCAGGTAAGGCATTCGAATTCGTAGATCGGCATGGCTGGCTTAATGTTCTTTCCGCTGTCGTGCATTTCAAGCCCCTCCCCCTTGATGGGGGAGGGGTTGGGGAGAGGGTGACGCCGGGCAGGAGCCAGTGCCTCGGAGGCCACGGATGGCCGAGAGAGGCCGCCGACGGAGTCGGCGGCTTCGCCGCCATCCCCTCTCCCGCCGCGCTTCGCGCGTCGACCTCTCCCACAAGGGGAGAGGTGAGGACCGTTTGCCGCGCACTTCGCGTTAGGTTGACTTGAATCACCGGACTGTAGCCCGCATAGACGGACCATCTCGCGGCATACGCCGCAAATTTTTCCTGGGTGTCTTCAATGCGAATGGACAAACTGACTTCGCGTTTTCAGCAGGCGCTGGCCGATGCCCAGTCGCTCGCCGTCGGGCGCGATCACAACATGCTCGAGCCGGTGCACCTGATGACCGCGTTGCTCGACCAGCAGGGCGGCTCGACGACGCCGCTGTTGGCGCAGAGCGGCGTCAACGTCGCGGCGTTGCGCACGCGGCTCGGCC
>DASRTK010000486.1:0-2394 GCA_035655975.1 Rudaea sp.
ACTGGGTGAGCTGGCGCAGGCGATAGGCGCGCTTCTTCTCCAGGTTGCGCAGCTTCGTGTAACTCAGCAGCACCGGCAGCAGGATCAGGTCGGTGAGTATCGTCAACGCAACACCGATCGTGGCCGTGACCGCCAGTTCGAAGATGATGCGTACCGGAATGATCAGGATCGTGGCGAAGCCGATGCAGCCGGCGACCAGGGCCACGGAACCGGGCACGAGCAACGCCTGGAAACTGCGCTGGGCCGCGACCAGCGGGCCAACGGCAAACTTGGCGCGCACGCGCAACTGCTGCACCGAACCCTGCTCGAGGCCGCCGAAGAAGATCTCGCCGCGGAAGCGGTTGATCATCTGTTCGCCGTGACTGACCGCGATCGCGAATATCAGGAACGGCGTCAGCATGTTCATCGGATCGATGCCGAACCCGAGCAGGTGCAGCGCGCCGAGCATCCAGACGACCGCCACCAGCGCTGCCGCGACGGTCAGCGATGCCAGCTTGATCGACATCGAATACAGGAACAGCAGGAACCAGGTCAGGGCCACCGTCACGAGGAAGAACAGCATCACCGACTTGGCGCCGTTGCTGATGTCGCCGACCATCTTGGCGAAGCCGATGATGGCAACGGAAGTCTGTTCGTTTTCGTATTTGGCGCGGATCGCGTCGAGCTGGCCGGCGATCTTGTTGTAGTCGACCTTGACGCCGCGAGCCGGATCCTCGGGCACGAGGTCGACCCAGACCATCGCCCCGGAAAAATCCTTGGCGACGAGCCGGCCGACGATGTTAGCCTTGTCGATGTTCGCCTTGATCGTTGCGAACTGCTCGGGCGTCGACTTGAAACCTTCCCGGTTCGGCGTGTAGTTCTGCGGGATCACGTTACCGCCGGCAAAGCCGTCCTCGACGACTTCGACGAAGCGCACGTTCGGCGTGAAGATCGAACTGACGCGCGCGGAGTCGACGCTGTCGATCGTCTTGGCGTCCTGGGTGATCTTCTCCATCGTCTGGAAGAACGGCTGGTTGAACATGTCGCCGTTCTTGTCCATGACCGCGATCAGGATGCGGTTGGCGCCGCCGAATTCCTTTTCGTAGTCGAGGAACGTGCGCATGTACTCGTGTTGCAGCGGGATCATCTTCTTGAATCCCGCGTCAACGCGCAGCTGCGAGGCGAAGAACGCCATCGCCGCGGTGATCAGCGCGAACACGATCAGGACGACCATGCGGTTGTTGAAAATCAGGCGCTGGGCGACACGCTCGAAGGCATTGGGTTCGTGGGCGGTATTCGTCGTGGCCATGATCTATCGAACCGGCAGCTTGAATGTTAGACGGGTTACCGGTTCGATAAACGGCCCATGGATGGGCCGTCGCCGCGGCCGCGGCGTAGCCGAGTCCGGGCATGTACCGGACTCGGCGCGCAAATGTTGGACAGGATGTTCAATCATTTGCATACCAGACTATTGATGCGGCTCGTAGACGCTGGCGCCGTTCTCGCCCGCAAGCAGCAGCGCCGCCCCCTGGTCGAGCGGCAACACCGCCGAGATGATTCCGGCCGACTGGTCGACCAGCGTGCGCAACGGCTCGCCGCCCTTGCTGCGCACCAGCACGACGCCGTTTGCACCGACGATCGCAGCACCGCCGTCGGCCGTGGCCGCGCCACCCATGAGACTGAGTTCTGTACCGGTCTTCACCTGGTTCCAGTGCTCGCCAAGATCGCTGGATTCATAAGCATGCCCACGCAGGCCGAAGGCAAGCACGTGGTCGCCTTCGTAACCGATGACGCCGAACATCGAACCGTCGTAAGGCAGTTGCTGGCGCTGCCAGGTCGCACCCTGGTCGCGCGAACGGAACGCGCTGCCACGCTCGCCGACGATCAACAATGCGCCGCTACCGGTGCGCGCGATCGCGTTGAGATGCGGCGTGGCTTCCTGGCCGACCTTGAGCTGTTCGGCCGTGAACGTGCCCTTCTTGCCGGCCTTGTCGGCCGGATCGTCCTCGATTTCGTCGTCGGCGCCGTCTTTGGGCTTGTCCGCCACTGTCATCGGCTGCCAAGTCTCGCCGCCGTCCGCCGTGTGCAGCGCCAGGCTATAGGCGCCGATGGCGAAGCCACGGCGCGCATCGACGAACAACACGTCGAGCAGCGGAGCCCCCTCGGTCGGTTCGCCGCCGACATTGGCCGGCTTCCACGGATCCTTGCGCTGGATCGTCCAGTGTTCGCCGCCGTCACCGCTGTGCAGGATCATGCCGTCGTGGCCGACTGCCCAAACGTTCGCGTCGACCGCGCAGACAGCGGTGAGCGTCGCGCGCGTCGGTACCTCGACCTGGCGCCAGTCGCGGCCGTCGTCCGAGAGCAACACGTCGCCACGCGCGCCGACGGCAATATAGCGCGCGCCGCTGCGCACGA
>DASRTK010000487.1:0-2070 GCA_035655975.1 Rudaea sp.
TGTGCTCGTAGTACATCGACTCTTCCTGGATCTTGCCGCGCTGGTACATCGTGTCCATCGCGCCGAGCACGCCGCCGCGCTCGCTGATCGCTTCGAATTCCTTGTACACGGCTTCCTCGACGATGTCGGTCAGCTTGTCGATGATGAAGCTGCCCTGCCACGGGTTCTCGCAGAAGTTCAGGCCAAGCTCGCGGTTGATGATCAGCTGGATCGCGACCGCGCGGCGCACCGATTCCTCGGTCGGCGTGGTGATCGCTTCGTCGTAGGCGTTCGTGTGCAGGCTGTTGCAGTTGTCGAACAGCGCGTACAGCGCCTGCAAGGTTGTGCGGATGTCGTTGAACTGGATTTCCTGCGCGTGCAGCGAGCGGCCCGAGGTCTGGATGTGGTACTTCATCATCTGGCTGCGCGGGCTGGCGCCGTAGCGCTCGCGCATCGCGCGCGCCCAGATGCGCCGCGCGACGCGGCCGATGACGCTGTATTCCGGGTCCATGCCGTTGGAGAAGAAGAACGACAGGTTCGGCGCGAACGCGTCGATGTCCATGCCGCGCGCGAGGTAGTACTCGACGATCGTGAAGCCGTTGCTCAGCGTGAACGCGAGCTGCGAGATCGGGTTCGCGCCGGCTTCGGCGATGTGATAGCCGGAGATCGACACCGAATAGAAGTTGCGCACCTTGTTGTCGACGAAGTACTGCTGGATGTCGCCCATCATGCGCAGCGCGAACTCGGTGCTGAAGATGCAGGTGTTCTGCGCCTGGTCTTCCTTGAGGATGTCGGCTTGCACGGTGCCGCGCACGGCCGACAAGGTCGCTGCCTTGATCTTCGCGTAGGTTTCGGCATCGACGAGCTGGTCGCCGGTCACGCCGAGCAGGCCGAGGCCGAGGCCGTCGTGGCCTGTTGGAAGCTCGCCGGTGTAGGTGGGCCTCTTTTTACCTTCGTATAGTTTTGCGATTTTTGCCTGGGCTTCGTCCCAGCGCTTGGCGTCTTCGCGCAGATGGCGTTCGACCTGCTGGTCGACCGCGGTGTTCATGAACATCGCCAGGATGATCGGCGCCGGGCCGTTGATCGTCATCGACACCGACGTGCTCGGCGACGACAGGTCGAAGCCGGAGTACAGCTTCTTCATGTCGTCGAGCGTCGGCACGTTGACGCCGGAGTTGCCGATCTTGCCGTAGATGTCCGGGCGCGGATGCGGGTCTTCGCCGTACAGCGTGACCGAGTCGAACGCGGTCGACAGGCGCGTGGACTTCTGGCCCTGCGACAGGTAATGGAAGCGCCGGTTCGTGCGCTCTGGCGTGCCTTCGCCGGCGAACATGCGCAGCGGATCTTCGCCGGTGCGGCGGTACGGATAGATGCCGCCGGTGTACGGATACGCGCCCGGCAGGTTTTCCTTCATCAGGAACGTGAGCAGCTCGCCCCAGCTCGTGTAGGTCGGCGCGGCGATCTTCGGCACCTGCTGGTGCGACATCGATTCGACGTAGTTGTTGCCTTCGACGGGCTTGCCGCGCACTTCGTAGAGATAATGCGGCGCGGTGATGGACTTCAGGCGGCTTGGCCACTCACGTAGCAGGTTGATCGCGTCGCTCGAGAGGGCTTTGACGGCGTCGTTGTATTTTTGGCGCAGGGTGAGCAAGGAGCGGTCGAGGCCGCGGATGTCGTTGGTTTCCCAGAAGGCGGCTTCGCCTTCGGTGTCGAACACGACGTGGGCGCCGGTTGCGCTGGCGTGAGTGCTGCGGTTGGCAGGCGCCTTCGGCGCCATCCCCTCTCCCGCCGCGCTGCGCGCGGCGACCTCTCCCACAAGGGGAGAGGTGTGGAGCAGGTCTTCGGGAGGGTACAGGTCAAGCTCGCGCGGCAGCTTGTGATCTTCGAGTTCCTTCAGCGTCTGCCAAAACGTCTGCGCGCGATTCGCCGCTTCGGCCTGCCTGCCGATGCTCGAATTGATGCCGCGGCCCTGCTCGGCGATTTCGGCGAGATAGCGCACGCGCTGGCCGGGGATCAGCACTGTCGCGCGCGGTTCCTTCAACGTGGTGTCGACAACCGGTGTCCACTTCTTTTCGTCGAGATGCAGCTTGC